>NZ_FOWR01000020.1:36074-97630 GCF_900115495.1 Enterovibrio norvegicus DSM 15893 | reverse complement strand
ATCCATAGAGGTAAAGCGGGATTGATGTTTCTTGACCAGCTTTGGCTCAAAGGAGCCATCGCGGTCGCGCGGTGTATCAAGATCAAATTCGCCCTCTTCGGTTTTGACACGTTTGCTGCTCGTGCCATTCCGACTGTTGTTTGATGGCGACTTTTGATGTTTTTCGTAGCCTAGGTGCTCATCCATTTCAGCATTCAACGCTGCTTCGACGGTGATTTTTTTCAACATCTGGCTAAATTCGTTCAAGTCCTCAGGTGTTTTGATACCTTTGGCTGCTTCCTTTGCGAAAGCTTCGAGTTCTTTCTTGTTCATGCGCATCTGCCTATCCTTAACTCTCATTAGAGTATGGTGTGATAGGCAGTTACACAAAATTAGTTACAGTCTCGCTCGTTCTCGCTTCTCGTAATCTCGCCACTCGTCATCTAAGACCTACCGATTCGTAAACTCGCTGTTCGGATAGCGCCCATTCGTCATGTCATACAAATGGTATTTACGTCCTAGCATTTGGCCGCCATCTCGTGAAAGCGGTGTCCAGCCGATCAACGCGCGGCTCGCACTTGGTTTCACGGTGAAGATGTCGAAAGGAATCGAAATGTAGAAGCCTTTGTTAAAGCTGCCTTCACCGAATTCTTCCGCGGAAAGGTTCGTCTTCGCCAAGTAGGCCCCTGCGATCACGCCGCTATCGAATTGCTTCGACACATCCAGCGTGACACCTTTATCTTCCGCCAAGTACTGACCGACACTCGCCTTGATCAGCAAATCATCAAACCAGCTCCATTCAGGGCGGTAGTAGGTGGTGAAATGTCCTGTCGGTGTGCCCGTTTGAACGCGGTAAGAGCGTTTAGTTGTTGGGTCGTAATGCACTTCTTCCGTGAAAATACCAAACTCAGAATTTGGGTCACGCTGGGCAACATAGTTCATGTCCATACCGAACGCCCAGTTGCTGTTCAGTGGGCGATACAAGACTTCAGCACCGACACCCGCAAACATGGTTTCCAAATAACCACCGTAAGCTTGAACGTAGAAATCGTCGCCAAACTTATCGAATGCTGTTAGCTGCAAGTTGCCCACACGCACACGGTTATCGGAAATGTATTGGCGCACCAAGGTACGCACACGTTTCAGGTCAGTCCCGTCTGGCGGCACGTCATAAAGGAACTTGTCGTAGTTATCGTAAAGGTTAACGTAAACCCCGCCGCCAATTTCGATGTTATCTGTCAGCCAATAACTGGCACCCGCCGTCACACCAATATTGAACAGGTAGAAATCTTCTGAGCCACCAATCGATTGCTGAAGGCTCGGGTTCACGTTCACAGACCAAGGTTTACTGGTGTCAGCTTGCAACATTCCGCGTGCAGTATTTGGATTCGTGCGGCGAGTGGTGTCTGTCACGTTCGCGCCGACATATTCTTGATTGGCCACCTTGCGGTATGCCGAGGCATCAATGTCGGTTTGCACCGTGGTTTGGTTTGCGCTTTGCTCGACCAAATGGAAGCTTGACGCCTTTGAACCGGTATTGGTCAAAATCATCGCCGCTTTTTCGTGTGCAAGGTCGCGATCACGGTACTTTGACTGGCCGCCCACCACAGTGATGCTTTCATCATCCGCATAGACTTTGGTTTGACCATAACCGGCGATGGTTTCAAGGTCTGTTGCCACGCGATCCCAATCAATGTCATCCACTGATTCGCCCTGTTTCCCGTTGTAAGCAGGCGTTGGTGTGTCTGACCAGCTTTGTGACAGCGTGTTGAAATTGGTTTTCAGTGTGAAGCCGAGTGTCCAGGTGTTACCGCGCTCGAAGCTGGCGCGAATGTCGCCCCAGTCGTCTAAGCGATATACTGCGCCGACGTTGAATGGCGAATCCTGTGGCATCTCTTTATCAGAACGCGTGACGACAAAATCGCTCTTGTAGTTGTTGCCATCGTACTCGGCTTTAAGGCTTAACGGTGCCCAAGGGGTTTGGTATTCCATACCACCAAACACAGACATACAACCCGTAAACCAGCGGCTGTAATCAAAACTGCCGCCTTTACCTTTATAAGAGGTATCACGCCCGCAGTCATTACCAAGGCGGGTATCACCTTTTAGGTTGGCACGGTTACCCATGTAACCCCAGCCAATACCGACAGTGAAATCGAACGGGCCCATGTGTTTGCTGGCAGCAATAAACTCGCCATCAAACAAACCTGTACCACCCATATCACGAATACCGATCGAGGTTTCAGGTAGCCAATAGCTTTCTTCCCAAAGGCGCAGTTTTACATCAATGCCTTTGTCGGTGTAATAAGTGTCGCCACTGAAGCTTTCATCGCCGCTGTAATACAAATCAGGGACTTGTGTGTAGCGAATGGTGGCTTCCAACCAAGGCATTAGTTGCAGGGAGCTGTGATAATGACGGTAATCATCGTTCACGGTTACACCGAGCGAAAACTCACCCTCTGGTGCGACGCGTCCGGTCGGCATTTGCATCAAGCCCACACCACCAAAATCACTTTGGGTCGGGCTAAACTTCGTGAAATCGAGATCGTTCGCGACAGCCGGAAGGGCATGCAATAAAGCCAGCGAAAGGGAAGACAGTTTAAATAGAGTACAACGCATGACTACATAACCCGATGTTGAAGAAGACGCGGAATATCGCGGTTAAGAGAGGAAAGCGCAGAAGGCAAACCTTGAAAAGGCACAAAAATCATGGCACCTGGCGCGAGATTTTTAGGGATCTGATTCCAATACGCGGTTTGATGCGTCTCTAAATGACCATCGGGTTGAATAACCGTCACATCACTGATGCCAAAGGTGTTCAGCGTTTCTGCAATGTCTACATAATCATCGGCAACGTAGTCAGGATGAAAATCAGCATCAGTGGTCTCTGTCACTGCGCCAACCACCCAAACATTATTCGGGCGAGTAGGAAGCACCAACATCAGGTCGCCTTGTACCAATGGGTTTACCTTACTGCCAGACAGATAAAAATCTTCGTCCAATGGCACATGAATACGCGATTGAAAGTGTGCTTCGGCGAGAAACGTTGAGAGCGCGGTGACAGACGCGTTTTTTTCAACATCGTCCTGCCAAGCTTCTTGAAGTTTGTTCAGGTTATCTGTTACCGCCTTTTTCAAAGACGCTAATTCAGGTGTGACCGCGGTATCAAAAAGCCCTGCACCCTGCCAATACACAGTGTCGGTATTGTGGGCAAGAATGTTGTTGGCATTGGCTCTGATCACCGCGGCACCTTGTGATACCACTTGCGCGACGCGCGGTGCACCATTAAAGGCCACGTGATACATATGTTTAGCGTCAGCAGAGGTAGTGACGGTTACCTTGGTGTGTTCTGTGGCATTGGCTTGACCAGACACCGTTAAGCAGAACACAGACGCTGCAAACAACGTAGTCATGTTCATCAACGTGCGGCGTGTCTCGAGCAGGTTTGCTTTGAGATATTGGCCTGCCTGAATAAAAAGAAAAGGGCTTTTCATGTTACTGGCTCACTCCCGAAAAAGGCTTTAATACCGTCAGTTCTATGCGTGGCAGACCCGGTGCTGGGGTTTGAATGCTGGCAATGACATGACCTGTTTTTGGGTGCAACCAAAATTCGTTTTCGAAGGTGATATCTAACTGAGGCGCGCGCACATATTCAATGACATGAACCGTGCTGACTGGCTTTTCATTCACCATTAAGGTGTTTTCACCTTGTAGCTGAAAGCGTGATTCGAGGGTGTAACCCGAATGATATCCCGGTTGCCAATCCACTTTACGTGTCCACACGTGAGGCGTGGCACTTTTAAGCAAGCCAAGGGCAAGCGGGTCTGCTTGGTGGGAGTAGCTGGCAGAGAGGTTACCATCGAGAAGGTTGATGGTTTTCACGATGCGGCCGTGTTCAGTGACCAGCATTTCGCCCGTCGCTGACAACCATTTCAGCTGAAAATGATGCGTAGGGTCCGCGAGGTTCGACATGCTCGGGTTAGCATAACCCAACACCATGAATGCCTGACCGCCATTGTCGGTTTTGGCATAAAGGCTTGCATAAGGAAGATCGTTAACGTTATCGGCAGAGAGCACCACATCGTCAGTTCCAAACAATGCCAGCGACATCGTGTCTTGCACATCCTGAAATTTTTGGCTGCAGCCGGAAAGGGCAAACAGTGCCCCCGTCAGCGCAAGGGCCTTAAGGCCTATTTTACAATTTTTCATAGTACTACAACTGTGTCGCCAATCGATGCGAACCGAGATTCACCCATTATGGTGGCGTAAAATAATGTCAAACCTATCAATCAATACCTTGGCAAAGAGTGGTGTTGTTCGTCTTTTTTCAACAGAGCTAACGAGATCTAACAGAGCCGCCAAGCACATTGACTGGGTATAAATACAAAGAAAACCGAACAGCTCACACTGTTCGGTTTTTTTTACACAACGTACTGATTAACCTTGAGTGGTTACAGAAGTTGAAGTAGTGGTTGCAGTGTCGTTGTCAGATGAGTCAACGGCAACAACGACAGCAGCAATAACGGCTGCGCCAATTGCTACTGTCGTCGCGGTAACACCGCCAACAGCAGCAGTAGATGCTGTCGCACCGCCTGCAGAACCGCCAGTAGATGCTGCTTCTTCAGCTGCCATTGCTGGTGCTGCCATCATCATCGCAACAAGTGCTGCAATTGCTGATTTTTTCATGTAGAACTCCATTTACGTTCAACCCGCCCTGAAAAATGGACAGGTGTATCAAATGCTAAACAGTATTTGAGATCAAGTAAACACAATCTGTGTTTTATAGGGAGGTTTTTTGGTTATTCAATTTTAAAAAATGCGAAGTATGTTTAAATTCTCACCATTGAGTCTTTGTGTAATAATATGGGAACATGTTGTGTTTTTATATTCACTGATATCAGGTGTGTTGTGAGAAAAATAAAATTTTGCGTGCTTATTTGTTCAGTATTTACGCTTTCAGCGTGTGTGAAACCCACACTTTCTCTTCAATCAAATGGTGTGATTTTGTGGAGTAATGGGGTGGAAGAGCGGGTGCAGGTATCCCATTCTAACGATCATCTTGTATTTCTATCGAGTGACATGATGAGAAGTCAAGTGGTTGTATACAGTAGAATAAATGGCGCAAGTAACATGGAGTGTGAGTACTATGTCAATGAACCCATGCCCCAAGTTCGTCTTACCGTGTGTGGCAACGGTGAGGTTGAATTACTCGAACAAGGGCAGACACTTAATATAGGTCAGCTAACAGTGTTTAATTTGTAATCAAATGTTTCTGACTTGGCTAAAATAACTGCGACATTCCATGAATTGCTCTCGTAATGAGAGCTTAATAAGTTGTTCAAATTAAAGACATGTAAAGAAATTCATTTATTGATGAATAATCGATCAAGCTTCCACAGTAATTTCCTTCCAGATCCAAATTCTACAATTTCCAATATCCCTTAATATGGACATGTGTACCCGTAATGATACACTTGCACCGATTTTTATTGTGACAGTGGTCATGTTGCTCTTGTAAAAGCAACGCTGAACCCAACACATAACGACCCCTGACTACCATCGACATAACACTGAGAAAGCGGATATTGGGAACGACACCCAAGGGCGGTAGCGTACCTGAAATACCTCCAATGCTGCTTTCTTGTGCAGTACAACTTGCTCACTTAACGGGTTAAAAAATGGATAAGATGAACAACCATCATCGTGTTTTAACGATTTTACTCGGCTCGGTTCTCACACTTACGGGCTGTGCACAAACACCGCCAGATGTTCAAGCATCCTTACCATTAATGGGTGGAGTATCTGCACCTGACTACGCAATGCTTCCTCAAAACATGTCAAACGCATTGATGAACAACCAAACCGTGGTCGCCACCCCTAGCGGTCAAGCGTTCAATGTGAGTGAGTCTTACTTTTCTGCGTTAGGCATAGAATGCCGCCAATTGACGGGTATCAAAATCAAACCTGTCATTACATCTTCCGTATGCCTTATCGACAACACATGGGTAAACATAGGTGGAACAGAAAATGGCGAAGACATGCACCTTTCTGAGGAGCATGCAGAGGGCGAAACGCGATGAACTTTGTGACAATCAAGTTAAAACGCGGTTTTAGTATTGCCACCCTTATTGCTCTGATGGGGGCCACATTTTCTTCCTCTCTGGTTCTGGCTAATCCGCTTTCAACCAATTTTTCACTGTTAGACGAAAGTGAAACGGCCCAACTGAATGTGGAAGAGCCAAACCAATATGCCGCACAGAGTCGTTCAGGACTGCTATTGCCTGGTGAGGCCGACATCAAGCACTTACTGCCTGCATCTGGTGAATCACTGCCGCCGCCTTACGGTGCAAACCTTTTTGCGGGTGGGTATGAAAGCGAGCGCTTTGATGGCTTGAATGATGATTACCTTATTGCTGCAGGTGACAAGCTATCCATATGGCTATGGGGCGCGGTTAACATGGCCGAAGTGGTGACCGTTGATAATCAAGGGAACATATTCTTGCCGAATGTTGGCCCTATTTATGTCGCGGATACCCCAGCGAGCAAAATCAACGATGTGGTGACAGATAGGATCCGCAAAATATACAAAAAGAATGTCAGCATTTACGTCAACCTGCTGACGGCGACACCTGTCACCGTTTACATCTCTGGTGCGGTGATCCGCCCAGGGCAATATGCAGGTGTTGCGTCAGACAGTATTTTGTATTTCCTAAAACGTGCCGGCGGCATTGATTCAGAGCGAGGCAGCTACCGAAACATTCAGGTGCTCCGCCAAGGTGAACTCCTGTCAGAGTTTGATCTCTACCGTTTTGTGCAAGAAGGCAAATTGGATCACGTCAACTTCAAAGACGGCGATACTATTTTTGTCAATCAGCAAGGGCCGACCATTTCCGTGTCTGGCACAGTAAAAAACCCGTTTCAGTTTGAGATAGATCAACCGCTCACAAACGGTGCTGCTCTGATAGAGCTTGCGAAACCTTATGCAAAAGTGAGCCACGTAGGGGTAATTGGTACTCGCGAAACTGGGCCATTTTCGCGTTATCTACCGATGGAAGCGTTTAAAACCTTTGCTCTGCAAGACGGTGACAAGCTCATCTTTAACGATGACCTTCGTGCGCAGATGCTAGACATTGAAATCAGTGGCAGTTATCTCGGCCCTTCTTACTATGCGGTCAACAAGCAAACGCGACTACATGCACTGCTCGCATCCATAGAAGTTGACCCATCTCTGACGGACTACCCTTCTATTTACATACTCAGAGACAGCGTGGCTGAGCGCCAAAAAGAAATGATTGAACAGTCACTTCAGCGTCTTGAGAGAAGTGTATTTACTGCGCCAGCTTCTTCGGATGGTGAAGCCGCCATTCGTGCTCGCGAAGCAGAAATGGTAATGGCATTCACAGAAAGGGCGAGAAAGATCGAACCCCTCGGACGGGTGATCGTATCTGATAACAACCAAGTAGCAAACATACTGCTTGAACAGGGCGACACAGTTGTTATCCCAGCAAAAAGCGATTTGATTCAGGTAGGTGGTGAAGTCGTGATGCCGCAAGCCTTGGTCTATAACCCGAATGCAAACATTAAAGATTACATCGCGTGGTCTGGTGGCTTTACTGAACGTGCAAATTACGAACGCCCGCTGATTGTAAAAGCCAATGGCATGATTGCGTTTGGTGAAAATGCCAAACTTCAACCGGGTGATCAGGTGCTTGTGCTGCCTAGAGTCGATGCAAAAACAATGCAAACTGTGAAAGACATTACTCAGATAATTTATCAAATTGCGATCGCCGCAAACGTAGTGCTTGATTAAAAATGCGGAAAAAATACAACATACTATCGTTAGACCCAATGTACTCGCCGCTGCATGAAAAAGTGGCAAAAATAGTTGCAAAGAAAAAATATGCAGTCACATCTTGTCTATCAAAAAAATTCTATCTTCCTACATTTAAACTCACTCTAGCTACAGCCATTATTGGCTCTGTGAAAGGAAGAATAGACGATGAATCAATAGAAAAAATGCGTTCACTTTCAACATATCATCATGCCTATGCGAGAAAAGTTGAATCAAGAAAACTAACATCTAATGAATTAGAATATATGGCCAAATTTTACATTGGTCTAAAAACCTTCATAAAGGAAAAAAAGATTGACTTAGTCATACTGCATAATGACACGCGCTGGTATCACGCTATAGCAGTGCTTATTTGTAATGAAAATAACATCAAGTACTTAGTGACTGAGCAAGGCTTGATACGGCCTCATACGACGGTTATTGATAACAAAGGGGTAAATGCTAAGGCTAATATTTCCCTGCTCGATAAAGAGTTAGCCAATAGTGATACGGGTGGTTTTTCCCCAAACAACACGCATGACTCACTAATATCCATGATGTTTTTCATACTATTTATATTGTCGTTTTCAGTAGAACGTTTTTTCGGAAAACCGACGATACTAAAGTATATGCATAATAGATATAGCGTTAGAAAGTACTATAAACGCTTATCTAGAAAGCTTTGTTCTATTAATGATAAAAAAAAGAATAGAAAACTAAGCATCCAGGAAAGTAGTGCTTTACTGCTTTTGCAGCTTGATCATGATTCACAATTTTTAATGTACAGTGATTTCTCTTCAAATCAAGAAGTCATAGACAGATTAAATACAAAGTGTTATGAGTTAGGGTTGAGTCTTGCAATAAAAAAACATCCATTAGATATGAATGAGTATAACTTGCCTATTGACGCATATTTTACTGATGGAGACCTCTCAACTCTAATTAGAAAATCAAAGATTGTTGTAACGATTAACTCAAGTGCAATTGTATCTGCTCTAAATTCAACTACGCCACTTTTTGTTATCGGTAATTCAATGTATAAGTTTGGGAAGACTCTTGAGCATTGCACAATTGAAAGTATAGATCCCAGTTTAGAACAGAATGTACATATACGTAAAAATTATTTGGGAAAGTTGGAAAAAAACTATCTATTACTTGGTGCCGGTTATGATTACTGTCCATCTATTTTAGAAAAAAAACTGGAGCAATTGCTTAATTAATCATGGCACTAGTAAATAATCGCTCGACACTATTAGTTTGGAGAGATGTAATATTTGCGATATTTCTAAGGGAGATTCGCAGTAAATTCAACGATAAACTAGGTATTAGTTGGTCGGTAGTTTCTCCATTAATTTTTATACTAATACTAACTCTTATGCGAAGTAGTGTCGATGGTGGAACGACGCATACTATGCCAACATTCTTCTTTATGGTTTACGGGATTATGTTGGTTCAGTTTTTTATTACGACTGTGAGTTCTGTTGCTGGAGCAATTAATAGCAACAAATCACTATTTGCTTTCCGTCAAGTTCAGCCAATTAGTTCAATTATTGCTATTGCAGGTCTTGAGTTACTATCCAGAGTGTTTGTTGCTTTGGTTATCATTACTATTGCCTACTTCATGAAAGTCGAGTTGGCGGTTAATAACCCTATTGGAATTATATCAACTTTTTTTCTTATTTGGATACTTGGCACTAGTGTAGGAATGCTATTTGCCTTAACTAGATGTTACATACCTGAAGTTGATAAACTAAGAACTCTAATTTTAAGACCTCTACTCTTTATCTCAGCTGTATTTTTTAGCTTGAGAGATGTACCCCAAGAAATGTGGAAGTTTATGACATGGAATCCGATTCTTCATGCTGTTGAGTATACGCGTTATTATGCTTACCCAACGTACGGTAATGTCGGTGTTGATATCTACTACCTAGGTTTTTCTACGCTAATAATTTTTTTCTTTTCACTTTGTTGCTATCACGCATTGTGGAAGTCAGCAATAAGTCGATTATAAAATGCAAGAACTACTAAAAAATATAAAAAACAATCTTTTTATTTCATTAGTTATTTTACCAGTTATTGTTTTTTCTACCTATCAGTTGTTATTCGCATCTCCTCGTTATGAGAGCAAAACACAGCTAATAGTACAGCAGCCTGATGGTATGGCCACCATGGATGCTAGCATGGCATTATTAAGTGGTTTGGGTATGCAAACAGGAAATAAAGATACCCAGTTAGTAAAATCTTATATATTTTCAAATGATATGCTCGATCATTTGGAGGATAAGTTGTCGATCAAGGAACATTATTCTAGTAATGAATATGACTTTTTTAGTCGATTACCAAAAGATGCATCTAGCGAGAAGTTTCATCAGTACTATACGAAAAATATCAGAGTTGAAATTGATGAAAAATCATCTGTTATAAGTGTTTATAATCAAGCTTATACGCCTAAGATGTCTTATAAAATCACTCATGAAATCGCTAAAAAAGCCGAGTGGTTTATCAATAATATAGGGCATCAGCTTGCCGAATCTCAACTTGAATTTATAAAGAATGAGCACGAGAAAACTGAAAGAAGGTTACAAGAAGCCAAAGTTAAAATTATAGATTTTCAACGTGAGCATCGTCTTTTAGATCCTGAGAAAGAGGGGGTTGCTCTCAGTCAGATTGCCTATGGAATTGAGGGTAAAATTGCGATTAAGAATGCAGAAATGCAAGCGATGTTATCTACAATGACAGCTGATGCTCCCCAGATTTTGCTACTTAATGCTGAAAAAGAAGCTTTAAAATCACAGTTGGAGTTAGAAAAGTCAAGATTAACAAATGGAAACCAGAGTGATTCCATTAATAAGGTTTTAAGTCGATTTTCAAATCTAAAAATTGAGTTAGAGATGGCGCTAACTGCTTTTACATCTACAACTATTTCTTTAGAGAAATCGAGAATTGAAGCTTATAGAAAACTAAAGTTTCTAGTAGTTGTTGAGGAAGTAAAACTGCCTCAAGAGAGTAAGTATCCAGAAGTCTTCTATAACATTTCCTTGTTTACCTTATTGTTGGTGATTCTATTCGGTATAACTCGGATTATTATTGCAACAATACATGAACTAAAATAAAGAGACGAAACATGAATAAACCAGTATTTGAAATTTCAGGTCGAAAAGTTGGGTTAGACTATGATCCATTAGTCATAGCTGAGATAGGTATCAACCACGAGGGTTCACTGGACGTTGCATTTCAGATGGTAGATGCAGCCATCGAAGGTGGTGCTGAAATCATCAAGCACCAAACGCATGTCGTAGAAGACGAGATGAGTGGTGAAGCGAAAAACGTAATACCTGGAAATGCTGATGTTTCTATCTATGAGATCATGGATCGCTGCTCACTCAATGAAGAAGACGAAACGAAGCTTAAGAACTATGTAGAAGCCAAAGGTGCGATTTTTATTAGTACGCCTTTCTCACGCGCTGCTGCAGAACGTTTGGAAAGGATGAATGTGCCAGCCTACAAGATTGGATCTGGTGAATGTAACAACTACCCGCTACTTGATCTGATTGCGAGCTACGGCAAACCTGTCATCCTAAGCACGGGTATGAATGATATTCCATCCATTCAAAAAGCGGTAAACATTTTCAGAAAGCATGAAACACCTTTCTGCTTGCTGCATACAACTAACTTATACCCAACACCAGATCACCTCATCCGTATCGGTGCAATGGAACAAATGCAAGAAGCGTTTCCTGATGCAGTGGTTGGTTTATCGGACCACAGTATTGATAACCTGGCATGTTTGGGTGCTGTCGCGGCGGGTGCTTCCGTACTCGAGCGCCACTTTACAGACAGCAAGGACCGCCCTGGCCCTGACATTTGTTGCTCAATGGATGCTAAAGAATGTGCTGAGCTTATTGCCCAATCAGCACGTATGGCAAAAATGCGGGGTGGTAAAAAAGAGCCAGCGAAAGAAGAGCAAGTCACGATTGATTTCGCGTACGCAAGTGTTGTAACCATTGCTGAAATCAAAGCTGGAGAAGAGTTTACTCGAGACAACCTTTGGGTTAAACGCCCGGGGACAGGTGATTTTCTAGCTGACGATTACGAAGACCTACTAGGTAAGAAGGCAACGACAAGCATTGTTGCAGATATCCAACTTAAGAAGTCGGATGTTCAATAATGAAAAAGATTGTTTTCTTAACAGGTACCCGTGCAGATTATGGGAAACTTAAATCTCTCATAACCATGGTAGAAGATGAACCTGATTTTCAGGCGCATATTTTTGTTACTGGTATGCACATGCTCCACAAGTATGGTTTTACGGTACAAGAAGTCGAGAAGTCTGGTTACAAAAATATCTACAAATACATTAACCAGCACGCAGCAGATACCATGGATGTGATCTTAGCAAAGACAATATCTGGCTTGTCGGATTACGTTAAAGAAGTGCAGCCTGATATGATTGTTGTTCATGGCGATCGTGTGGAAGCCATGGCTGGCGCTATTGTTGGTAGCTTGAATAATATTCTTGTTTCACATATTGAAGGGGGTGAGGTCTCTGGCACTATAGATGAACTTATCCGACATGCAGTCAGCAAGATGGCGCACCTGCACTATGTTTCTAATGATTCTGCGAAAAAGCGTCTTCTACAGTTGGGTGAGACAGAAAGGTCAATCAATGTCATTGGTTCGCCTGATCTAGATATTATGTCATCAGGAAGCCTGCCAAGCCTTCAAGAGGCCTTGGATCGCTACGAAATACCGTTTGATGATTTTGGTGTACTGATGTACCACCCAGTGACAACGGAGTTGGATACGTTGGCTGACAATATTAAGTGCGTGGTTGACGCTGTTATTGCATCAAATAAAAACTTTGTTGTTATCTACCCTAATAACGACCATGGTACCGATGTTATCATTAATGAATATAAGCGTTTTGATGGGGTTGATAATATAAAAATTTTCCCAAGTGTTCGATTCGAATGTTTCTTGACACTTTTAAAAAATGCAAAAATTGTTATTGGGAACTCAAGCGCTGGGGTAAGAGAAGCACCTTTTTATGGTATTCCTTCTTTAGATATTGGTACTCGCCAGAAAAATAGAGCAACAGCTACCTCGATTAAAAACGTACAAGGACATACAGACACGATACTTACTGGTATTGAAGTAGAGTATGGGAAAGTGTACGACGCGTTCCATGAGTTTGGTAAGGGGGATAGTGATAAACAATTCATCGCTTCAATATGCTCTAGTAAACTATGGGAAACCAAGAAACAGAAACTATTTGTAGATTTTGAGGTTATATAATTAGACATGAATCTATTTGTGATAGCTCAGTTTGGACAATTAATTCATAATGAAGCTTTAATAAAAAGGGATAAGTTAGAGAAAAATAAACTTATCATACTATATACATCTGCAAACATATTAGTTCCAGAGAAAATTAAAAACGAAGTAGATAGTCGATTGTTTTCTGAAATTGAAATGGTTGAAATCCCCTTAAGTCCTAATAGTATTGATATTGAAAATATAAATGTTATATTTAAAACATACAAAAGGATATTAAAAGGCGTAGATGATCTATACATTTCGTCTTTTGAAAGACACTATAATATATTACATGAAGTTGCACTAAGAAAAAAAATAAGAACCCATCTTGTTGAAGAGGGTTTAGGAACGTATAAGTTTGCAAGTAACGAGTTTTCATTTACACCACCGTCAAGGAAAGATAGTTTAGTCAGGGCTTTAAATAAAAGTGGACTTTCTAGTAATAAATACTTTCCAATAATAAAATCAATAAGAACATGGATTCTGGATACTCTTTCATTACCTAAGCAATTGTTTAAGGCACTATTGGAAATAAAAAATTCCGAATTTAAAAACTATAAAAAGCTTGAGTTGTTTTCTGATGAGAGAAACGGGTTTTTAGGCTATGCAAAAAATTTCCATAGTATTAACTTAGCTTATCCTGAAGCGGTATCCAATGTATTTGAATCTAAAGAAAGTAAAATATTAAATACCTATTCATCATATGAAAGTAATGTGGAGATCACATCACTGATAACTAAATATGATATAAGGGAATCAGATAGTCTTTATTTATCCCAAGTTTTCCAGATTACAAGTGTATACTATGCTGATGCAGTAATTAAAATTATTAAGGATGAACTGGAAAAAAGTGAAGGACGTTTTTTCATAAAATTCCACCCAAAAGATAAAATTGTATTTATTGATAAAATAAAAGAAAAAGTACTAGAGCTCGGGTTGTCTGATAGGATTATTATAATATCAGAATCAGATTTTCCTATAGAAGCCATAATTAAAGAGTCGAAATTTGAAAGAATAATAGCAATATCATCGACTGCATTAGTCTATGCAAAACAGTTAAGCGAGTCTACAGAATGCGTATCAATTACAAATACACTAATAAGTAGACTGGGCTCCAATTGCCCTGTTAAAACGCGAAAACTAATGTTGGAACATACAGAAATGCTATCTATTTTCCCACATATTGAATTTAAATAAATAATTTATATAAATATATCGTGATTTCACTTAATCATAGTGAAGATCATTAGGGGAGATAATCAAACGCTTGATTACTTCCTATTATATTTTTCACTATCGCTGTGGAGCTATCTATGGAAAAAATTAGGGGTGTCTTGGATTATGAAGAAACTGATTGTTGATTTAGATGGCACGTTGACACGTGCAAATACATCAGATTATAAAAATGTTTTACCTCGTTCAGATGTGATTGAACAAGTAAGAACTTATAAAGAGCATGGGTTTCAAATAGTGATCGCGACAGCACGTAACATGCGCACATATGAAGGTAATGTAGGGAAAATTAACATTCATACATTGCCAATAATCATTGAGTGGTTAGATAAGCATCAAGTACCCTATGATGAAATTATTGTGGGTAAACCTTGGTGTGGTCATGAGGGATTTTATATTGATGATCGTTCCATCAGACCTTCAGAATTTGCCAAATTAAGTTATGAAGAAATTACGCAGTTATTTGAGGAAGAAAAAGCGTGTTCCTAATCATGTCCGGCGCATATGTCGGAATAGAACTTGAGTCAGAGTTTGGTAAACTGCCACCGAGTTTTTTACCACTAGGCAACAAGCGATTATTCCAACACCAAGTCGCGCTTGCTCCTCGAGGTACTGATATTTACCTCTCACTCCCAGATTCTTTTGAGTTGTCAGCAATAGATAGGAAATGGCTAAGTGATCAAAACGTAAAAGTATTGGCTATACCTGAAAAACTAACATTAGGCGCCTCTCTTGTTGCTGCTTTGAATGTCTCCGGACATAGCTTAGATAAGCCACTTCATGTTTTGTATGGAGATACTCTTTATCGAAATTTACCTTTGGGAGAAAATATCGTAAGTGTATCAAAAGCTGAAGGCAGTTATAATTGGGCAGTTCTTGGTAACAGCACTAAAAAATGGCTTTTACATGATGGTAATGATGATATTTCTACCTCAAAAAAAGTGATAAGTGGATATTTCAAATTTTCAAACCCTCGAGAACTCATAAAGTGCATAACACAAACTGATTGGGATATTATAGAGGGGCTCAATTTATATCATAATGCTATCGCTTTAAGCGTCGTTGAGTCTAATGATTGGTTAGATTTTGGTCACGTTAATACTTATTACCATTCAAAAACAAGATTCACTACTCAGCGAGCATTTAATGAGCTTACAATTAACTCCAATTGGATTGAGAAATCAAGTTCTAAAGATGCAAAGATTGCTGCTGAAGCGAATTGGTTTAATGCTATCCCCCCAAAGTTGAGAATTAATACACCTCAATATTTAGGTTCTAATTTTGAAAATGGGAAGACATCATATAGATTAGAGTATCTACATCTAACAGCTCTTAACGAACTATTTGTTTTTTCAAAATTACCAAGTCATGTTTGGGAAAAAATCATATTAAGTTGTTTGGAGTTTATTTCTAATTGTAAAAAACATCCTGCGCCAGATTCAAACTCCGCAAATTCGCTTGATGCTCTTTTCATTCAAAAGTCAGAGCAGCGTCTAGGGGAATATTGCTCCTCTATGAAAATCACGTTTGACGATAGATGGATTTTTAATGATTCTGAGCCACTTTCAATAAGAGATTTACTTTGTGAAAGTGAAAAGTTTTTACCGACTGAAAAGTCCCTAGAGACTGTATTGCATGGTGATTTTTGCTTTAGCAATATACTTTATGATTTCAGAGCTGGAAAAATAAAAACAATTGATCCTAGAGGCATGACGCCTGAGGGTGTTCAAACGATTTATGGTGATGTTAGGTATGATCTAGCCAAGCTAAGCCACTCTATACTTGGGTTATATGATTGGATTATTGCGGGTTATTACCATGTAGAGATATCCAATAATAGAATTAGTTTTGATATTACTGAAGATACTCAGAATAGCGCGATGCAAGAATTATTTATCAATATGGTTGAAAAGCAATTTAATTTGTCATCAAAAAATCTCTATGCAATGCAGATTCAACTTTTCCTCTCTATGCTTCCTCTACATTCTGATAATCCAATGCGTCAAAAAGCATTGTTTGCTAATGCATTCCGTTTATACCACATATTGATAAGGCTTTAATGTGATCATAATTCCTATGGCCGGTTTAAGCTCTCGTTTTTTTAAAGCGGGTTATACTAAACCAAAATATATGTTAGAAGCACAGGGCTCAACACTATTTGAACACTCTGTGAATAGTTTTAATGCTTACTTTTCGGATAAAGTTTTCTTATTCATAGTAAAAGATCTATACGACACACCAAAGTTTGTTGAAGAAAAAGCAAAAAAAATGGGTATAGAAAATTTCGAAATCGTAGTTCTAACTGAAAATACTCAAGGTCAAGCTGAAACAGTGGCTTTAGGATTAAATAACTTTGAAGCCAAAGGTGGACTTTATAATGGTCCAATAACTATATTTAATATAGATACTTTTAGGCCGAATTTTGAGTTCCCAGAGATAACAAAAAATTCTGATGGATATCTTGAAGTTTTTGAAGGTACTGGTGACAATTGGTCATTCGCAAAACCTAAATCCGATTCAACGACAGAAGTGTCCTTAACAGCAGAAAAAAATCCAATTTCAAATCTGTGTAGTACTGGGCTATATCATTTTAATGATTTAAACACTTATCTTTATGCCTATGCTGAATACCTAGATAAGCCCGAGTCGGAATGGGAACAGGGAGAGTTATATATTGCACCTTTATATAACCTATTAATAAGCAAAGGGCTTGATATTCACTATCATCTTATTGCTGAAAAAGACGTTATTTTTTGTGGAACACCTGACGAATACACTTCGATTTTGAATAAAGGCTATTAATATTGGAGTTAGCATGAGTATACAATTAGAGAAACAAAGAGATGCAGCGCGATCTCAAAGAGAAATAATCAGAAAGCAGCGAGATACAGCTCGGGCTAGGATAGCACTAGTAGATAATAAGTATTACGATCCTGATTCACTATATTCTGTTTTTAAAGAGGATAAACTTGAGGCAAAGATTTCTACTATCAATACTCTTTTTAAACAGAAAGATCTCGAATCCGTTAAGGTAGTATTGAAAGCCTGTGATATCTTAGGTCTAAAGCACGACTTTCTCCTTGAGAAAAAGCTATCATTAAAAAGCGCTCTAGGCGAGCTTACCTGTGAAGATAGTTTTCTTGAATTTGAAGAATTAAAGAGTTCAGAATTCAACTCTTGTAAAATAAGTTATTTTAAAGAGAAATTATTACTCTTACTTAGAAATAAAAATTATAAAGATGCTTATTCGATAGTAAATGTTTCTTTGAAATCTATCCCTCATTATGCGTTAGATGTACCAATATTATATCTACAAACACAGATTAAGTCTCATGGTAAGATTAGCCATTCCTATTTCGATACTCTTAAAAGATTAGACTCAGAAGCTAGAAGTCTTTTTCAGATTACGAATTCTAGTTTGATAATGAGGGAGATATTGAAGATTAACATGCTCCTCTCCAAAGACTATGATGATTATATTACAGATAATGTGGAGAAGCAGTTTGCTAACTCTGTAAAAGAGGATGGTAATGCAAAACTAAACTATTACCATCTTACTAATTTGAAAAAAATTGTCAAACCAGAGTCTAATCTTAAATCCAGAAAATCCTTAAAAATTGGGATTTTATTCTCTGGACAGGTTCGTGGTATCGAGAAGAGAAAATTCAATATTAACTCATCAAAAGATCTTTTGATTGATACCTTCTATCATGTTTGGGATAAGCGTGGCGTCCGTGTACCAGATAATTTGGCTTTAAGTCATTATCGAAGGGTGTTCTCAGAAGATTTTTGTAATCAAATTAAGAACTTTAATCTTTGGGGTGATGTATTATATTGCCGATATCCGTCTATATATAAACAATTATGTAGTACAGAAAAGATTAGTGAAGATGTAATAACTTCTGATAAAATTTACGTCAATGATCTTATTTGTAATGATAAAAGATCTATAAAAATTCTTGATGAAGATAAAGTTCAACTTCAATTATTGGAAGAGAACAAAGAAACCAACTGGAAGAATCAAGTCAATCAATTGAAAATGTTCTACGGCATGTGTTCTTCATTTAATAGTATTGAAGAAAATATTGATGAATACGATCTTATTATAAGATGTCGTCCAGATTTAGATATGAATATTGATTTAGATGAGATATTGGAGAATCTTAACAACGAACTTGTTCTTGATGTTTTTCGTTGGGATGATTGTGGGGATAGATTTGCTCTTGGAATTCCTAGTTCTATGAAGCTTTATAATAATTTTTATAGTCAACTCGATGAATATATTCCTAGCAAGAAAGTCTGCTGTCCTAACCCCAAACCTCACGCTTCTTTCTTCTACTATTTATTTTATAATGGTATCCAACTCGTGAAATCACCTTTCATTACTGCTGGTGAAATGAATAGTTTTATTATTGATAATGAGTCAGTACTCGGCCTAATCCATAGTGATCTTTCATTGAGAAATAATGATCATATTGATAATAAGATAGTGAATTTTTTATCAAGTTGATACGGTTATCTTTATAATCGAAATTTTATGGAATTATTGGTTTTTGTGATAATAGGATTTATGAAAAAAATAAAGGTTTGTTTACTCGGTGGCAGTAACTCAGTAATAAAAGATGGTTTATCATTAGGTTTAAGTCGAAATGATGTTGAATTTAATAATTATTCTTTAGGTGCTAGTACTTCTATACAGAATTTATATGAAGTAGTTAGAAATAAAGAAAAAATATCTGGTTCTGATTTGATTGTTACTGAATCAAATGTTAATGATTTTCACAATTATAATATTATTGAAACTCCAATTAAAATAATTGAGTTTGGAATAGAAAAACTTTATGCAAAGTTGAGTTCATTAAATTCTAACGTAGTTGTGCTTATCCTCCCCATGCTTTCTGGTACTTTTTTAAAGTCTGAAGAAATTGCTAGACTACATAGAAAATATGCAAATCTACACAACTTCAAATATTTGGATCTTCACTCTCTTATAAAAAAAGAACATCTTGATGATTTCTACGACCTTAAAAACCTAGACCATCCTCTTAGAAGCTATATGAGATGGGTGGCGGATTCCATCTTAAATAACTATCGTAGAATGTATTTCAAACCAAGTAAACATCAAAATCAATATGTTAATGACTTTACAATAATCCGAGATATCTCTACGACAAAATTAAAGAAAAACTCAGTTTTTAGTGAAAATGTTTCATTGGTTAATCGCGTTAGAACAGAATTGAAAGTCCCCGCGAGGAGTGAACTCGTTGGGTTACACGCTTGGAACGATAATAGTTCTAAGATTCTGGTCGAGAGTGAAGGTAATAGATTGATTGTTTCTTCTAATCATGAGAATCAATTCCATGAAATTCATAATAGTTTTGTATTAGGTAATAATGTATTCCTTTCTACCCCTGATGTTAAAGACCCAGTAACGCAGGCCACGATACGAAATCCAAGTAATACTGTTCACTATGAATCAAATTTTTCATTTGTATCTATTCTTGTATATGAGCGCATGAATAGTAAAAGAAAATATTTATATCCTTTAAGAAGGATGAAATATATTTGCTATAAAAATTTTTTTGTTGATAGAATATATAACAATAACATATCATTTATTGCACCATCCATTAACAGGATCTCAGAGATTATAAAAGAGTATAACCATAGGAAATTAGGCCGATGATTTTATGAATGCACACATGCGAATCTATAATGAGTAGTTTTTCTGATTCTTATATGAACTCTATTAATAATCTTTGCGTGAATGATTCCAAGATTGTTCCCTACGGCGGCGTAAAGATGGTAAAGGAGTGTTTTGACTTTCGTGATAAAAAAACAATTTTCCCAGGTGTTTTTTATAAGGACGCTGTCCTATCTTTGATGTCTCGATGTAATTCAGATTCTGTAGTTCTATATAATAAGTATTCTTTTGAAAAGGCTCATCAGGTATTTAGTATCTTTAGTGTTGGGATAAGTATAGCTTCTCGTCCTTATCTAATAAAAAACAATGATGATGATATTAGAGAGAAAGGTCTTTCGGTTTTTTTTGAGCAGTCAATAGTCCCATATGGATATAAGGAACGTTTGTATGTAATTAAAAAGCTAATATCATTTGCAAATAAAGAAAAAAGTAGAAGGTTGGTGATTTGCGTAAGAGACTACCGTAATAGTCCACATGCGCCAAAAATAGCCTTTAAAGATATTATAAGAAAACAAAAGTTAGTAGTTCCTAGTAATTTAGATGTGATTGTTGGTCGTTCTGATGATTGGTTACCAAGGGCTGAACATGTTATCTCTGTTACATCAAGTGTTCTATTAGATGCGATTAATAGAAATAAGTACGTAACTGTACTTGAACTTCCTAGGAGTGAACACTACGGACAGGGTCTTTTTTTAGGCTCAGGTCTAATGAGGAAAGATGTCATTTTTCCAACTGATAATGTCAATGAGGCCTGGAGAAAACTACATGTTTCTTCACATATAATCGATGAGTTTTTAATAGGTGAGAATAAAGAAGTTTTTGACTTTAAGTTGAGTATAAAAAATATTAAATGCATTCTTAAGGCAAATTTTCTTCACTTCGGAAGGTTAAATAAAGACTTCATTAGATTCTCAATAAAGAATATTGTTTTCTTTCACAAATATCATAAGATATATTTACAAAATCAGAGAAATGAAACGCTATGAATATCGCACTAATTACTGCAAGAGGTGGTTCTAAAGGTCTCCCTGGTAAAAACATCTATCCCCTAGCGGGTAAACCGTTACTTGCATGGAGTATTGATGCAGCAAAAGAAAGTGGATTATTTGAAGATGTTTACGTTTCTACCGATTGTCCTGACATAGCAAGTGTTGCCCTAAAGTTTGGTGCAAAAGTCATTGAACGTCCTCCAGAGCTTGCAACCGATAATGCTTCCTCTCATTGTGTGATAGAACATGCTATCGAAGAGCTTGCGTTGAAAAGCTCAGATAGGGTGATGCTTCTTCAACCTACCTCACCACTTCGTACTGTCGCTGATATAAAGCAGTCTTTCGAAGTCTATGATCATAATGAAACATGCAGTTGTGTTATTTCTGTGTATGAACCGGATAACACGCCAGCCAAAGCTTATAAAATTTTGGAAAGCGGCGAAATCACAGGTTTAGTGAGTGCAGAAGCCCCATACACCCGTAGACAAGATCTACCGCGTTGTTTTCAGCCGAACGGGGCGATTTACTTATTTTCTGTAGAAGGTTTCTCTCGAAGTCAGTGCATTCCGAAATTGGGCGGTTTTCCTTATGTAATGGAAGAAGAGCGATCTCTTGACGTTGATACATTGGCAGACATGCAAAAAATTGAAGCGTACCTTCAACGGAAATGATGAAAAACATAAATAAGACGTCGGTTAAGTGTTTTTCCCGAGGAATCAAGAAAATCCCTCACCTTCATGCATTTATCCCTGAGTTGGATATCGTCGATTCGGCTGAAGATGCAGTGATTGGTTGGGGATTTAAAACTACCGCTAAAAAAGCACGAGTGTACGCACGCAATAAAGGCTTGCCATATGTCGCATTGGAAGATGGTTTTTTGCGTTCGGTTGGCCTTGGTGTTGATGGTGCTGTCGCTGCGAGTATCGTTGTAGATGGATCTGGGATTTATTATGACGCCCGGCTGCCTTCAGACCTTGAAACACTTATCCTCAATACAGCCCAGCTCACAGCAGTTCAATTGACACGTGCTCAGTCTTGTATCGCCGCAATCAAAGAAAAGCGCCTATCAAAGTATAATGTAAACCAAGCCTCGACATTTGTAGAAACGCCTAGCGTGGTCGTGGTGGACCAAACTAAAGGTGATGCGTCTGTTGAGGGAGCGTTGGCAGACCAAACGACTTTCGTTGCCATGCTTAAACAGGCTTTGTTGGACCACCCTAATGAGTCTATTTGGCTAAAAGTGCACCCTGATGTGCTCGCGGGTAAAAAGCAGGGCTTTTTATATCCACTACCTATCGAAGATGAACGTATCAAATTATGTTCAGAAGCAGTGAACCCGTGGGAATTTTTAGAATCAGTCACTGATCTTTACACTGTCTCAAGCCTCATGGGTTACGAAGCATTAATGGGCGGCGTCAACGTTCATTGTTTTGGTCTTCCATTTTATGCTGGGTGGGGGTTGACTCACGATTCCCAGAAATCTGAACGACGAAATGTCTCACGTAGTTTAGAGCAAGTATTTTATGCTGCTTATATACAATATGCGCGCTATGTCGACCCTGTGCTCGGTGAACCATGTGAAATAGAGGATATCATCAATTACTTCTCAGATATTCTCAGGCAAAGCAGCGAAGCCCAACAAGACATCGACCTTTCACAACTTTCGGTAACACGAAAATATCTACTGTCACATTACCTCCGTAGCTGGAAGTTTTCACATAACAAACAGTCCACAATTACTTCGTTGTGGGGTCGAAAGCGAACAACGGAAAAAACCGTATGGCGTATTGAAGATGGCTTTATTCGTTCAGTTGGCTTGGGCGTCCAACTATCTAAACCTGCATCATTAGTATTAGATAGATCGGGCATTTATTTTGATGCGACGAGTGAAAGTGATCTGGAAAAAATATACCTTGAACTAGAAATTTCTAACTGGGATAAACTGCGTGCTTCAGAACTTATCAAGACATTACGCAAGGCCAAAGTTACAAAATATAACGTAGGAAATAATGAGGGATTAACCCTTCCTCATGGGAAGAGAATACTTCTTGTTCCTGGGCAAGTAGAAACAGACGCTTCCATTCGATTTGGCTCGCCTGAAATAAAAACCAACAAAGCCTTATTGATGAAGGTTCGTGAGAATAATCCACATGCTTTCATTATTTACAAGCCGCACCCAGATGTATTGGCCGGAGAGCGTGACTTCGTGCTAAATCAAGATTCTGAATATTCCCAGGCCGATATCATAGTAAAAGATATCAATATGGACAGCCTGTTAGAACGTGTTGATGAGGTACATACCATGACATCATTGACGGGTTTTGAGGGCCTGTTACGTGGAAAAATCGTGCATACCTATGGCATGCCATTTTATGCAGGGTGGGGGTTGACTGTCGATTACCTCATTTGTAATCGGAGAACACGCAGTTTAACGCTACAAGAGCTTGTATATGGTGCTTTAGTGCTTTATCCAACATATGTTGATATTTGTTCCAATCAAATGTGCACTGTAGAGCAGACTATCCAACGCATCAGCCAGCAAAAAGCTGGGCGGGTGAAAACAAAGTTTAATCTTGTTTTGTTTGCCTTGCTTCAAGCTAGACGCCTCAGAGATAGGGTGACAAGATGATAAGGTTGGAAAACCTAACGAAATTTTATCCATCAAAATTGGGAAACCAGTATATTTTTCAGGATATCAATTTCACCGTTCCTGAAGGACACAACATTGCGATTTTGGGTTCGAATGGCGCGGGTAAGTCAACGTTGTTCCGTATATTGGCGGGCAGTGAGTACCCAAACAAAGGAAAGGTTATTACTGACAAAGAGATATCTTGGCCTGTAGCCCTTGCTACTGGTATTCACCCGCAAATGACCGGTAGGGAAAACACACGTTTTATCGGACGCGTGAACGGTGTTGCAGACTTAGATGCTTATGAAGAAAAAGTGAAAGGGTTTGCTGAGCTAGGCATTAAGTATGACTTACCTGTGAAAAGTTATTCAAGTGGTATGCGCTCTCGCTTGGCATTTGGTTGTTGTGTCGCCATTGATTTCGATATTTACTTGATAGACGAAGCGACATCCGTGGGCGACCAGAAGTTTCGTAAAAAAGCCAAAAATGCGCTTTTAGAAAAGAGTAAGGTCGCGAGCGTTATCATGGTTAGCCATGATATGAAAGAGATAAGAGAGTTCTGTGATAGCGCAATTATACTTCACAAAGGTGAGATGAATTTTTATCCAGATCTAGAAGAAGCCATCAAAGTCTATAGTGAATTTTAGCGCGAACGTATTCCTGTCATAAAGTTTCTATACTATCAATCCTCTTTCAAAATTATTCAATATTTACTTTTAGGGTAATGATGTTTACTTCAATAATTGCATCTTTTTTACTGTCTTTTTTTCTTCTTTTCATATTTAGAAAATTAGCCAAGAATATTGGCCTTGTTGATAAACCAAGCACTTGTAAGCAGCATGTCGGTGAGATTCCTGTTATTGGAGGTTTGGCTGTTTTTACTGCTATCTATTTATCTTCTCAGATTTTCGCTTCAGAGTCTTTTGGTGAGGGGATATATCTGAATGTTGGATGGATTTTGATATTTATAGGTATGCTGGATGACAAATATGATATTAGTTATAAGTTTAGGCTGTTAGCCCAAGTTATACTTTCATTGTGCGTGATAACTTATAGTGATTTGAGTCTAGATAGCTTAGGTGGCATTGCTGGCGATACTTTCTTAGAACTCCCAATGTGGGCAAGTTATTCCATATCGGTACTTGCAATTATTGGTGCAATAAATGCTTTTAACATGGTCGATGGTATCGATGGACTTTTAGGTGGGCTAGCGTCCGTCTCATTTGCTGCACTAGCGATTATGTTTTGGCTAAACGGTGATACTTCTATTGCGATGAATTGTGTCATGTTTATTGCTGCTTTAATCCCCTACATCTTATTGAACCTTGGGATCCCGCTTGGTCAGCGATTTAAGATTTTTATGGGCGACGCCGGTAGTATGTTAATCGGCTTTACTGTCGTTTGGTTTCTTATCCGCGCGTCTCAAAACGATCATATCGATGCGATTCGCCCTGTAGCCGCGTTATGGTTTATTGCATTACCCTTAATGGACATGACGACCATTATGGTGCGTCGTGTGCGTAAAGGTCAGTCACCATGTAAACCAGACCGTGAACATCTGCACCACATTTGCCAACGTGTTGGCTTATCGTCTCGTATGACCTTGGTGTTCATTTGTTCTCTGGCGTCGTTCTTCGCTGCAATAGGTGTTTTCGGTGAGCTTTATGCGGTCAGCGAAACCATCATGTTTATGGCTTTCTTGGTGCTGTTTGCGGTTTACTTCTCGGTGATTAGCCACATTTTCCGTATCACCACAAAAGTCAGGGCCTTGATGGGTAAATCGGCTCTGTTCGAAGAGGTCGCCTAACGCGAGTGAGACGGGTATCAGGCGAATAGGGCAAAGATGTGACTGAGAAAGGCGATGGGAAACCATCGCCTTTCTTGGTTTTGGGGCAACAAAACCCACTTGAAGAAGGGTCACAGTGACATGGCCTGAGTGGGTAAGTTGCTCTGCATCTTGACCTTCTTTGGGTATATAATCTTTGTTAATGGAATCAGCACGCGCTTGGCGCGTGCGTATAATTACAATCCAATCAGGAATTACTATGAACGTACTCGTTACCGGTGGCGTTGGCTACATCGGCAGCCATACCTGTGTTCAAATGATCGAAGCAGGTTTGAACCCTATCCTTGTCGATAATCTTCATAACAGCAAACTCGCGGTGCTTGATCGCATTGAAACGCTGACGGGCAAAAAGCCAACCTTCTATCAAGGTGACATTCGCGACAAAGCGTTTTTGGCGTCTGTGTTTGCAAAGGAAAGCGTCGACGCAGTGATCCACTTTGCGGGCTTAAAGGCCGTGGGTGAGTCGGTTGAGAAGCCGCTGGAATATTACGACAACAATGTAAACGGCACGCTGGTGCTGGTTGATGCCATGCGTGATGCCGGTGTGAAGTCGATTATCTTTAGTTCTTCTGCAACTGTGTATGGCGACCCTGCGTCTGTGCCAATTCGTGAAGATTTCCCTACTTCTGCGACTAACCCTTATGGCCGCAGCAAGTTGATGGTGGAAGAGTGTTTAACAGACTTCCACAAAGCAAACCCTGATTGGAGCATTACGCTGCTGCGTTACTTCAACCCGGTTGGATCGCACAAATCTGGTGAGATGGGTGAAGATCCGCAAGGCATTCCGAACAACCTCATGCCGTTTATCTCTCAAGTTGCTGTTGGCCGTCGTGAGTTTTTGTCTGTGTTTGGTGATGACTACCCAACGCCAGATGGCAGCGGTGTGCGTGATTATATTCACGTTGTCGACTTGGCGAACGGCCACTTGGCGGCGCTAGACAAAGTGGGACCAAAAGCAGGTCTGCACATTTATAACCTTGGCACGGGCGACGGTAAAAGCGTACTGGAAATGGTTGCCGCGTTTAGCGAAGCGAGTGGCAAAGAAATTGCGTACAAGATTGCGCCGCGTCGCCCGGGTGATATCGCGGAATGCTGGGCTGACCCTGCAAAAGCACGCGCTGAACTCGGCTGGGAAGCGACGCATTCGTTAGATGACATGGTGGCTGATACATGGCGCTGGCAGTCTAACAACCCGAATGGGTATCCGGACAAGTAAGCGCGAGGTCTTAGGGGGAAAAGATAGGTCCTAGGAAAAGAAGGGCTTGTTTGATTAACCCTTTATATACCTAATAGCGCCTCCGAAGAGGCGCTAACCAGCCAACTTATTCCGGAAGGGAAACGGCGTAGCGATGATATTGAGGTGCCCATGAAGGGGCATTGATTTTCTGCTGTACAATACCTCGGTTGGTGTACCAACGTGTGTCAACATCCTCGATGTCACTGCCGTTAATGCGCACTTTTTCTGTCACTTTGCAAGCTGTGATAGTGCCAAAAGGCACGACGACATCAAACTTACCCTCGTAGGTTTCGGTCACATCAATCTGAGTCAGGATCAGGTCGTTGAACGATCCGCCTTCTGTTGTTCCATCGCCGTCTCTATCTCCTCGTGAGAGATAGACTAAATCATCCATTTTTACCTTAGTAAACGAAGATGAGATAGGTGTATTCAAACGCTTCTCGGCATTTTCTGGCAGTGTCGCCCTTACGCTTCCCCATCCGCCATAACTCCCGTCAGCAATCAAGCCAACTTCACCATAATATGACGCAGCATCGTGGAAGGATTCTTCCATATGGAGCAGCTCATCATCCACAGAAAACGCGGAAAACAGTGTTTTGTTTAACGCGCCATCGGTTGCTGCGACCCATGCTGGTAGGTCTGAAATATTTGGGTACGCAGATAACCATGAGAAACCGTTGCCCATATATTCGAAGGTCTCGATATAATCTGTTAGCGCACTGTCATTCTCCCAAGCCACTGATTTTTCAACTTGATAGGTGATTTTATCGCCCACTTTCTGTGTGTGATTGGCATCGGGTAAGCTTGCCATACATTGCGCGAATGTTGTCGGAGAAGGCAACACGATGTTATCTGTAAACAAAGGGAGAAGACTTGATGCAAACACATACTCATCAAATGTGCTGCTACGTTCTTGCCAAATCAATCGTACAAAATCATCGACGACTGAAAAATATGCGCTGTTATCATTGGTATTGAAGTTATTCCAGCCTCGGTTGGCATGGTGAACAACCGCATTTGGCGCCTCAATTTTTCGCAGGGTCTTTCCGAACGCATCAATATCTTGCCAGTATCCGTTCGCAATATGATGGATGTCTCCATTGGAAAAAAGGTACTCGTAATACTTCACTCTGCCATTTTTCTGCAACTCGGCCATAATCGCACCACCCGGAATGCCAACCATAGACACCATACCATTCACGGATGTGCCTGAGTTTGGAGAAATCAAATCACCAAGTGTTTGTGCTAACGTCGGCGCGCCCTCAACATACACGGAATTACACATTCCGCCTCGGGCTTGTTTTTGCTCATCCGTACACCAATCACCTTCATTAAAGCTGAAGTAAGCGTCGGTAATCTCAGATATTTTCAGCTTATAAGCAAATGTATTTGTTGGGAATGTCAAACCTGGCGATAACATAGATTCCCAAGCACCAGACGTATTATCTGCGGTCTTTGAAACAATACTGGTAACACGAAGGTCAGAGACATCCACTTTGCTCGTTTTCACATTCATTGACAGTTCTGGTGTGCGAGTAACGAGCACCGCACTGCCATCTTCGCGTGATTCAATGCTTATGATGGTGTCATCTGCAATGTCCCAGCCTTGGGCGTTCAATATACGTTGTCGGTGACTGCCACCCTCATTCAATTCGAAATCACCAAAATCTGGGGTCGACGCGTACTCTTGATCGATAAGATTACCGTCATTGGCTGACGTGAGGGTTCCATACTGCAATTGGATTTGATCATCTTCTTGTTCACTTCCAATCCAAAGTAATCCTTCTGACTCAATCAGTGTCGCGAGACGTGTCGAGGCTGAATGACGGTCTGCATTATTGGTATCAATCTTGTCTTTCATGTTTGAAGCTGACAGGTCAATCTTGTCCTTCGCCGAGTCTGCGACGGTATCAGGATCAAAACCATTGCCTGCTAAAGTCACGTCAGAAACGATATCTGAGAGTGACTTGGTGACTTCTTCGTTAATCACATTGATGAGATCGACGTTAGAAACGCCGTTATTCAATGCGTCATCTTTTAGCTCATCAAGCTTAGAAGCAATAACACGTGCAGTGACTTGAGCAATTTTATGTAGACGTTCAAACTCTGCTTGATTTGTAACGTCACTTTTTCCTGCAATGTAGTCTGCGGTGACATCGAGATCAGTCCCTAACTTTGTTTGAATTTGAGCAACTGACTCTTCAATCGTCGCCCCTTTTTCGATTTCATTTTGAATTAGGGTGGTCATTGGGCTCACAAAATTGAAAGCCGAAGGCGCGCTTAACGTATAGCCTTTGTCAATGGCTACCCCTGGCTGATCTGAATCCGTCGTGGTTCCTGGAATAACGTTGACCAAAAGTGGCGCCGAATCAATATGCGCCTGCGTCGCTTCTATAGAGAAAGCACCATTTTCATCCGTTGTCGCCGTTGGCTCATCGCTGTCACAGGCTTTGTTCTGATTGATATCTAGACATACGTTCGCGTTTTGCAGATAACCATCAGCCGCTTTACCGCTCAGGTTAGTTTGAGTTGGCTCTGGCGTTGAACCACTGGTGGAAGAGGATGAGTCACCGCCACAAGCGGCGAGGGATAGAGCAATTGCAGTTGCTAAGAGTGTCCTTTTCAGTTTCATACTTTGTTCCCAACTAAAGTTGCTTCGTTCTTATCGAAGTGATGTTTTTAAAATCGAACAAAGTGTCTGAAAACTTAGTGGCTACCGTAACTGTGAAATCTCATTATTGAGATGTACTACTATTATCAAAGTTGTGATTTGTTAAATCTGGCTATTTTTTTATGAAATAGAATGCTTCAAAGATGTTGCTGGGTGTTTAAAACCAATCATTTTTTGTAATCCGTTGGATAATGTTTGTTTATTTTATCAATTGATATTGATCATTTGACGGTTGATCTGAGGAACAGACTCTGCACGCAATAAAGCATAAGCGGCAACCGTGTATGTCGGCGATGAATCCTGTGTGCCTAATCTGTCAATGTGATGGTTTCCATCCCGATGCCTTTATTTTGGTGGTGTAGTAGCATGACCACTGTTGAGTGATTAATGCGGCGTTTCTTTGCTTTGACTGACAATGAAGGCGCTTTGGATGTGGTTTTGACGAGATTGACTTAGTGAAACAATCGCCGTTATCTATTGCCTTGCACGTCTTCGCACTACTTATCGTGATTGTCAGCGTGGGTTCTCTATTTACGGGAATAGGGCCTTCTGTATTCAATATCGAAGGTAGGCACTTTTTCTTCGGCTATGGCGATCTGCTTTTCCACTTCGCGCTGTTTCACTTTTGCGGATGGCTTGCTTACATCTTTAAGCCAACACCTAGAATTGTAGCTTGGAGCCTTCTCGTTTTCTTGGGATGAGTTCAGAGCTTGCCCAAACCTATTGGGTTCAAGGCCGTGAAGGGAGCATGAGTGACGCGGTTGTAAATGTCTTCGCGGTGCTTTCTGTTTTTCCACTTTCCCTCCTTGTTTTCTCTCTTCGCCAGCGTCATCAAACTTCAAAATAAACGTCAGAATTTCTTCATGTCCTATATTTAAGATAAATAAAGATTTTGCCCTTGCTTCTTATTGCAAGAGGCGGAACGAAAAGCAGTTGGATGCGCTTTTATTTTTCTTTTTATAGGGTGTGTGAATGAAGATAGCGGTAGCAGGAACAGGCTATGTCGGGTTGTCTAATGCCATGCTGCTTGCGCAGAATAATCAGGTGGTTGCGGTTGATATCCTCCCTGAAAAGGTCGAGATGCTAAACAATGGGCTCTCGCCAATCACAGACAAAGACATCGAGCATTTTCTGGCCCATAAAGACTTAGCTTTTTATGCTTCGCTAGACGGCGATGAAGCCTATGCTTGGGCAGATATCGTGTTTGTTGCGACACCAACGGACTACGATCCTCACACCAATTTTTTCGATACGTCCTCGGTAGAGGCGGTGATAGAGAACGTTACACGCGTTAACGCTGAAGCGATTATCGTCATCAAATCTACCGTTCCTGTGGGCTTTACGGAATCGGCAAAACTTACCTACCGCACAGACAACCTGATTTTCTCTCCCGAGTTTTTACGTGAGGGAAAAGCCCTTCAAGATAACCTAAACCCTTCTCGCATTATTGTGGGCGCTCAAAACGACAACGCGAGAGTGGTCGCTGATCTTCTGCTTGAAGGCGTCGAGCAAAAAGACGTGCCCGTTCTTTATATTCATTCGACGGAAGCAGAGGCAGTGAAGCTGTTTTCGAACACGTATTTAGCGATGCGCGTGGCGTATTTCAATGAGCTGGACTCTTATGCCGAAGCGCTTGGGTTGGAATCTCGCGAAATCATAGAGGGTGTGTGTTTAGACCCGCGTATTGGTGACCATTACAATAACCCTTCGTTCGGTTATGGTGGATACTGCCTACCGAAAGATACCAAGCAATTGCTGGCGAACTATCAAGCGGTGCCCAATAACATCATTGGCGCGATTGTGGATGCGAACCGAACCCGCAAAGATTTTATTGCCAATGCGATATTGGACAAAGCCCCGAGAGTCGTTGGTATTTATCGGCTGATCATGAAATCGGGCTCTGACAATTTTCGTGCATCGTCCATTTTGGGCGTGATGAAGCGATTAAAAGCCAAAGGCATTGAAATCATTGTTTATGAGCCTGTGTTGGATGAAGACAAGCTCTATAACTCTGAAGTGGTTTCTAACCTTGATGCCTTTAAGGACCGTGCCGATGTGATCGTGTCTAATCGCATGGATGACTGCTTGGAAGATGTCGCATTCAAGGTGTATACACGAGACCTGTTCGGTTCAGATTAAAGGCGCTACTCTAAAGCGCCTTTCCCAAAGCGTTTGCCTTACACCCCCACCAAATTTTTAATCCACACCTTCGCGCGCACGCGGTAAATCGACCCTATCCATTTCACGACTTCTTCTACGGCAAACAGGGCGTAAACCCATTCGAGCGGCAGCTTTAATACAAACGCGGCGAAGGCGACGATGGGGATGCCAATCATCCATTGGGCGGCGATGTCTTGATATAGGCAGTAACGAATGTCGCCACCGGCGCGAAGTACGCCGACAATCATGCTCATTGGCACGGATTTCAACACCAGCATGCCTGCAAACACCCAATAGAATTTCTCGGTTAGCGCCATGGTGCTTGGCGACAGCGCGGAGAACAAACTCAATACAGGTTGGCAGACCAGCAGCATGACTGCCGCGATAAGCACGGCACCAACAAAGCTAAATACCGCGATGCCCCAGGCTTGCGGATACACCACATCTAAACGGTTAGCGCCGAGCTGATTTCCCATCACGACGCTGGCCGCGTTCGACAAGCCAATCAACAACGCAAGCGCGAAGGATTCAATCGGCGTGATGACAGAAAGGGCGGCTAAGCCTTCTACGCCAGCTTGCCCTAAAATCGCGTGGTAGACGAAGATACCGCTCGACCAAATCAGGTGGTTCGCGGCAGTCGGCAGTGACAAGGACATAAAGCGTTTCATGCCCTCAGGCTCAAAGGCTTCAACGATGTGTTGAAGGTGAAAAGCCGCCGCCAAGTTTTTGCGGTATACGTATAAATAGAACAAGCCTACTTCGACGATGCCGCTGATCAAGGTCGCCCAAGCAGCACCTGCAATGCCCATGGCAGGGAACCCGAAGTGACCAAAGATGAGCACCCAGTTCAAACCAATGTTAAGGCTGATACCCACAAAGCTAAACCATGTACTGATGGCGGGTTTGTTCATCGCACGAAGCGAGACAGACAAACTGCTGCCGAGGGCGACGGTGATCATCGCAATGCCTGTAATTTGTAAGTATTCCGCGCCTAGGGCGATAACCGTGGGGTCATTAGTCGCAAGCCCCATCACCTGATCGGCCATAAACAAGAAGACCAGTGCAAACACGCTTGCAGCTGCCGATGTCATGACAACGGTGAGGGCGGTTTTGCGGCGAAATCCTTCCATGTTCCCAGCACCCCAATATTGGGCCGTCAGCATCGAACCGCCTGTGGTAACACCAAAGATCAAGATGGTGGCCACGAACAGGGCTTTACCTGCCACACCAATGGCCGCGACATCGGCTTCGCCAAGCTGACCCAGCATCAAAATGTCGACCAAGCTTCGGCTGGAAAACAGCATGGTTTGCAGCGCAATAGGCAGACCTATGCTGATCAAACGGCCAAAAAAGTGCGCATCGCAGTGCGTGCGAAGTGAGGTCAGTAATGTGTTCAATCTTGGATCCTACAGAGAGGGAGGTGCAAAAAGGGAAGAGATTTCGGGGGCGATTATCAGGCAAACCTAGGTTGTCAGCAAGCAGTAACCAAGCAAGGTTTAAGACTAAATTTTCATACTCTTTGGGCGTTTTTGATAATTGGTTATATCTAATTTTTTCAATAATATAGGAGCATTTTAAGGGCGGAAAGAACAGAATGTGCAGGAAGTGCAGGAAGTGCAGGAAGTGCAGGAAGTGCAGGAAGTGCAGGAAGTGCAGGAAGTGCAGGAAGGGGAGGTTGGGAGGGGTTATTTCTCGGTGTTGGGTGTTTGCATTGGGCATCAGTTTCATCAATCCCAATGGTTCTCAGATTTTAGCTGTGACTGCCTGAATTGAATATCTAAGCGAGATCTCACAGCGATGGTGGAATACGTTAGGACTCTTTCGGGTTACTTGATATTATTTTGGTGATAGTCGGGGAGCCTATTGGCTGAGAGTGCAGTGCGAATCGAAAGACACGCATGCATGACCCGTTGAACCTGATTCAGTTAATACTGACGTAGGGAACTATTGTCACGCTGGTTGCGGCTCCACATCTGCTTTCCTTCCATCAGCGAGATTCTGTTCCTGTGCGTTGGTTTGGGAACGTAATGATGCCAAATCCAAACACACCTTCTTCTCTTGTTTCTTCTACACCGATTGTACTGACCATTGCAGGCTCTGACAGTGGTGGTGGCGCGGGTATTCAAGCCGATATTAAAGCCATTTCAGCCACGGGTGGTTATGCCTGTTCAGTCATCACCGCCATTACCGCGCAGAACACGCAAGGCGTATCTGCCATTTTTCCCATTCCCGTTGAACACGTTAGCCATCAGCTTGATGCGGTGTTTTCTGACCTCAATATTGTGGCGGTGAAAATTGGCATGTTGGCGGATGCCGACATCATCAAGGTGGTGGCGGACAAATTGCGTCAGTATCAGCCTCAATATCTGGTGGTTGATCCTGTCATGGTGGCAACCAGCGGCGACGTTCTGTTGGAAAACAGCGCGATTCACGCCCTCAAAAATGCACTGCTTCCCCTTGCCGATATCATCACACCAAATTTACCTGAGGGTGCAGCGTTGACAGGCAAACCGTTGCCAAAAAGCGAAGCCGACATGCAAGCCATGATCGACGACCTACGACTACTCGGTGCAAAAGCGGTGTTGTTAAAAGGCGGGCATCTCGAACAAGACGAAAACAGTAACGATCTACTGATTTTGTCCGACCGTGTTGAAACCCTCAGCGCCAAACGCATCAATACCAAAAACACGCACGGCACAGGCTGTTCGCTGTCTTCTGCCATTGCATCGTATTTGGCGCAGGGACATGACCTTGAGCGCGCGGCGTTTCTCGGCAAATCGTATATCTCACAAGCCATCGCGCATTCGGATGAACTGAACATCGGAAAAGGCCACGGGCCAGTGAATCACTTCTTTGAAGGTCATGCTGCACGGCGCTAATGCGCGAGTTAAATGCGTTGAGTGAAAACAGTACTAGTCATGCGAGTGGAGGCACTATGAATTCAGGTATTCCAAAAACAAACACAGACGCGGTAAACACCGTCATTTCAGCACTAAACGCGGTGCGAGAAGCTAAACCGCTGGTGGTGAATATCACTAACTATGTGGTCATGAACAACACCGCGAATGCACTGTTGGCGGTTGGCGCGTCGCCCATCATGGCGCATTCAACGCAAGAAATGACCGAGATGATGTCATTCGCGGGGGCGCTGGTGGTTAATATCGGCACGTTAGACAGCGTTTGGGTTCCGCGCATGTTGTTTGCGGTGGAGCACGCCAATGCGAACAACAAGATTGTGGTGCTTGATCCTGTTGGCTGTGGCGCGAGCAGGCTCCGCACTGAAACCTCGCGACAAATCGCCCACCTTGCCGATGCGTTGATCATTCGTGGTAACGCCTCTGAAATTATCGCGTTGGCGGGTATTCAACATCAAGGCAACACCAAAGGCGTCGATGCGCAAGACAGCAGCGATAAAGCGTTAGATGCCGCTAAGTATTTGGTTGAAACCTACCGTTGTCAGGTCGTCGTTTCTGGTGAAACGGATTATGTCGTGACGCGAGATGGCCATATTACGCTAAACAATGGTCATCAAATGATGCCGTTTGTGACAGGCATGGGCTGCTCGCTGTCAGCGTTAACAGGTGCGTTTGCAGCCGTGGGTGAAAAGTCTGGATTAGCGGCGGCTGCCGTGATGGGAGTGGCGGGTGAGATGGCCGCAGAGAAGGCGAGTGGGCCGGGCAGTCTGCAAATGCATCTGTTAGATGTGCTTTACCAACTCGATGAAGAAAACCTGAAGCAACGTTTGCGACTGACAGTCAACATTGGGTCGGAAGGCTAGGATGAATACCTCTAATTCAATTTCTAACCCTAACCCTAACCCCTATCGTTTGTATCTGGTGACTGACGATAATCAAGATCTCGACACGCTTAAACGCGTGGTAAAAGATGCCGTGGCGGGTGGCGTTACCATGGTACAGGTGCGCGAGAAAAGCGGTGATGTGCGCCAATTTATCGCCCGCGCCGCCGCAGTGAAAGCCATTCTGGCTGGCACAGGCGTGCCTCTCATCATCAATGACCGTGTGGATGTGGCGCTTGCGGTGGATGCAGATGGTGTCCACCTTGGCCAATCGGACATGCCAGCAGAGTTCGCAAGGGCGTTGATTGGCGAGAATAAGCTGCTTGGGCTGTCCATAGAAACTGAACAGCAGTTAGTTGATGCAGAATCTTTGCCCGTGGATTACCTCGGCTTGAGCGCGATATTTGCCACGCCAACCAAAACTAACATCAAAAAAGAGTGGGGCATTGATGGCCTTGCTCATGCGGTAAAGCAAAGCGCGTATCCCATTGTTGCTATCGGCGGTTTGAATGCGTCTAACTTGGATGATGTTATCGCAACCGGCGCGTCAGGCATTGCATTGGTCTCCGCGATTTGCCACGCCGATTCGCCAAAAGAAGCGGCGAAAGCACTGATTCAGCAATTGGAGCGGAATGCGTCCGAAGATCATGAGAGTTGAGTGACGAGATAAGAGATAAGAGGAACCAGAGGAGAATTGTGTTCTTCGTTTCTCTTTTTTGCTTTTGGTTCTATTGCTCTATTCTCGCTATCTCAAATCTCAAATCTCAAATCTCGTTCCTAGTTACTCCCCATTCAACGCCCCAATATGCTCCCTCAATGGCGTTGGTTTGGCGATGCCAAATCCTTGCGCAAAATCTATCCCTAAATGCGTCAGAATGTGCGCGTGATTTTCGGTCTCGACGTATTCCGCTACCGTGGTCAATTGCATATTTTCAGCCAGCAATTGCACCGATTGAACGATCAATTGGTCGGCATCGTTTGTGGGAAGATTTCGCACAAATTCGCCATCAATTTTCAGCACATTGATAGGGATGCGGCGAAGGTAAGAAAAGCTCGCATACCCTGTGCCGAAATCATCTAGCGCTATCTTGCAGCCCGCCTTTCTCAGCGCGTGTACGGTTTCAATGGTGAGCGTTTCATTTTCAATGGCAGAAGATTCGGTGATTTCAAAACACACTTTATAAAGCGGAATCGAAAACTCGTTGGCTTTTTGAATCACAAAATCGGATAACCCCTCGTCGCCCAATGACTTCGCCGTGAGATTAATGGCGCAGCGATCCACCAGGTTCCAATCATTCAGTTGGGTGGCGAGCATTTCAAAGGTGTGTGCGATAACCCATTTGTCTAACTGAGACTCTAATCCGAATTCGTTAATCATGGGGAAGAATTCGTCCGGTTCGAGGGGGTTTGCATTGACCTGTTTTAAGCGCAATAGCACTTCAAAACTGCTGCTGATAGCGTCAGGATCTTTTAGGTTGCGGTAGGGCTGGCAATACAATTCAAACTGATTTTCTCGCAGTGCTCTTTGCACTGAATTAAGCCTTAGAAACTTATGGGATGACAAATCTGAGTCGTCAAACCAACGAATTTTGTGGTCATGAAAAGTGGGTTGGTCGCAGAAGACAGAAATGGTTTCTTCCACCTTGTCTTTATTGCTGAGCTCGCAACAATGCAGCGTGTGAGAAAACAGTGAAATGGAGGTGCCTTGCCAAAAGAATTGAAAGCTATCGCACAGGTCACTAATAGCAACGAGGTCGTCATTCATGTCAGGTTTCAACGGCTCGACATAGATGAGTCCGACAGAAAACGGAGGGCGATAAAAGCGAAGAATACTCGGCTGTGCCGTAAAGAAATGCTTGGTTAATTGGCGCAGAAATTGTGCCTGCCCAGTGTGCCCAATACCCGTTAGGTTGAGCATGGTGGTTTTTAAATCTAAATATATCAACACTGGCTTATCAATGTGTGACAGATCCTCTTTCAACTGCGCAAGATTATACAGCCCGGTATAGGGGTCTATCCTCTCCTTTCTTAATTGTTCTTGGTTCAGCATGAATCTGCGAATGCTGTCGCTACCCTGTATGTAGGCGAGAACAGAGAAGAGTATTAACACCTCCAATAAGCCAAGGAAATTCTCGTCGATGTCATCGGTGATGTTCACCCAAATCACGGCTTCGTAAACCATGACCAAGGTAACGATGGCACCCACGATCATCGGTCGCAAAATACCATATCGTCCGATGCCCATGAACACCAAAATTAATAAGAAAAAACAGATAGAAAAGAGCAGCAAAGAATAGTGGATAAACAAAGAAATCACGGAGAGAGACAGAGAAAGACCCAGCCAAAGGTAATAGGTCCAACGGTGGTGGTTCGCGTTGAATAACTGCTTGTCGAGCCGCATATTGGCATCGGCATAGCCTCTAAACACATACACTAAGGCGATATACATCAAGGGCGTGATCACTAAGTGTGTGAGTTCGATGCTAATGGATGAAAAGAAAATAAACGGCGTATCCACATGAATGATGGGCGACGATGCAATAAGGAACAACAACAAGGCATTGAGAAGGGGGAGCACGATGGCAAACAAGAAAAAATAGATGCCAGCTTTTAGCGGCACGCTTCGCTGTTTCATGCGGTGTGTAACATAATTATAGGCAAAGGTGGTTAAAGCAGGCGCAATGGGGAGTATACAGGAAAAGAGCAACACCTCGTTCCAGCGCAAATCAGAGGCAAAAAAACCGTGGGTCAGCATGGCCAAAATGATGGCTGGAATGGCAGCGATACCCCAGTAGAAAATCGCCGACACCATGAACGCATTAACAAAGGAGATGACGAAAAAACCAGTCTCTTCAATTTCGAAAAAAGAAGACAGGTAATAACTCGCCCATAAAACACCAAAAATAATGCACTGAGAGACCAGTGGTTTATTTAAGAAGCGGCGAGCTGCTTTTTCAGTATGGGGAGATGGGGTGGAGAGCAGCATCTGTCGACCTTATCCAAGTTTCTATCTGTGCAGCGTAGCAGTTTCCGATGCCAACACTGGGTTGTCTGCGCACTTGAACAGGGTAAAACGCCGAGTTTCTTATATGTGAAATGAGGTGCGTTGAATCCAGCAATAAAAAAACGAAAGCGCATTATTTTTAAGACACTGTTTTCATTGCTCTACAGCCTTGTATACGTGATAAATGGCGGAATGTTTGCATAGATAAACAGGCGTTTTTATCGCGAATTTCCCGTGGTTTGTGGGTTCAACCCTTCGTAGCACAGTCACCTCCCTATATGTGAACCAAGATCACAACCTTTATTTCTCAACAAGATAGTGAGTCAGTGTTGACTCGGTGACCGAATTCACACAATGAATTTACGGCTACTTTTGTCCAGTAAATGCGAGATATTTCATCTGTCTGGAATCCTGATACTCCCTTAGCATGAGCCTGTCTGAATCAAACGATAAGTAGAGCACATGAACGTCGTCGCTATCACTGCATGCCATACCGGAATTGCCCACTGTTACATGGCTGCAGATCGCCTCATCGAAGCCGCTAAAGCACTCTCCATCAACATCAAAGTTGAAACCCAAGGCGCGATGGGTATTGAGAACAAAATCTCCAAACGCGAGTTTGATTCTGCAGATTTTATATTGTTGGCCACTGAAATTAGCCCGGCAGAAAGCGATCGCTATGAAGGGAAAAATCCCACCATCGTTTCCGTGCAAGATGCCATCAATCACCCCCTATCTCTTTTGAAAAAATTTAAGTGAACACAATGAAAAAAGAAGTCGCCTTTACCTGTGAACTGCCAAACGGTATTCACGCTCGCCCAGCAAACCATCTTGAAGCGGTTTGCCGTCAATTTAGCAGCGACATCACGCTGAAAAACCTGCGTAACGAGAACTCTGGTTCTGCGAAGAGTGTGCTTTCACTGGTGGGAACTGACACCCTACTGAATGACCCGTGCTCATTGATCATTGAAGGTGATGACGCAGAAGCGGCATTTGATGTGCTGGCGACCTACCTGCGTGAAGAATTCCCGCTTTGTGATGAAGAAATCGTAGTGATGGATGAGGGTGATGTGACCCTGCCACAATCACTGATGAACCATAACCCAACCCTTATCCGTGCGAAGCGTCTGTCTGCAGGTATCGCGAAGGGTAAATTGATTCGTTACAACGACATCGAATTGTCCGTGTTCGAGCAAGAAATTGCATCGCTGACTTTCGAACAAGCGAAGCAACAAGTGACTGAAACGCTGATTGATAAGGCTGAACTGGCGAGCGGCCAAGAAAAAGAAATCATCAAGGCGCATTTGGGTATCTTGAACGATGAAACCCTGAATGAAAAAGTGTCGGCTTTTGTGTCGAACGGTGAGTCGCTGGCGAAAGCGATTCTTCTGACCGTTGCGGCAATCACTGAAACCTTGATGCAATCGTCTTCGGCATACCTGAAAGAGCGTGTGCTGGACATTAAAGACATCGCATTGCAATTGCTGATGACCGCACACCCGCACGTTGAAGTATCAACAGACTTCACATTGACTGAACCGTCAATCGTGATTGCGAACGACTTAACGCCAAGCCAGTTCTTGGGTCTAGACCGTGAATTCCTGCAAGGCCTAATCCTGACGCAAGCGGGCTCTACTTCGCACACCGTCATTCTGGCGCGCGCATTCAACATCCCTGCAGTCTCTGGTGTTGAAATCGACGCATGCGCGAAGCACGAAGGCGAAACCTTGTTTGTCGATGGTGGCCTTGGCATCGTGGCACTTGCCCCTTCTGATGCAGTGGCGACTTACTTTGAACGTGCGATGTGGTTGGCAGAGCAAGTAAAAGCCGCTGAAAGCGAATACCTGAACCTACAAGCGCAGACCAAAGACGGTCACAAGATTGAAATCGCAGCAAACATCGCGTGTACCGTAGAAGCGGAGTCCGCGTTTGCGAAAGGCGCAGAAGGCATTGGTCTGTTCCGCACTGAAATGCTGTTCATGGATCGCAGCACGGCACCTGACGAACAAGAGCAGTTTGACGCGTACAAAGAAGTGCTGGAAGCCGCGGGCGACAAAGCTGTGATTATCCGCACCATGGATATCGGTGGTGACAAGCCGCTGGATTACTTGAACCTGCCACACGAGCACAACCCGTTTTTGGGTTACCGTGCGGTGCGTATCTACCCACAATTCCTCGCGTTGTTCCACACTCAACTTCGTGCGATTTTGCGTGCGGCGCAATACGGTCACACCAAAGTGATGATCCCGATGATTCAAAGCATCGAAGAAATCCGTTGGGTGAAAGCACAGCTAGAGATTGTGAAAGCGGAGTTGGTAAGCGACAACACACCATTCGGTGAGATTGAGCTTGGCATCATGGTAGAAATTCCATCGGTGGCGTTCATCATGGATCAGTTCTGTAAAGAAGTGGACTTCTTCAGCATTGGTTCAAACGACATGACCCAATACCTGCTGGCGGTTGACCGTGATAACGACAACGTTGCCAAGCTTTACAATAGCCTTGCGCCGTCATTCCTGCGTCTACTTCGCGCGGTGGTCTCTGGTGCGCAAGCGCACGATAAGTGGGTTGGCCTGTGTGGTGAGCTAGGCGCGAACAAGAAAGTGCTGCCATTGTTGGTGGGTGCTGGCTTGAACGAGCTAAGCATGGCGGCGCCAAGCATTGCTCCAACCAAAGCGGCACTTCGCCAGTTCGACAGCGAAGCGTGTAAAGCGCTGTTCAATGAAGCGTGTGATTGCGCGACGATTGCCGACGTAGAAGCTTTGCTAGAAGCGTTCGCACAATCTCAAGAAGACAAGCCACTGCTAGACGTTGAATGCGTGCTACTAGATTGCGACTTCAACAGCAAAGAAGAAGCGATTCAAACGCTGGTGGGCAACCTAGGTGTTCGCGGTCGTACTCACGTGGTGAATGAGCTAGAAGCGGATATCTGGGCGCGTGAGTCTGTGTTCACCACCGGCCTTGGCAATGGCTTTGCTATCCCACACACTAAATCAGACAACATTGCGCATTCGTCCATCTCTATCGCTCGCTTGAACAAGCCTGTGATTTGGAGCGACGACGAAGATGGCGCGGTCGAATTTGTCATCATGCTGACGCTAAATAAAAACCAAGGCGACCAGCACATGCGCATTTTCTCTGGCCTTGCGCGCAAACTTATCCACGAATCTTTCCGCAACACCCTAAAAACAATGACGACGGAAGCTGAAATCATCGGCTACCTGCAGTCTGAGCTTTCTTTGTAATACCCCATTACGATTTCAGGTGCTGCATCCCCCTGCGGCACCTTTTTTAAAAAAGGTAGAAGAATGAACATCAAGTTAGCGCCTTGTGCACTTGCTTTGTCTGTTGTTGGACTACTGATGAATTAAAAGTGAATAAATAAAAAATAATACAAGCCGCCTAATAGGTATTTAAGCAATGTGGACATGTTTAAGTGTCGGGCGGTTTTTTATATCCAAAAAACGTGAATAAAAAAATGAGGATGAATGTTTAAACATCCTCAATCCCTATAGTTAAACGTGAAGGTGTAACATGAAATTCAAAAAGAGTTTAGTTTGTGTTGCGGTAATAGCAGGAATATTGGGGTCGGCGGGTTGTACTACTCAGGGCATGTCTTTCACTGAGCAACCTGCAATTGAAATGGGATTAAACGTGCCAGTCACACCACATTCCTTACTTATACAACTGGACCGCAGAGCCTTGGAAAACCCAAGAAGTCGTCGACCACATTTTGGATGACATGTACCTCGCGGAGCCAAAAGGCATCATCGGTAACGAAGACGTTGGCGCAATGTCAGCGTGGTATGTCATGTCTGCCATGGGCTTCTACCAAGTGAACGCGGCTGATCCTACCTATACCATTGGCCGCCCTCTGTTCGATGAAGTGAGCATCCCTGTTGCAGGTGGTGAGTTCAAAATCAGCGCTGAAAACAACGCGGATGACAACTTCTACGTCAAATCAGTGACCATCAATGGCGAACCACTTGAAGACGGTTTGTTCTTCAAACACGCCGATATCAAAGCGGGTGGAAAACTCCACTTCGTGATGACTGGCGATAAAAACGAAGCGATGACGCCTATTCGTTAAGTGGGTGAGTAAGAATTAATGGCAAGCCGCTCTTAAAGAGCGGCTTTTTTATGCGGATTAGCATTCTTCGAAGGAATGACTGAAAGAGAGATTCGTGAGCTTTTGTTTCTTTGCTAATGCGACAAATTTCTCTGATGCAAGCAGCGGCTCGCCGAGGCGAATGTCATACCATGCTGCTTTCTCAGACACGATATCACGATACAAACGTATCCCGTCTAACTCTGCTTCATGGAGGTTTTCCACCGGCGCCATGACAACGCGCTTGATGCCATTCACGTTGGGAACGATGGCATTAAAGATGTTGAGTGTGCGCCAGAAGTACGCTTTCCCCAATACATCTCCTTTGCGGTTAACAATGTTAACGGGATAGAAATGATGGTTGTCTGCTTCCACACTCTCAATGCACGATTTGAATTTTTCACTGACCACTGAAAGGCCTAAATGCCATGTGTTGAAGTCTTCGCACATGTTGTCATTCAATGATCGTAACGTGTTCGGCAGCCACGCGGTATTGATCGTATGCTTGATGATGTCAAAGCGAGTATTGAGCATGCTGTCGTTGCCACTGTCGAAAAGCATCCTGTCTTCTGCGGTACTTTCGATGTTTCTATGTTCTTGTTCGAGCCTTCCCAAATTCTCTTTGTCTTTTTCACTCACAACGTCAAATCGCTTTGTTGCGTGAGCGGTGTCAGTCTCTGTTCGAATAAATGCCGCCATTGGTATGAGCTCTCCCTGTGAACATACCTGATAAGTAGAACAGATTTTATGTGCCGATGCAGCGAGGGTTTTCTTTATCGAGCGCGAAGAAAAAATATCGATACGGCGGTGAGGCACCCAGCAACTTGCTGTCACCTTGTCGTTAGAAGGCCCCACCTTTTGGGACGTTTTATGTTCTGCTCAAGCTACGCATTTAAACGGTATTCGCTCGGCGTCTTCCCCGTTTTCTGCTTAAACACACGACAGAAATAGTTGGTGTCTTTGAAGCCGCAACGGCGGGCGATTTCTTCCACTTTGAAGTTGTATTTCTTCAACATGAATTTGGCGCGGTCGAGGCGCACATAGGTCACGTAGTCGGCGTATTTCACGCTGCCTTCTTGGTTAAACAGGCGAGAGACATGTGCGGATGACACGCCAAAGCGGTTCGCGACGGAAATGCGGGTAATGTCTTTGTGGAAGTTCTCTTGCACGTAAATACACATGCTGCGATAGAGCTTCTCGCCGCGGCTGACTTTCTCTTGCTGTGGGTTTTGCAGTAACGCCAAGCAATACAAGATCAGTGATTTGGCTAGATGCTCGCCCATCACCGTGCATTTCTTCTCTTCAGCGATGCAGTTTAATGCGGCCAATACATGCTCAACAGCCATGGAAGAGGGCAATGGGAGCGCCTGCTTGATCACATCGACAAACCCTTCTCCTTCTTTGTAATGCACATAACTGAAGCCCACTTGGTTTTTGCTGAACAAGATGGAAATCATTCGTGAGGATTTTTCCCACGTGGGTTTGCTCCAGGCATTTGAAGGGATGTAAATCATTTGGTTTTCGGTGAGAGAGAGGTTCTCAAAACCTTGGGAAGAGTCGACCACCAAATCATGTTGACCCTCAATAATGATCTCAAGTCGATTAAAGTTAACTTGGTAAGAACCTTCTGGTGGCGTATTTTCGCCACAACAAACACGGACAAGTGGTCCATTAAATTTTTGTAGGGGTTCGGTTATTATTTTGTTCATTTTTTCGAAGCCTTATTTTTACCGATGAAAGTATTAATAAAGCGGGGTAAGGGCAAGGTAACTTTGATTTGAAACGACATGAATATGCCGTTTTATGACGTGGGTTAAATTAATGGAACAAGGAAAGAAAGAGGAATAAAAGAATAGAAAAACGGAGTGGTCTTTTTTAATCCCACTCCGCAACATTTCGTTATCGCTTGATTATGCTTGCGCTAGCATGCTTTCAAGTTTTGCGATGATTTCAGGTGCTTGTTTTGCTGCCTGAGCAACGGTAACTCGAACAATCTTTTTACCGTTGAAACGCTCTTCTTGCTTGATAGCGATGTCTTTAGTTAGAACCACTACATCTGCGCCTTCAACGTCTGCTGCAGTCAGTACGTTTTCGATACCGATAGCGCCTTGAGTTTCGATTTTAACGTCCCAGCCTTTTGCTTTTGCTGCGGTTTCCAACGCTTCAGCAGCCATGTAAGTGTGAGCAACGCCAGATGGACAAGAAGTTACGCCGATAAGTTTCATAATATTTCTCTCTTTTACACTTTTATTGTTTTTTAGTTCTATTTGGAGCGACAACCGAATTGTGGGTAAATCGCTCCGTTTAATTCAATGTTGCTTAGTCGAAAGACAGTTCTAGTTCTTCTGTATTCGCTTTTGTCTCTTCTTCGCGGTCAGCCACTGGTTTCTTCAGGTAGTTGACGACAAGGGCTGTGGTTGCAGAGCCTGCGATAACAGCGATGACATACATCATGCGGCCTTCGACAACCGGTAGAACAATCAGACCACCCCATGGTGCGTGGTTAAGAACGCCAGCCATGAAGGCTACAACGTTACCAACGATACCGCCTGCGATGATGGCTGGGATAACGCGTGCTGGGTCATTTGCTGCGAATGGGATTGCACCTTCAGTGATACCGATACAGCCCATGATTGCTGCTGCTTTACCAGCTTCACGCTCTTCTGGAGAGTATTTTTTAGGCGCAAGGAACGTTGCCAGTGCCATACCTAGTGGTGGAACACAGATTGCAACACCAACACCACCCATCAACCAAGGTTGAGTACCTACTTGAGTTTGAGCGAATAGGGTTGCGACTTTGTTGATTGGACCACCCATATCGAATGCAGTCATACCACCTAGAACCGCACCCAGTACCGCTTTAGATGTGCCAGCCATTGATTGCAGGCCTTCGTTCATGAATGCCATGAAGCCTGCGATAGGTTGACCGATTACCCATACAACCAGCGCAGAAACGATGAACGTACCGCCGATTGGAATGATGAAGTAAGTTGAAAGCGCTTTAAGCTTGTTAGAAAGAGGAATGCGCTTAAGCTGCAGAACAACGTAACCAGCGATGAAGCCGACGATGATTGCACCTAGGAAACCTGCTTGTACTTGGTTAGCAAGGTAAGCACCAATCATACCCGGAGCAAGTGCTGGGCGGTCTGCGATAGAGTAAGCGATGTAACCGCCAAGAACAGGAACGAACAGGGTGAAACCTGCGATACCCATGTCCCAAATACCTTCAAGGAACACGCCTTCTGGCACTGCGCCTTTACCGCCTAGCATTACAGACAATGCAAGTAGAACACCACCGGCAACAACGAACGGCAACATGTGGCTGGTGCCCGTTAGTAGGTGTCTTTTTAACTCCGAGAAATCAACTTTCATGTGTAAGACCTTTTTATAGTTTGACGATTGGATTTAGCGAGATAGATATTTTTTCCCTCTCGTTTATGGGGCTGATTATGCGCTGTGAATCCCGTGCTGGATATTGGACAAATAATCTCTTTACTGGAGAATTGTTGCATGTTGAATTGACTGAGAAGGCAATCACATAAACGCGGTTGTTAATGATTTTTAGTGACTTTCCGCACGTTTAAATCGCAGAAATAATAAAGGTAAGTCAGTAAGAATGCGGTTTGTAAAGGAAAGTTGATTTTATTTGTTAAATAAAATGAGCGAGTCAGATAGGCGAAAGTGAGGGCATAAACAAGCAGTGTAAATCACATTTTCACTGGATAAATAAAGACGACCTTCACATATTCTAGATTATACCTATACCCAAACAACCTGAAGATGCTCGATGTCAGAGGCCCTCAGAGTGTTCAATTCAAGGCAAATTCTTGTAGGAATAGTCATTCTATTTCACAGGGATTTAACGATGAAGTGGACGCTCTGAGGGCCTCCCTTCGGGCGAGTTTACTGACGCCATGCTCGGTGTTGTCCCTTTTTGATGGAGCGCACTACATCGGCAAAGGGACGCCTTGATCATAACATCAGTAAAGCTCGCTGAATCCTGCATCTTCAAGTTGTTTGGGTATATTACCCTCTAAATTAATCTCTGATATCGGAATTAGAGGTCGATTCGGCGATGCCTATTGCGTTGTGTGATGGATACGTGCTTTGTGGCATATTGGTTGTAAACGCGCAAACGATAAAGGAATGATGTTGAACGTTCGAATTGCACTGATCGGCGAATGCATGGTTGAACTCATCAAACAAGAGGGTGAAATGATGCAGGGCTTTGGTGGTGATACGCTAAACACGGCGGTCTACCTAAAAAGGCGGCTCTCTGGCATCCCGAATGACGTTGCGTATGTCACAGGGTTAGGGCGCGACCCTTTCAGTGATGAAATGATGGCTGCGTGGCATGCTGAAGGTATTAATACCGATTTGGTTTCACGTTCACAGAGCAAGCTGCCTGGCATGTACAGTGTGCATACTGATGAGGAAGGGGAGCGCGCCTTTCATTATTGGCGTAGCGATTCTGCGGCGCGATATTGGCTTGAGGGAATGGATATTTCTGTATTGGTGGAAAAGCTCAGTCATTTTAATGTGATTTACTTGAGCGGAATAAGCCTCGCCATTCTGCCAACTAAAAGCCGTGAAACCTTGTTTGAGGGGCTTGCCGCGCTAAAGGAACAAGGCTGCAAACTGGCGTTTGACAACAATTTTCGTCCTCGGTTATGGGCGTCACGGGCAGAAGCCAATGCGTGTCACCAGCAGATGTTAGCACTCACTGACATCGCGTTACTGACGTTTGACGATGAACAGGCATTGTGGGGTGATACAGATGTTGAGTCCACGCTATCTCGAACCCAACAGTTCGGTGTGCCCGAGATCGTCATTAAGCGAGGGAAAGCCCCTTGCTTGGTCTATTTTGATGGTGTTACTGACGCTGTGGAGGTTGAGCCGGTTAGCAAGGTGGTGGATACGACCGCTGCTGGCGATTCGTTCAGCGCGGGGTATTTGGCGAAGCGATTGCAAGGCGGTTTACCCATTGAAGCGGCAAAAGCGGCACATTCACTCGCAGGATGTGTCATTCAACATCGTGGCGCGATTATCCCACAAAACGCCATGCCAAAGGTGTAAATCCTGACAACGAAAAACAGCGCCAATCAGCGCTGTTATTTTGTTTGTCGTCATCACAGATCGGCGGCTATAGCTCGACGTTGGCAACCACTTTTTGCAGCAGATGAATGAGTTGAGAGTGTTCATCGTCGTTCAGTGTCGTCAAAAGCTCAGCGTTGATCGCCAATGGAATCGCGGCCACTTTGTCACGCAGCGCTTTGCCGCTTTCGGTGAGGTAGATGCGATAATTACGGCGGCTGTCAGGATCGTCACGTCGCTCTACGAGCCCGAGCTTTTCTAACTTGTCCAAGGTACGTGTCGTTGTCGAGTTTTCAACTTTGGCTTTTAACGCGATTTGACGCTGTGTGACGCCTTCTTCTTCCCACAAACACATCATGGTTGGCCAGAGCGCAACAGTAAGGCCATGCTGTTTTAGCTCGGCATCCAAGCGCTTTTCTGCCTTGCCTGCCACTACGTTGATAAGCCAACCAAAGCTTGCTTGGCGGTCAAATTCACTCATTTTTATTCTCTATGTTCAATGACACGGTTCAGGGGTGTTTGGGTATTTTGATTAAGCGATATTAACTCAACAGCATGCCGAACATGCCGCCAACGCTGATAAGCAGTATACCAGCACGAATATTCGAGCGGAAAAATACCGAAATAGGGCGAGGTAAGTGCTTCTGCGTGCCGGTGATCATCGCCTTTACCAGCGGGGTGCCTTTGCGCTTGTAGAAGATGATTGCGCTGATGTGCAATGCCACGGTAGCGACCAGTAGATAAGCACCATACAGATGCATCGTGACGAGCAGATCGGTGTCATAGAGTAGGCTGTCATCGCTGAGAAAAGCATCAAAGAAGCCTGCCATCGACATACCCACAAAACACTGCGTAAGCAGAAGTGACAGCATTGCGATTACCATCCAACCGCCTGCGGGGTTATGGCCTGCACCGTGGTGTGGGTGTTGACCCTTCATATAGCGATACACGGTGTTTGGGGAGCGCAAGAATTGGCGAAATCGACTCGTTTCGCTGCCAAACATTCCCCATAGTATTCGCCAAACAAGCAGCCCAGAGAGTGCGATGCCCAGCAACTCATGTGGCCCCGTCGCATTGAACCCAGTGATCGCGAGAAGGGTAAAGAGTAGAGCTTGAAGCCAGTGATAGAGGCGGGTGGGGAGATCCCAGATTTTCATTTTTCATGTTCCGACGTCGAGTGTTTGTGTTAATTTACACGACAATGGTTGCGCAGGCAATGATTGCAATGTAAATTGACGGTCAGTTTAGTGAGGAAATGCAGCATTCAGGTGTGACGTCAGTGCTTAAAACATGAGGACTGCGTGCATAGCTTAAAAGGCGCATGACCTGATATTCAATCCCCCAATTGCAACAGCATATTTCGGTTTTAAAGGAACAAGTTATGACAGGCTCATCGCGCAAGTTAGTACACACTCTGATTTTCGGCATCACGCTAAGTTTCATGGCGATTCCGTCAATGGCGGAGACGCAAGACGCTGTTGATGCGCGCCAAAAGACGTTTGTGTCGATGGCTGATTCTTTTAATAGCATGAAGAAATTGGAAGATGGGCGAGACACGGATTGGGACACGATCAAAACCATGGCGCTGGAAAATGCGGAATCCATCAGTTCGCTGCCGGGGTTGTTTCCTGAAGGCAGCCTAGAGGGAAGTCGAAGCAAGGAAACCGTGTGGACCAAGTGGGACAAATTTGAAAAAGGGTTGGTGTCGTTAGAAACAGCCTTTGAAGACATGAGCACTGCGGCGGAAGCACAAGATGCGAAAGCGTTAAAGAAAGCCTTCAAAACCGCCGATCGCAGCTGTAAAAGTTGTCATCGTGCTTATCGTTCAAAGTGGTAACCCTCAGAGAAACTCTTAACCGAAGCATCTTCAGGTTGTTGAGTTTCAATGCCTGTCCAGCGAGTGTTTTCATTGCTGACAGGCACTGCTGTGAATAGACACATCGTTTGTGTGTTGAGCATGCAGTTAACTGTTGTGCTCAGTGACAGGGAGCGCCAGCGTGACCCATTGATTCATGCCTCCTTCTAAAGATGAGACGTTAGTGAACCCCATTTTCTTTAATGACTCTGCGGCGAGTGCTGATCGTGCGCCTGAGCGACAGTAGAGAACGAGTTCGACATTTTCTATGTTTTCGTTACCTGTTTTCTGCGTCAAGTACGTCTGAATATTCATTTCTAGTACGCCGCGAGCGATTGGGTGGGCATGAGGGATCATGCCTTTTTCTAATTCTGCACTTTCTCTCACGTCAATCAGCACTGGCACGCCTAGACGTTTGAAAAGTGATTGCGGTGATATTTCCTTTATGTGGTTTTTTGCCTCAGCGACAAGCTGGTTACTTGTGAGGATCATATCTTTCTCCAATGACTAAGTGACAGTTCATTGATGATGAGGTTTCCAATCATCAATATGGCGAGTGTGATAAGCATGAAGCCAAAGCTTCGAACGATAAGAGTCCTGGGTAATCTGCCACCAAACCGCGCTCCTAAAACACTGCTGACTGTGCCAATAACAATCATTAATGCGATCATCGGCCACTGAAAATCGATAGGGTATGCGGTCTTAGCGGTGAAATAGCCCACAAAGCCAATCAAGGCATTGACTGAGATAATAAGTAAGCTCGTTGCTGTCGCGCCTGACAGAGAGATGTGCGTAAACATCAGAATGGCGGGGACAACCAAAAAGCCGCCTCCAACACCGACAAACCCGGTGATAAACCCAATCATGGCGCCAATGGCAATCAGTGAGAATGTCCAAGGGATGTGTTCAGTGGTAGGAGGTGCCTTTGGCATGGACATCAACATGCGAATGCCTGCGATTGCCATCAATAGTGAAAGCACCAAAAGCTGAAGGATAGCGGGGCTGCGTTCTCCTAAGGTTGCACCCCAATAGGCTCCTAAGACACCTGTCAGACCAAATTGCAAAAACAGTGGCCAATTTACCGTCTTATTCCTGACATTTTTAATTGACGATAGGAGGCTGATGGCACCCACAATGATGAGCCCGCTCGCGATGGCTGATTTTTCTTCAATGCCAAGACCGTGAATAAGGACGGGGATCGTGATGATGGCACCCCCCGAACCGAGCAGGCCTAAACTCAGTCCAATGATCAATGCACCTAAGACAAGTATCATGTTGTTTTCCTAACAACCTGTTTTTGTGTAGAAACATTAACGACATGATGTAATGGGAACAACGGAGGTTTACTTTACGTAGGCGATACAATTCCTATCTCGCTAGGGGGTGTGACCGTTAGAAGGGACGCGGTGGTGGGCAACGCCGATGCTGATGGGCGGCTGCGCTGTATGTGGCATTTGATCTTGTTGGAGTAAACGCGCGTGATTTCAGCAAAGAAAAAGGCACGGCGTTGTATGCGAGTGTGCATATCAATCACTGTGCCTTGCTCATGTTTGGATTGATTATCAGATGTTATTAAAGCGCTGCGACAGCGGCCTTCATTCTTTTTAAGGCTTCATCCAGCGTTTTTCTTGTACAACCAAAGTTCAGGCGCACAAACCTGCGATTGCCAAAATCTAACCCCGGTGATAAGCCAACGCCCGCCTCTTCAAAGAAACGATGAGGGTTATCAACGGGCAATCCGCTGCAATCAATCCATGCCAAATACGTGGCTTCGATGTGTTCGAGTTTCAGGCCTGGGATAGCATTGATTTCGGTCATGAGCAGATCGCGATGGCTAGTGAGGTAATTGAGCTGCGCTTGCAGCCATGGCTCTCCATGCTCATAAGCCGCTTCTGCTGCGGTGAAGGCCAATACATTTACGCCCGGCACGATGCCGCGCTTCACTTTGCTAAAGCGTTTGCGGATCTCTGCATTTGGAATAATGGCAATGGATGCACCTAACCCCGCGATGTTGAAGGTTTTACTCGGCGCCATCAGTGTGATGCTGCGTTGAGCGGCACTCTCATTGAGGCTTGCAAAAGGAATGTGGGTGAGCGAATCATCAAGGAGCAGGTCGCAGTGAATTTCATCCGAACATACAAACAGATCATGTTTCTCCGCAAAGGCCAATGTTGCTTCTAATTCCTCACGACGGTAAACCGTGCCGCCAGGGTTGAGAGGGTTACACATTTGGAATAGCCCACCTTTCCCGGTTAACTGCGCTTCTGCTGCGTCTAAATCTGGTAACCAACGGCCTTCATTCAATACGACGGGGGCTTTGACCAATGGCCTTTCCGCAAATTTGGCAGATGAAATGAAAGGCGGGTAAATCGGGCTTGGACTGATGATGGTTTGCCCATCGTCCGTCAGTGTTCTCGCGGCAAGGTTTAAACCACAGACCAAACCCGGCAAGTAAACCACCCATTCCGGTTGGACCTGCCATTGGTATTTTTCCGCCAAGCGGGCAATGAACAGCTCGGTCAGTTTTTCTGATGAATGTGTGTAGCCAAAAATGCCATGAGAAACACGTTCTTGGAGGGCTTCAATCACTTCGGGTGGGGATTGGAAATCGCTGTCTGCAACCCACATAGGCAAGATGTCTTGGCCTTTGTATTTATCCCATTTGTCGCTGTCTGTGTGAGTACGGTCAAGTTCTAGGTCGAAATTGAATGTGGTTTGGCGTGTTGTCATTGGCTCATCCTGCGGGTTAGCAATCCATTGAGCTTACTGAATTCAATTGTGCAAGGTAATCAAAACCCGCGCATTTCTTGAAATAGAGCAGGATATATGTGCAAAGAACCAAGCTGTCTTGTGTGGGAATGAATGCGGCGCTAAAACGGACAATGCGCCTTTCACGAGGCGCATTGTTTATTGAGGCTTATATGTCATGCTGAATGCACGACAGGTGGCTTGTTAGGTCACAGTGATCATGCGCATGGTGTTTGTTGTGCCCACATAACCGACGATATCGCCTTGCGTGAAGATCACTACATCCCACGGCTTCAAATACCCCATTTCTTTGAGCATCTTAATGGCTTTGTGCGCGACCTCTGGGCCAGCGCCTGTGTCACTTTCAAAATACACGGGCGTAACACCACGGTAGAGCGCAGCGCGGCTGAGTGTCGATTCATGCTGAGAAAGGGCAAAGATGGGTTTGCCCGAACTGATACGCGACATCATCAGCGCTGTCTTGCCCGATTCGGTCAGCGACACCATGGCTTTTACTTTCGGCATGTGGTTTGCCGCGTACATGCTTGCCATCGATACCGTTTCTTCAATCAGTTCAAATTCTTTGTTTAAACGGTGGTTAGACACGTTAATGGACGGCATTTTTTCTGCACCTACGCACACTTCCGCCATGGCTTTCACGGTTTCTAGCGGGTAGTCGCCTGCCGCTGTTTCTGCTGAAAGCATCACGGCATCTGTGCCGTCGAGTACGGCGTTTGCAACGTCCATGACTTCTGCGCGCGTCGGCATGGGCGCTTTGATCATGGATTCCATCATTTGTGTGGCGGTGATAACACAGCGGTTGAGAGCACGTGCGCGTCGAATGAGTTTTTTCTGCACACCCACCAATTCCGGGTCACCAATTTCTACCCCAAGATCCCCGCGCGCCACCATGACGCAATCCGAAGCCTCAATGATGTCATCGATGTTTTCATCGGTAGCGACAGTTTCTGCGCGCTCTACTTTAGCAACAAGGCGAGTTTCTAATCCTGCATCTCTTGCCAGTGAACGCGCCAATCGCATGTCATCGCCGTTACGCGGGAAAGAGATTGCCAAGTAATCCACGCCAATTTGTGCCGCGGTGAGGATGTCTTGTTTGTCTTTGTCTGTCAGGGCTGGGGCCGACAAGCCGCCGCCTTTTTTGTTGATCCCTTTGTTGTTCGAAAGCGGGCCACCCACTGTCACCTCGGTGTGCACACAGGTGCCTTTAACGGAAATGACTTTAAGTTGAACACGGCCATCATCGAGCAACAGAATGTCACCGTTAGACACGTCTTTTGGCAATTCTTTGTAATCCAGGCCGACACGCTCTTGATCGCCTTTGCCTAGAGGAAGGTCACTGTCGAGAATGAATTTATCACCCACTGCTAAGGTGATCTTGCCGTTTTCAAATGTTGAGACGCGAATTTTAGGGCCTTGAAGATCGCCTAAGATGCCAATGTGTTGCCCCAACTTCGCCGCAATGGTTCTCACTTTTTGTGCCCGCGCCACATGGTCTTCAGCGCTGCCGTGTGAGAAGTTCATTCGGACGACATTTGCACCTGCAGCGATGATCTGCTCAAGCATGTCGTCTTTATCTGTCGCTGGGCCAAGAGTGGTGACAATTTTCGTTCGACGCATCGGTTCAGTCATGAATATCTCCAAAGTGAATGCTTAGTTCAAAAAGCAACAGCATCTCGTACTGCCAAAGTGAATTCCGTATTTGTTAATAAAGTGTAGCCGAGGAGGGTGGTGCGCGGAAAAAAGAGAGAAAAAAGGCAGACTTAGTGTCTGCCTTTGAGCGGTTAGGTCAGTGACTCTTTGTTAAATCGCGAGTCCTTGATGGCGTCTTTTACGCGTTTTAGGTTCTCTCGGAACCCAGGGCCTCGTCGTAACGTAAAGCCTGTGGCCAATACGTCAATCACTGTCATTTGCACCACGCGGCTTGCCATTGGCATATAGATGTCGGTGTCTTCTGGTACATCTAGGGTGATGGTTAGCGAACACACTTTATCCAGTGGCGAGCCTTTTTCGGTGATACCAATAACAGTGGCACCGTTTTCTCTTGCAAGGGTTGCTACATCAACCAGTGATTTGGTACGGCCCGTGTGAGAAATAACCACCACAACATCACCGTCTGAACAGTTAATGCAGCTCATGCGTTGCATGACGATGTCATTGAAACAAACGATGGGAATGTTAAAGCGGAAGAATTTGTTTTGCGCATCGTGCGCGACGGATGCTGACGCGCCAAGACCAAAGAATGATATCTTCTTGGCTTGTGTCAGTAGGTCAACAGCACGGTTAATTTGGTGTGGATCGATGCTGTTTTTAGCAACATCAAGGCACGCCATGGTGGACTCGAAGATTTTTGCGGTATAGGCGTCAGCACTGTCATGTTCTTCAACGTTGCGGTTTACGTAAGGCGTGCCATTAGCAAGGCTTTGCGCAAGGTGAAGTTTAAAGTCAGGGAAACCTTTAGTGTCCAAACGACGGCAAAAACGGTTGACGGTAGGCTCACTTACATCCGCCAATTTTGCCAAGGTAGCAATGCTCGAATGAATCGCTGTTTGTGGCGACGCAATGATCACCTCAGCGACTTTTCTTTCCGATTTGCTGAAATTTTCAATATTTTTTTGTATTTTTTCTAAGGTATTCATCCAGATTACCGCTTTGCGTCCGCTGTAAAATTTATCGGCAGGGTCGTTGATGAAATCTGTAAAACGACAGTACCGACTTGAAGTTTAGGATAAAAAAAATCCTCAATAATGTTATAGATAAGTCTAACGTTTGGTGGTTAGTAAGAACATTTTATTGGGGTTTTGACATTAAAAACTTTGTATTCATTCACGCTTTGAGTTGTTTTATTACACAAGTTCGGAGTTTTTTTTCATCAAAAATTAAACTTTTGCCCTCATGTAGCACGTATTCTGTGCTTTTTTCCGATTACTGAAACTGGATTACAGAGAACTTTCTATGAAGAAACCATATAAAACAGTGTCCGTATGTGGATGCGGCTGGCTAGGATTGCCATTGGCCGAATCTCTGGTTCAATCGGGCTATCGTGTCTTTGGCTCGAAGCGAGATCAAACTGACGCCGACGCGCTAAGTGCAAAAGGGATCCAAGGGGTGTGTTTCGATGTGTATGCACCGACTGCTTCTCTTTGTAATGCTTCCCCTGGTATCGATGCGCTGTTTAGTGCTGACGTGCTCGTTGTGAATATCCCACCCGGAAGGCGTGACTTTGAGCGCGCACGTTTTGTTAACGCCATGAAATCTTTAATAGATACTGCAAAACAACAGGGCGTGAAACAGCTCATTATTGTAAGTACCACCTCTGTCTATGGGGAAGTCACGGGTAACGTAACAGAAGAGACGGTTTGCCAGCCAAACACAGAATCTGGCAAGGCGCATCGAGCGATTGAAGACCACGTATTAAAGACGTTTCCTGAAACGGGCGTTGTGTTGAGATTTTCTGGACTCATTGGTGCAGAGCGACACCCTGCGAAGCATCTTGCTGGAAGGGAAGGCATTGCCAACGGCAATGACCCTGTGAATTTGATTCATCGTGACGACTGTATTCAAGCGATCTCCCTCATTATTCATCAGCAAATTGGCGGGGAAATTCTGCACCTCAGTGCCGATGATCATCCAACGCGGGTGGCATTTTATGCTTGGGCTGCGGGGGAGATGGGGTTACCACTGCCCACCTTCGAGCTGACGGGTGGAGAAGGGAAATGTATTTTGGCTCAAGGGACGCTCGACACGTTAAAGATGTCACTGAAGTATCCGTCGCCCTTTGATATGCCATTGCCTGTTGTGAGTGCTGAATAAGGCGCCCATCGTTGCAAACAAGCTCAGGTCCTGAACACGTATTTAGGACGGGACAACAGATAAAAAAAGCCCGCTTCATAGAAGCGGGCAACATAAATGTTTTGTAACTAGGAGTAAGAAAAAGCAGCAGCATTTAGCGATAAGTTAGACATCATGTTTGGCGGCCAGCTATACATTTAAAGGCACTTATTCGCTATCTACATATACTCTGACGCCCCGTGTTTTGTTTAGTTCAAAATAAATTCACTTTTTTACGAATTTCTTTTCTCTCTCCTTCTCTATACCGCTTTGATCCCAATAGAAACCCATGCGCTGAATGCGTTCCTTTTTCGGGTTGCTGTGTTCGTCTGAGAAGACATGTTCCCTGAGTTGGCATCGTCGTGAGTAAAAAGAGGGTCAAATGGCAGGGAATCGACAGTAACGGGGAAAGGTCAGAGGAAAAGACAAAAGAAAACTGTTTTAGAACCAGCAAGATGAAAAAAAGCCCGTACGCAAATTGGCGTTACGGGCTTCAGAAGATCAAAACTTCTTAAGAAAAAGCAGTGGCATTATATGTGACCTGTCACTGTTGGATTTGTTCCCGCTGTCTTCCATTTTTTTCTCAAAAATGAGCGTTTATTTTTTCTTTGAAAAGAAAAATGTATAGATAACAACAGGATAATTTTTGTGACTTTATTTTGAATTTGACTGCGGTCACGCCTCCAATTGTTTTTGGCTTGTTATTAATGCTAACGAGATGTAAAGTTAAACGGGTGTTTAATACAGGTGAATGAAAATGGCAGGGAAAGGCGAAACTAAGGGCAAAATCCTTGATGCGGCAGAACAGCTTTTTGCTGAGCATGGCTTTAAAGACACCTCACTGCGTACCATCACAAGTAAAGCAGGTGTTAATTTGGCGTCTGTGAACTACCACTTTGGCGACAAAAAGTCTCTGGTTCGCGCTGTCCTTGAAAGATATTTAGAGCAGTTCATGCCCCAGTTAGAAAATGAGCTGAAAGCACTCCTCACTGAAGACAATGCCTCAATGGACGACGTCTTCGCTTGCACAAAAAAACCACTTCTTGAGCTTGATAAGTTTCGCCGTCATGGCGCGTCTGTGTTTATGCAACTTATCGGCAGAGGTTATACCGACGTGCAAGGTCACTTGAGATGGTTCATTACAACCCGCTATAGCGGTGTTCTCTCTTTGTTTACTCAGGCTGTCTCAAAAGCCAACCCTACACTTAAACCAGAACACATTTTCTGGCGTTTGCACTTCACACTTGGTGCAGCAATTTTCACTATGGCGTCGAATGTGGCACTGAGTGAAATTGCGGAGAACGATTTTGGTCATACGGTCTCAATAGAAGAAATTTTAGACCGATTGATCCCTTATCTTGCTGCAGGTGTAGATGCTTCTGTAAGCAAAGAATTAATGCTGGTGTCGAGTGATTCATCACTGAGCGCGAGCTAAAGAATAATAAGAAAGTAAATTAACGTCTTACGAAACAAAAGGATCTGAATCATGAGCTCTCAACCATCACTAAGAAGACGCTACCTCAGCGATCCGGCGTTTAAGTTTTTCAAAAAAGTCCTTCCTCCACTTTCCGAAACAGAGCGTGAAGCAATGGAAGCGGGGAGCGTTTGGTGGGATGGAGAACTGTTTGCAGGTAACCCTGATTGGCGCACACTGCTTCAATACCCGAAACCCCGTCTTTCTGAGGAAGAACAAGCGTTCGTTGATAATCAACTCGAAACGCTTCTAGATATGCTGGATGACTTCGACATTGTTCAGCAGCGCAAAGATTTGCCGCCAGAAGTGTGGGCGTATCTGAAAAAAGAAAAGTTCTTCTCACTGATCATTTCAAAAGAATTTGGTGGTCTCGCGTTCTCGGCCTATGCGAATTCGACGATCGTCTCTAAGATCGCGACGCGCAGCTTGAGTGCGGCAGTGACAGTGATGGTCCCCAACTCGTTAGGCCCTGGTGAACTTCTGACTCACTATGGTACTGACGCGCAAAAAAACTATTGGTTGCCACGTCTAGCGAACGGCGAAGACGTGCCATGTTTTGCACTGACTGGCCCAGAAGCAGGCTCTGATGCGGGCTCTATCCCTGATAAGGGTGTGGTTTGCATGGGCAAATTTAATGGTGAAGACGTACTGGGTATCCGCCTGACGTGGAACAAACGTTACATCACGCTTGCACCGGTTGCCACGGTTCTCGGTTTGGCGTTCAAGCTAGATGATCCTGATGGTTTGATTGGTGACACAGAAAACCTCGGCATTACCTGTGCATTGATCCCCGCGGATCACGAAGGCGTTGAAATTGGTGAACGTCACAACCCACTTGGCTTGGCGTTCATGAATGGTCCTACACGTGGTGAAGATGTTTTCATTCCGATGGATTGGGTCATCGGTGGTCAAGATTACGTGGGCAAAGGCTGGCGCATGCTGGTGGAATGTCTGTCAGCAGGTCGTGGTATTTCTCTACCTGCGTTGGGCACCGCTGTTGGGCATCTTGCAGCTCGCACAACGGGCGCATATTCGTACGTGCGTAAGCAATTCGGCATGAACATCGGTAAGTTTGAAGGTGTAGCGGAAGCGCTAGGCCGTATCGGTGGGTATACCTACATGTTGGAAGCAGCCCGTACGCTGACGACTACCTCGCTAGACATGCATGAGAAACCAGGGATCGTGACAGCGATTGCCAAATATCACATGACAGAGTTGGCGCGAACGATTCTGAATGACTCAATGGATATCCATTCAGGTCGTGCTATTCAGCTTGGTCCTCTTAACTACATTGGCCATCACTACTTTGGTATGCCTGTGGCTATCACGGTGGAAGGGGCGAACATACTGACGCGTAACCTCATGATCTTTGGTCAAGGTGCGACACGCTGTCACCCTTATGTTCTTAAGGAAATGGAAGCGGCGGCTAACACTGACGATAACAAAGGCGCAGAAGAATTTGATGCCTTACTGATCAAGCACATCAGTTTCGCGACAAAGAACGTCTTTAAGTCATTCGGGAACGCGTTTACACGCTCTCGCTTTAACCATTCGCCAGTGTCTGGTGAAACCGCTGACTATTACCGCCAATTGTCACGCATGAGCCGAGCGCTTGCAGTGACTGCGGATGTGTCAATGTTGACCTTAGGTGGTGAACTTAAACGTCGTGAGATGATTTCAGCGCGATTGGGCGATGTGTTGAGTAACCTTTATTTGGCATCTGCCGTGCTTAAGCGTTTTGAAGATGAAGGTCGTCAACAATCAGACCTTCCACTTGTCCATTACTCGCTTCAGCATTGTTTGAACAAATGTGCGATTGCTTTTGATGGTGCATTCAATAATTTCCCACGTAAAGGCGTTGGCTCTTCTCTACGTGCGCTGCTGTTCCCATTGGGCATGCATTTCAAAGCACCCTCTGATGACGTTGCGGTAGAGATTGCGAACTTATTGATGACACCTGGCGCGCACCGCGAACGCCTCACGCACCTTTGCTATGTCGGCAACAAGGAAACAGATCCGGTTGCAATCATGGAGCGTGCGTTTGAAGCCATGCAATCCATCCGACCGATTGAGAAGAAAATGGCTGTGGCCGCGAAGAATGGTCAAATTGCACGAAAAGGCCCGCTAGCGGATCGTCTTGCCCAAGCCCTTGAGCAAAACGTGCTGACGGAAGATGAGATTGAGCAAGTGAAAAAGGCTGACGCACTGCGTTCTAAAGCCATTCAAGTTGATAACTTTGACCCGTCTTGGTTTGCACCAGCAGACACTGCATCTGCAGGAAAAGGGAAAAAAGGTAAGGCTGCGTAATTCAATCTCTTACTCTAAAAACGCCGCATTTGCGGCGTTTTTTGTAGCTAACACCTCCAACCACTGCCTTAAACCCACCTTTTGCAACAAAATTGAGTGCCAAAACAAGATGAAGTATTTATCCTAAGCCCAACTTTGTAAGGAAGGTTGAATATGATCATCAAACCGAAAATTCGCGGATTTATCTGTACGACGACGCATCCAAAAGGCTGTGAAGCTAACGTTAAAGAGCAAATCGAATACACCAAAGCCCAAGGTCCTATCGCAAACGCACCGAAGCGTGTGCTGGTAATTGGTTCATCAAGCGGCTACGGCATGTCATCGCGCATCGCTGCGGCGTTTGGCGGCGGTGCGGCGACCATCGGTGTCTTCTTTGAAAAACCAGGGACTGAGAAGAAGCCTGGTACAGCGGGTTGGTACAACACTGCTGCATTCGACAAATTTGCAAAAGAAGAAGGTCTCTACAGCAAGAGCTTGAACGGTGATGCTTTCTCTGATGAAGCAAAACGCAAAGCGATTGAACTGATTAAAGAAGACTTGGGCCAAATCGACATGGTGGTTTACTCGTTGGCATCGCCAGTACGTAAATTGCCTAAAACCGGTGAAGTGGTACGTTCGTCTTTGAAACCGATTGGTGAGACGTACACATCAACAGCGGTTGATACAAATAAAGACGAAATCATCCAAGCGAGCGTAGAGCCTGCAACCCAAGAAGAAATCAAAGACACCATTACCGTTATGGGTGGCGAAGATTGGGAATTGTGGATGCAAGCCTTGTCTGACGCAGATGCATTGGCTGACGGCTGTAAAACAGTGGCATACAGCTATATCGGTACTGAACTAACGTGGCCAATCTACTGGGACGGTGCGCTAGGCCGTGCGAAGATGGATCTGGACCGTGCAGCATCAGCATTAAATGACAAATTGTCTACCACAGGTGGCAGCGCGAATGTGGCCGTACTGAAAAGTGTTGTCACGCAAGCGAGCTCAGCAATCCCAGTTATGCCTCTCTACATCGCGATGGTGTTTAAGAAGATGCGTGAGCAGGGCGTTCACGAAGGCTGTATGGAACAAATCTACCGTATGTTCAGTCAGCGTCTTTATAAAGAAGATGGCACAGCGCCTGAAATGGACGATAAGAACCGTCTACGTTTGGATGATTGGGAACTGCGCGATGACATTCAACAGCATTGTCGTGATCTATGGCCTCAAATTACGTCAGAGAACTTGAAAGAACTGACGGACTACGCTGAGTACAAAGAAGAGTTCCTGAAATTGTTCGGTTTTGGTGTCGTTGGCGTAGATTATGACGCAGATGTAAACACAGAAATCGACTTCGACGTTAAAGCTATTTAAGTTTTTCTGTCTCTAAAATGAAAGAAGCCAGTCACTATGTGCTGGCTTTTTTGTTTTTGAAACAACCCTGCTAGATAGTTTTTGATAAAAATTTCCAGTCAAAATTGCTAAAAGTTTGATCAATGTGGCTGATATTTATCATATTTGGTTGATAAAGAAGCAAACGAACAAAAACGACATAATTAATGCGTGACAGCCTCAAAAAGTTAGGTAGAATGCGGCCCATACCAACGAGGAAGACAACTTCCAGAGTGAGTATGAACCCCTCGGGGTTGAGAAACAAAGGCGCGTTGGCAGAGTGGCTATGCAGCGGATTGCAAATCCGTGGACCTCGGTTCGACTCCGGGACGCGCCTCCATTTGCGACACTA
>NZ_FOWR01000020.1:0-36009 GCF_900115495.1 Enterovibrio norvegicus DSM 15893 | reverse complement strand
AAATCCGGCTCCCGCAACCACATTACGTTATTCGACGTTACGTCGTGTAACTATGCGACACTAGCTCAGCTGGTAGAGCGCAACCTTGCCAAGGTTGAGGTCACGAGTTCGAACCTCGTGTGTCGCTCCAAATTTTTCTCTTCGGAGAAGCAGCTTCTGATTCGTCGGAAGTGCAACACGCAAGGAACTCTTGCCAAGGTTGAGGTCACGCCTAAGCCTTGAAGATCGGGAACCTCGTGTGTCGCTCCAAACATTGACTTTCATTTTGATGAAAGTAAGTATGCAGAAATGCATGCGACGATGGTGCCTATCATCGCAATAAAGAATTGCGTGCCCTGGTGGTGGAATTGGTAGACACAAGGGATTTAAAATCCCTCGACGTTCGCGTTGTGCCGGTTCAAGTCCGGCCCGGGGCACCATCTATAACGACGGCTCACAAGCTTGCTTGTGGGCCGTTTTTATTTTCCGCGCTCTACATTCTCATCCATGGTCTTTGACCTTTACGCCTTGTTGCGTTTCAAGACCAGCATCAGTGCTTCTTACAAAACGCTCACCTGAAACCCTCGTACTCTTTTTTAAAAGCCGTATATAGCGTCCTAGATATTACTCTGAGAGGCATTCTTTCTATTCCATCGTAATGGAACTGTGTATCTCATATCGCTAGACGTTGCTACATGTCGTTATAGCGAGAGAGTGATGTGGTTTTACTTTAAGGGACTGTTGTAAGCCGTTTTGTGTTTATCTTGAGTTTTCTTCCCTTGTCTTCTTGGCGCACAATGAAGACCCTCATGATTGAATATTCGGTATACCGATCGTGGTGTGGATAAACATATAGCGAAAGATTCACTGAGAGGTGAGCTGAATTGGTGTTAAAGATGCGTTCTCTCGGCTTAAGCAACACTGACATATTTTTGAAGGGGAGCAGCCATGCTTTCCTCGTGCAGATCAATTTACACTGTCGCTCCCTTTACTTTTTTGTCGCTTTCTATCTGAGCCATAGTGAGCAAATAGTGTCAAAGAGAGCGGAGGATCGTGTTTTATGATCGCTTAGGATCCTTTTTTCGATCATGTGATAGGTAAGAAAGGATCCTTATTCATTGATCATTGAAGTCGACATTCATTGAGAGAGATGCAGGGAATTTTAACAAATAGATCTGAATATAAGATCGTTCATTACGCTGACCTAGGTAAGGTAAATTAAAACGGTTATTCAAAGACAGCAGATATTTATAAGGCTTACGCTGCACCCTTGGTGCGGCAGTTGTGCGGCAGTTGTACTGCATCAGGGCTCTACGAGACTGTATGATAGAACACGCTGTGTAGGTTGGGTTAGTGAGGGGAAATAAGCTGATATTCTGCGTAAAGGATCCTTGGATTTAGCATCGAAACTGATACGAATATTAATTGGAATTCGAATGATAAGGAAAAAATGATCGCAATGAATAATGGCAGACGATCTTTATCTTCGATCTTCGTTTTTGATAAACTAGTTATAAAAGTGAAATAATATTTAACAGATATGTGGCATTAAAGAGAATGTTTGTTATCCTTTGACAGGATGGTGTATTTATTAGCCACCTTCGTAATCTAGAACGTTATCTAAAACGCGGTTGAGAGCCAGTAATTATGGATGCAGAAACAATTGTCATGGAATCTGGTGTGGTATTGCCAAAGTTAACCAATCCGACTGGAGATTTAGGACACGGTTTTCAAACCGGAAATTTACTGTTTATTTCATATCAAGGACCTCACTCCACAACGGGGAAAGTAGGTCAGAATATTTCTGTTGAAGATGCTTATGAGTACTCGAGAGAGATCGGCTTATACTTGTTGTCGGCTATTCAGCATGATTTAGGATCATTAAATAACGTCGCTCGCGTTGTTAAAGTGATAGGCCTGGTTAACAGTGACCCATCATTTATTAACCACCCTAAAGTCATTGAAGGCTGTTCAGATCTTTTTGATGAAATATTCGGTGAAACTGAAAAAGACTCGCGTATTGCTGTGGGGGTGAGTTCGTTACCTGACAATATGCCAGTAGAGATTGAAGCCGTTTTTGAAGTTCGAACGCCGTGTAAAATAGCGTCTTAATATCTGTCCTGCCTTTTTGCTGTGTGTATCTGACTTCTCAGATGCAAAGACGGCTGTGCCCTGCATTTCTCGTATCTCGCTTTCCTATCCTCATAAATAATATATTTAACAGTATGTTAAACCCATTTTGAGTATTAACCATGTAAATATAGTGGTTTAATATCAAAGTAGGCAAGGCTGCATACGTTTTAAGGCTGTTAAAACCCCACAACAAAATTGAGTGTTATTTTTTATCAATTGGTTAAAGAATTTTCTTGTGTTCGAAAATCACGCTGTGTTACCTTTCGCAACAATCTCGAACATCAGTTTTTCGGGGCACACGTGACAATCTGTAAATTCACAGAATGTTGCAAGTAGGTACTGGAGATTTCACTCCAGTAGAAGGGCATTGATAGAGCTGTCCGGCCGAGAGGTTAGGGGCATATTGAGGAACCCAACAGTGATTAAGTTATCCACTCACTTCGCTTTCGTTTTACCACATTCCAGTATTATTACTGAGCCTTGATCATCCCGATCAATTGAGGCTTTAATCTCGCGTTGACCAAACATATGAATGTATTTATGTGCTTAGCTGCGTGCGTTTTCTTTGCCTCTACCACACGTTTGCCTCCGCGCCGTGAACGATCACGCGCACAGGTTAATGCTCTTCAATAAAAGAGCGTGTGTTTCATTTGACACTTATATCTCCAAGAACTCATCGTTCATGCCATTTAGGTTGTTCGTTCGAGGAAGATGTTCTTGAAGAAGTCGGATGATAAGACAAGGATGAACATTGTAATTATGAACTACACCACCGACACTTTGGGCGAAAACATTGAAAGCCCAATCCCTGTTTTACAGGGCCTGCACGATTTAACGCCCGATGAGCTATTACTCAGCCAAGAGCACTATGAGTCTGAAGTCCGTTCTTATCCGCGCCGACTGCCCGTTGCGATTGCTAAAGCATCAGGGGTTCTTGTGGAAGACAGCCGTGGCCAAACGTATCTCGACTGCCTTGCAGGCGCGGGTACACTAACCCTAGGTTATAACCATCCAGAAATTAATCAGGCATTGATTGAGCAGTTAAACGCCGGTATTCCGTATCAAACGCTCGATATCACGACTCCTGCTAAAGACCACTTCATTCGCGAATTGATGGCATTTCTGCCGCAAGATTTCTCTGAAAATACCAAAGTGCAGTTTTGTGGGCCTTCTGGTGCCGATGCGGTCGAAGCCGCTATTAAGTTGGCAAAACAAACCACGGGCCGAAATACCATTGCTGCATTTCATGGTGCTTATCATGGTATGACCAATGGCACGATGGCAATGATGGGTAACCTTGGCACTAAATCACGCCGCCAAGGTTTAATGGCGGATGTACACTTTCTGCCATTTCCTTACGATCTACGCTGTCCGTTTGGTCTTCAAGGCGAGCAAGGCGCACGCCAAGGGCTTCGCTACATTGAGCGTATGCTGGCAGACGACGAAAGCGGTGTTCAAAAACCTGCAGCCATCATCGTCGAGCCTGTGCAAGGCGAGGGTGGTGTGATTCCAGCCCCTGCGTTTTGGCTACAAGAGTTACGCCGTATTACCGAAGAAAATGGCATTTTGCTGATCTTCGATGAAATCCAGTGTGGTATCGGCAAAACTGGCGAGCATTTTGCGTTTGAAGAATCTGGCGTTAAACCCGACATCTTATGCCTATCAAAAGCCGTTGGCGGCGGCTTACCAATGTCATTGTTGGTGTTTGATAAGGAAATTGATACCTGGTTGCCAGGTGAGCACACTGGCACGTTCCGTGGCAACCAACTTGCCATGGTTTCAGGTGCGAAAGCGATGGAAATCATTCGTCGCGATAATCTTGCAAATAAGGCCAAAATCACCGGTGATTATCTTCGCCGTGGACTTGAAAAGATCGCACTTACTACAAGTTGCATCGCTGAAGTGCGTGGCAAAGGCCTCATGCTGGGCGTTGAAATTTGTGACCCTGAGGGTGGCAAAAACAAGTTTGGCGAACCGCTTTCCGCCCCTGAATTAACCATCGCTATTCAGCGTGCTGCACTTGAGCGTGGTCTTATCATCGAAAAAGGTGGACGTGAAGGCTCAGTGCTTCGTTTCTTACCGCCGATCATTATTACGTTCGAGCAAATAGACTTTGCGCTAAAGGCGTTGCAAGACGCGATTGAATCATTGGTTGAACCGACACAAGCGGTTCAGCCTGCCGATACGTTGCAACAGAACTGGCGTGATCACTTTATCCATACCGGTAAAGATGGCGCAGAGAGTTTTGAAGCGGCGATGAACGCAACCACACAAGCACTGAAGAAGATCTTCGAAAACACCGAATCGCCTTACAGCGGCATTGACCCTACGGTGTTGGCCTCTCAAATTCGCCATGCGAACTTGGGTGAAACACCGCAGTCATTGGATGACGTGATTGAAGAAACCAGCGAACTGATCGCGAAGAACTCGATCATTGTTCAGCATCCTCATTGTATTGCTCATTTGCACACGCCGCCTTTGATTCCCGCTGTTGCGGCAGAAGCCTTTATCACGGCGTTGAACCAATCGATGGATTCGTGGGATCAAGCCAGTGCGGCAACCTTCGTTGAGCAAGAAGTGACGGATTGGTTATGCCAGCGCTTTGGCTTTGATGAAAAAGCTGATGGCGTGTTCACCAGTGGCGGCACGCAAAGTAACTTGATGGGTTTGTTGATGGCGCGAGATAACGCTATCGAGAAGATCTCAGGGACGGATGTTCAAAAAGACGGCTTGCCAGATTACGCGGATAAACTGCGTGTTATTAGCTCTAAAAACTCGCATTTTACCATGCAAAAATCCGCGTCATTGTTGGGACTAGGTGAGCACGCAGTTATCTGTGTCGATACTTACAGCGACGGCACCATGGACATTGAGTCTGCCGATGCGACATTGGCTGCGTTGAAAGCCGAAGGCTTGATTCCTTTCGCGATCACAGGCACAGCGGGTACGACTGATCACGGTGCGATTGACGATCTAGACGATGTCGCGATGTTGGCGGAAAAACACGGCCTATGGATGCACGTTGATGCGGCCTATGGCGGTGCCTTAATGCTGAGTCGACACCATGCGCGTCTAGAAGGCATTGAACGCGCTGATTCGTTGACCATCGATTTCCACAAAATGTTCTTCCAGCCAATCAGTTGTGGTGCGGTGATCCTCAAAGACAAAAACCACTTTGGGTATATTCGCCACCATGCCGACTACCTCAACCGTGAAGAAGACGTTCTACCAAACTTGGTTGATAAGTCTATTGCGACAACGCGCCGCTTCGACGCACTCAAACTTTGGATGACGTTGCAGAACGTCGGGCCGCAAGCGCTCGGTTCTATGGTTGATCACTTGTTAAACCAAACGCAGCTTGTGGCTGACATGGTCAACAACCGATCTCAGTTTGAACTGCTGGCAGCACCGTGTTTGTCGACGGTTCTGTTTAGATATGTGGGCGTGAATCAAGGTCTCGATCTTGATTACCTCAACAAGCAAATCCGATTAGACGCTCTGGTGAAAGGGCGCGCCGTCGTGGGTGAAACCGTGGTGGATGGAAACGTGGCACTCAAGTTCACGCTCCTCAATCCATGTTTGAAACTCAGCGACTTCGATAGCTTGTTGAATGAATTAGAGAGCCTTGCTGACGATGCGGTTAAGCAAGTTCAGGGTTAAATATTGAGTTTGATGTCTTTGCTATATCGCTGAGTAGTAAAGGCATCGCACTGTTTTAAAGACATATTGTCTTATAAGGAATGAAGAACATGGCAATTTTACAGATTGGTGCTGGCGGTGTTGGTTGGGTGATTGCGCATAAAGCAGCACAGAACAATGACGTATTGGGCGATATCACTATCGCATCGCGCACGGTCGCGAAGTGTGATGCGATCATCGCGTCGATCAAAGGGCGCAATAACTTAAAAGATTCAAGCTTGAAGCTGGAATCACGTGCTGTTGATGCAGATGATGTTGATGCGCTTGTTGCGCTGATCCAAGACGTAAAACCTGACTTGGTGATCAATGCGGGTCCTCCATGGGTCAATATGGCGATCATGGAAGCGTGTTACCAAGCGAAAGTGTCATACCTTGATACTTCTGTGGCGGTCGATCTTTGCTCTGAAGGTCAGCAAGTGCCTCAAGCTTATGATTGGCAATGGGGCTACCGTGAGAAATTTGAAGAAGCAGGTATCACGGGCATTTTAGGCGCAGGTTTTGATCCAGGTGTCGTGAGTGTGTTTGCGGCCTATGCCGTCAAACACTTGTTTGATGAGATTGATTCAATCGATGTCATGGACGTGAACGCAGGCGACCACGGTAAGAAGTTTGCGACCAACTTCGACCCTGAAACCAACATGCTAGAAATCCAAGGTGATTCTTTCTATTGGGAGAATGGCGAATGGAAACAAGTGGCGTGTCATACCCGCATGATGGAATTTGAATTCCCGCTTGTTGGCAGCCATAAAGTTTACTCAATGGCGCACGACGAAGTGCGTTCAATGAAAGAGTTCATCCCTGCAAAACGTATCGAGTTTTGGATGGGCTTTGGCGATGCATACCTGAACTACTTCAACTGCATGCGTGATATCGGCCTATTGAGCCCAGAGGCAGTCACCCTGCAAGACGGTACTGTGGTTGAGCCGCTGAAAGTATTGAAAGCACTGCTGCCAGATCCAACATCTTTAGCGCCGGGTTACACAGGAAAAACCTGTATTGGTTCATGGGTGCAAGGCAAAAAAGACGGTAAAGCGCGTAGCGTGTTCATCTACAACAATGCCGATCACGAAGTGGCTTACAAAGACGTTGAGCATCAGGCAATCGCCTACACCACCGGTGTTCCTGCGATCACTGCGGCATTGCTTTACTTTAAAGGTGCATGGAGCGGTAAGGGCGTGTTCAATATGGAGCAGCTTGACCCAGACCCATTCCTCGAATTGATGCCATCGATTGGCCTTGATTGGGGTGTTGAAGAGTTAGAGCCTCAAGCGCCTGTCATCAATATCCTTAAGTAAATTTGCTAATGAAGCCTGCGATGTTTTCGTGAAACATCGCAGGCTTTTTGTGAGAAGAACAATGAATTCATCATCGTTAAAAACACCTTATTTTCTGATTGATGAAGATAAGCTGATTCGAAATCTTGAAATAGCCAAACGCTTAAAAGAACTTTCCGGCGTGAAGCTGGTTCTTGCACTCAAATGTTTTTCTACATGGGGTGTGTTTGACATCATCAAACCCTACCTTGATGGCACCACGAGCAGTGGCCCGTATGAAGTAAAGCTAGGCCATGAAACCTTTGGCGGTGAAACACATGCTTATAGCGTGGGCTACAGCGAAGATGACGTGCGCGAGGTTGCAGACATTTGTGACAAGCTGATCTTTAACAGCCAATCACAACTGAAAGCGCATCGTCACTTGGTGGAAGGTAAAGCGTCGTTAGGGCTTCGTTTAAATCCTGGTGTGAGTTATGCAGGACAAGATCTTGCGGATCCCGCGCGTCAGTTTTCCCGTCTTGGCGTTCATGCTGACAAGATCGACCCTGAGGTGTTTGCATCGTTGAATGGCGTGATGTTCCACATGAACTGTGAAAACAAAGATGTGGATGCGTTCATTGGTTTATTAGATGCTATTTCGGCTAAGTTTGGCACTTATCTCGACTCGCTAGAATGGGTGAGCTTGGGTGGCGGTGTGTTCTTCACATGGCCAGGGTATGACGTTGAAAAACTCGCGGCAGCCCTGAAAGTGTTCAGTGAACGACATGGCGTTCAGCTGTATCTTGAGCCGGGTGAAGCCATTATCACCCAGACGACGGACCTTGTTGTCACTGTGGTTGATATCGTCGAAAACGACATGCAAACCGCCATTGTAGACAGCGCGACGGAAGCGCACCGTTTGGATACCTTGATCTATAACGAGCCTGCCTCCATTGAGGAAGCCTCGGAAAACGGTGAACACACATACGTGATTGGCAGTTGTTCATGTTTGGCGGGCGATCAGTTCTGTGTGGCGAATTTTGATGAGCCATTAAGCATTGGGCAACGCTTGCACATTTCCGACAGCGCGGGATACACAATGGTGAAACTTAACTGGTTCAATGGCCTTCGGATGCCCTCGATTTATTGTCAGCGAAGCAGTGGTGAGATTCAGTTGATGAACGAATTTGACTATCAAGATTTCAAACGAACCTTGTCTCAATGGCCTGTTCGCTAAGAAAGGCCAATTGAAATCATCATCTAACGATCGGATATTCGTCGAATAAATACAAATATGAGCGCCTAGTGCGCTCTTTTTTATCGATATTTTTGATGTAACTCTGAGTGTTATTCCTCGATCATGGCGCTCTTCGATGTATTCAAATATAAAGAAGATGATCATGAATGGAGGATACGACATGGATGCGTTCTTGCTTATGATTGTCATCGTTGCCGCTGTTTTAGCAGTGAGAACATGTCGTAGTTATGTCGCTTACCAAGCTCAGCTACGCGAATTCGAAGTCAATCATCAAAAATCATCAGGGCTGCACAAGGCCTACCAGAAAGAAATTGAAGCACTGAAACAAGGCAATGACCTGAACGAGGCAGACGTTTCAAGCCAAAATACACATTCGCTTTGTCTGCAAAAATAAGATGTTTCTGCTTTTGGATTAGAGGGAAAGAAAATGCTTTCTCTCTTCGCTGTCGAATTTCTCTATCGCATATCGAAGCATGGTGCGAGGTATGACGGCGATATGTGTCGTTAAAAAGGCGCGTAACCCTTCAACGTCTCTTTTCCCTACATCACGTAACATCCACCCCGACACTTTGTGAATTAAATCTTCTTTGTCTGTCAGGTATTTTTCTGCAAGGGCATAGGTGTCTTCAAATTCGTTGAGCCGAATAAACGTAAAGGTCGCCATCATGGCGATGCGTCTTTCCCAAATTGATTCAGAGTCCGAGAGTGTATAAAGCACAGCTCTGTCTTTATCTGCCAGATACCCACCTACGATATGGTGCGCTGAACTATCAACCAAATCCCAATTGTTAATACGATGGGTGTGAGAAAGATAGAAATTGTATATGGCGGTGCGGTCATACCCTTTGGCTTTTTTAAACTGTTCAGAAAGCAGGATAACCGCCAACAAGCGTATCTCATGCCATTCGCTTTCTAACAAGGTACGGATTGTCTCTAAAGAGGCATTGATGTGTGCTTTTACGCAGGTTCGAAGGGTGGGTACGCGCACACCGATAAATCGATCGCCTTCACCGTATTCGCCGGGGCCTGATTTGAAAAAACGCTGTGCGTTTTGAGCAAGTTCTTCATCACCAAGTGCTTTTATCGCTTCGATAATGGTGCTGGCATTGTTCATTACTTGTCCTTTTACCCCGCGAATTGAAGAGAGAGGGCGGGGTTAGTTTATTTGAAAAGGGCCCAATGAAATAGTGAGCTCCAACACATTCAAAATATGAATGCGTGTGTTTTTATGGCGCGTTATTTCCCTATTTTCAGTCCATTTCCCACAACAGTTGTAAGTAAACATTTCGCGAAACACTTCATTGAATTTCTCATTAACAGCTTGAAGTCACTCGGATAAACGCCATCCCATTAGAGGGTGGCACATCTACTGGTGGGTGGCTCTCATTTTAATATTCGCACTGTGCATATATTGAGGTGGCTGCGCGGAAATTATAGTCGCCGCTCGTCGTCAATAGGCAACACTCAACAACGCCGTATCGAAGTTTGTGTATTCCTTCGGCAGTTTAGGGCATTGATGCGGCGTTGAGTAAAGCACAGACAGCGCAGTTTACGTGATTTGAATTCCATAGGAATCCAATCTCATTTTTTTGATAAGGAATGTTAACGATGAAACAAACTGCTTTGATCCCGGTGTTGCTCGGCGCAACGTTTGCGGCTCAGGGGGCAACCATGACGCCTCAGCCTGATCCAGAAAACCCAAATGGATTCATTGTTGAGCGCGCAGAAGTGAATGCAGCGGCGGCAGCTCAAACCTCAAACCCTATGTATGCGACGTGGTCTAAGGCTCTGGAGACTCAGCCAAATGCCATCGTAGATGCGATTGATGAAGGGTTAGCGAGCAATCCGATCAACGTAAAACGAGTAGAGCGCGTGTTCTCTCGCCAGGATTGGGATTTCCTGACTCAAATGGCGGCGCCTGAATATACCTATACACGCTTCCTTCAAGCGATTGGTAAGTTCCCCGCTTTTTGTGGTGACTATACCGATGGCCGTGATGCTGATGCTATCTGTAAGAAATCTATCATTACAGCGTTTGCGCACTTCTCTCAAGAAACGGGTGGTCATATTGCCGTCGACAATACTTGGGATAACCCTTTAGGTCTTGAAGAATGGCAGCAAGCGCTTGTCCATGTTCGTGAAATGGGATGGTCAGAAGGTCAGGAAGGCTACACCACAGGTTGTGGTCAAAATGATTGGCAGAACAAACGCTGGCCTTGTGTGGCGGGTGAAGGCTATTTTGGTCGTGGTGCTAAACAACTTTCTTACCACTTTAACTACGGCGCATTTTCAGAAGTCATGTTTGATGGCAATGCCAACAAATTATTGGGTGAGCCTGGCTTAGTCGCTGATTCGTGGTTGAATCTAGCGTCTGCGATTTGGTTCTTCTTAACGCCGCAAGCACCAAAACCTGCGATGCTGCACGTGATTGACCGCACTTGGGTTCCTTCTCAGCGCGAGAAAGATGCAGGCATTGGTTATGGATTTGGTACCACGATCAACATCATCAATGGTGGTATTGAATGTGGCGAGCAGAACAAAGACAAAGGACAGCCGGTTAACCGCATTCGTTACTGGGAAGGTCTCGCGAAACACTATGACATTCCTATTGAAGCTGATGAAGTGAATACCTGCTGGCAGCAATTGCCTTTCGGTAGCTTGAACCTGCAAGGTGCAACCGACGTGCTATACACCAACTGGGATGGCAACTGGAAGTACTTTGCTGATCGTCCGGGTGGCTATTCATTTGAATGTGAATTGGTTGGCTTCCAAACCGCATACTCTGCGCTTGTTGAGGGTGACTATGAGAAATGTGTGACGAATTTCTATGGTTCGCATGCAGGTTGGCCAGAAGTCCGCGTCGTTGACAAAATCGATGACGGTGACACTGGCGGTGGTACTAATCCACCTGCAGAAAATGCCTGGGATGCCGCCAAGGTTTACAACACCGGCGATCAAGTGGTGGTAAACGGTGTTACCTACGAAGCGAAATACTGGAACCAAGGTGTTAACCCTGAAACCAGTGGCGAATATGGCGCATGGAAGGTGGTATCTGGCACACCACCGACTCCGACACCAGAGCCTACACCTGACCCGGAGCCTACACCTGACCCAGAGCCTACACCAGACCCAACACCGACGCCTGATCCAGAACCAACGCCTGATCCAGGAAACTCTACATGGGATGCCAACAAGGTTTACCTTGCGGGTGACCAAGTTGTTGTGGGTGGTGTTACCTACAAAGCGAAGTATTGGACACAAGGTGACAACCCAGCATCTGGTGCTCAGTGGGGACCTTGGCAACAGCTTTAATCGTCCATAAATGCATGACTAATGCCTTGAACAAAAGCACGGCATACAGCGCGATGCATGAGTAAATGGTGATCACAGAAGCGCGTATTTTACGAAAGTAGGATACGCGCTTTTTTACACCCGAGCCGGTTGGATTCAAGGGATACCGCCGCCTTTTAGCGAGACAGTTCGCAGTTTTTAATTCGATATATGTGCACAAAAATGAGTGCATTGTGTTGAGGTTTCTTTTGTGTAACGTGTTTGGCTTCAAAAAATCACGCTACAACAGTTTGGTCTTTATCAAAACCTAACGGGGCATCATACAGTCTTTGCATTTGGCTGGGTGATAGTGGTTCAGTTGTATATCAAGTCATGCATATAGTTGGCTGTCTGCGTTAATAACAAAATCATCAAGAATGACTGGGTAAACGCGCTACTTATAGCGTTAACGGAATAGGCCCAGCGTAAAACGACATCGAGATGATATAGCCATCGCAGCGGCGAATTTGGAAAGAGATATTTTCTCTTTCCGGCGTATTTGATAAGGAACTTGAAATGAAAAGAACAGCTCTGTTTACGGCACTGTGTGGTGCAAGCTTTATGGCGAATAGCGCCATTTCCATGAATCCCCAGACTGATCCTAATGACGTCAACGGGTTCGTTGTTTCTGCCTCCGAAATGGCGGCAGCAGAAGCGGCGCAAACCTCCGATCCTATGTATGCTATCTGGTCCAAAGCGCTCGAAACCACACCAAACACCGTGGTTGAAGCCATTGATGCAGGATTGGCGTCAAACCCTGATAACGTAAAGCGTGTTGAACGTGTATTCCCGCGTTCAGATTGGGATTTTCTGACGCACATGGCCGCGCCTGAATACACTTATACCCGCTTCTTGCGTGCAATCGGTAAGTTCCCCGCGTTCTGTGGTGATTACACGGATGGCCGAGATGCCGATGCAATCTGTAAAAAATCTATCATTACCGCCTTTGCCCATTTCTCTCAAGAAACGGGTGGACACATTGCCATCGACAACACGTCGGATAACCCACTCGCGTTAGAAGAATGGCAGCAAGCACTGGTTCACGTTCGTGAAATGGGATGGGCTGAAGGCCAAGAAGGCTATACGACAGGGTGTGGTCAAAAAGACTGGCAGAACAGCCGCTGGCCATGTGCGACGGGGCAGGGGTACTTTGGTCGTGGCGCTAAACAGCTTTCTTATCACTTTAACTACGGCATGTTCTCTGAGGTGATGTACGACGGCGATGCGACCAAACTGTTGAATGAACCGGGTCTGGTGGCAGATTCTTGGCTAAACCTTGCGTCAGCGATTTGGTTCTTCCTAACGCCTCAGGCGCCTAAGCCTGCAATGTTGCATGTTATCGACAGAACGTGGACACCGTCTCAACGTGAAAAAGATGCAGGTATTGGTTACGGTTTCGGCACGACCATTAACATCATCAATGGCGGTATTGAATGTGGTCAACAAAACAAAACCAAAGGTCAGCCTGTTAACCGTATTCGCTACTGGGAAGGGCTAGCGGCACATTATCAAATCCCGATTGAAGCAGATGAAACCAACACCTGTTACCAACAATTGCCATTTGGCAGTTTGAACCTTCAAGGTGCAACGGACGTGCTTTATACCAACTGGGACGGTAACTGGAAATACTATGCTGATCGTCCGGGTGGCTACTCATTCGAATGTGAGCTTGTTGGCTTCCAAACCGCGTATTCGGCGTTGGTTCCGGGCGATTACGAGAAGTGTGTGACGAATTTCTATGGATCACACGCAGGCTGGCCAACCGTGCGTGTGTTACCAGATGCTGAGATGCCAACGACAGGCACTGGCAATGGAACCGATACGGGTACACCGACCGACCCTAATGCATGGAGCGCTGCCAAGGTTTACAACAAAGATCAGCAAGTGGTCGTGAAAGGCGTAACCTATAAAGCACTTTATTGGACACAGGGTGATGATCCGTTGCTGAGTGAAGCGTGGGGCCCATGGGTGCCTGTGCAGTAGGCGAAATATCGCCTAATCAGTAGGAAAAACATCAACTAAGTTGTTTGTTTTTGCACTGAAAAAGAAATGATCAAGCTGCGTGTTTCAATCTGGAATGCGCGGTTTTTTTATACAAATTGGGAAGAGAAAAAGCGAGATAAGTAGTTGTAAATAGAGAGGGATTTTTGAATTAATCGAGGTGCTTTCTGACAAAAGGTATCACAAAAAAATTTCAATTGTCAGTCTTGTGAATAATATTTATGTGCCTATAATGCTGAAAACCGGAGCGTCTGCCAACGCCCCGGTTTTTTTGTGCCTGCTCGATGGTGAATATTCAAGCTATCTGCCAATAGCTAAAATCCATGAGCACTGTCCGAAAGGGCATCGTCTGTATATTAAGGAAAGACACATGCGTATCGAACAAGACTTGAAGTTGGGTTTCAAAGATGTACTGTTTCGTCCGAAACGTTCTACCCTAAAAAGCCGTTCACAAGTTGAATTAACCCGCGAGTTTACCTTCAAGCATAGCGGTCGTCAATGGTCTGGTGTACCTGTCATTGCAGCAAATATGGATTCAGTCGGTTCATTCAAAATGGGCAAGGTGCTCGCTGAGCACGGTTGTATGACTGCCATCCACAAACACTACACCGTTGAAGATTGGGCAGCGTTCGTTGCTGAAGCTGACACTAAGACGCTAAACAACGTGATGGTATCAACGGGCACTTCTGACGCTGACTTCCAAAAAACCAAAGATATCATGGCGTTGTCTGATGAACTTATCTTCATCTGCATCGACATTGCTAACGGTTACTCTGAGCACCTTGTTCAGTACGTTGAGCGTGTTCGCGCGGCATTCCCAGACAAAGTGATCAGTGCGGGTAACGTGGTTACTGGTGACATGGTTGAAGAACTTATTCTTGCTGGTGCAGACATCGTGAAAGTGGGCATTGGTCCTGGTTCAGTGTGTACGACTCGCGTGAAAACGGGCGTAGGTTACCCACAACTTTCTGCAATTATTGAATGTGCAGATGCTGCACACGGTCTAGGTGGTCGTATCATCGGTGACGGTGGCTGTTCATGTGCGGGTGATGTGTCTAAAGCCTTCGGTGGCGGTGCTGATTTCGTGATGCTTGGCGGTATGCTAGCTGGCCACGAAGAAAGCGGCGGTGAAGTGATTGAGCAAGACGGTAAGCAGTTCATGAAGTTCTACGGCATGTCTTCTGAAAGTGCGATGGCAAAACACTCTGGTGGTGTTGCAAAATACCGCGCTGCAGAAGGTAAGACCGTCTTGTTGCCATACCGTGGCACAGTGAATGATACGATTTCTGACATTCTTGGTGGCGTACGTTCTACGTGTACTTATGTTGGTGCTGCGCAGCTTAAAGAGTTGACTAAGCGCACGACGTTTATTCGCGTTCAAGAACAAGAAAACAACGTGTTCGGTAAAGAATAAGTTCGAAAGCACATATAAGAATGCCACCCAACTGGGTGGCATTTTTTTATCCGCTATTTATTGGGTGCTGTAGGCGCTGAACATTGCTTTCCTACTTGATGCATCGAGATCACATTGCCGCCATTTTTGAGTTCACAGTCAGGAACTTCGATGACGCCGAATGTCAGTAAGGCACTGACGGTCTGTTTTTTTCCTGCCTTTTAGATAGCACTGGAAAAGCCAACGCGGTTACGGTTTACTGTCCTCTGGTTTCAAGGAGGATACATGGCTGAATGTGATCAGGTGGTTCAAACGTTAAAGAAGCAGCTCAAAGCGAGAGGTGTGAATTATCAAGATGTCGCGAGTGCATTGTCACTCAGTGAGGGCTCGGTAAAGCGGCTCTTCGCGAATGGCGGAAGCTTGAGTTTAGAGCGCTTGTCGGCGGTGTGTCAGCTCATTGATATGGACATGGGGGAACTGTTTAAACTTTCCTCTGAAAGCACCCATCAGATTACGGAATTGACGTGGCAGCAAGAAGAAGAGCTGGTGGCTGACAAAGCTTTGTTGTTAGTGGCGGTCTGCATCACGAATGGGTATCGCTTTGATCAAATCCTTGAGCAGTACAGCCTACCTGAAACGGTTTTGATTCAGAAGTTGGCGCACTTAGATCGCTTGAACGTGATTGAGCTTCAGCCTGATAACCGCATTAAACTTAAAATCTCGCCGTCATTTTCATGGGTGGCGGGTGGCCCTATTCAGCAGTTCTTCCAACAACAAGTGATCAGCGCGTTCTTCCAATCTCGTTTTGCTGGCGATGAAGAGAAGCTGGTGATGTCTACAGGGCTGATGTCGCTCTCAACCAACTACAAATTTCAGCAACGTATTCAACGTTTGGTGAGTGAGTTTTATGATTCATGTAACCAAGACACAGATTTAACGATGCAAGAGCGTCACGGCACTTCAATGGTGGTCGCGATGCGCCGCTGGACCTTCCCACTTTTTGAAGAGTACGAATAGCGTTTAGCCCCATAAGAATCCAAATAGTCAATATGTCTTAGTACGTATGGATACGTGTCCGCTCACGCACACCAACACGTCGATCCGGCGAGAAGGTGTCACCTCATGCGACGTAGCGTCACGTATATTGTCACTTCGGACACGGCGCTTTTGACTTACGCTGTCTTGTTGCAAGCTTCTGAAAACGCAGAGAGTTAAAGGCGCGATGAACGCAAGCCTTCCCTTCCTGCACATGAGAGAACGAATCTCAAAGAAGCCACGCAATGGAGGCACACGATGCTAAACCAACAGCAAATGACCCAAAGATTCTCGACGTGGGGAATGGTATTTCTCACGTTTGTATTAGGCTGGTTTGCACCCGCCGCAATGGCGAGCGGTTTGTTGAAACCGACCAACAGCCAACACCAAGACCTCACCATCGAAACCCACCGCGTGGATGTCGTGATTGAAGACGGCTATGCGACAACGTCCATCGAACAAATCTTCTATAACCCAAATAATGACGTGCTCGAAGCGCGCTACTCGTTTCCTGTACCGCAAGAAGCCGTCGTGGGTGAGTTCATTTACTGGATTAACGGCACGCCAGTGATTGCAGAATCGGTGGCGAAAGACAAAGCGAAAAAGATTTACGAAGAACAAAAAGCGCAAGGCAATGCGACGGCATTGACTGAAAAAGACGGATACAAAACGTTTGAGATGCGCGTCTTCCCTGTTCAGCCTCAACAGCGTGTGAAGGTGAGATTGGTGTATCTACAAGACGCGCTGATTGACCACGGCATTGGCCGTTACGTTTATCCCATGGAAGAGGGCGGTGTTGATGAAGCGCGCGACAGTTTTTGGACGCGCAATGATGCAGTTGAGCAAGACTTCTCGTTTAACGTCACGCTGAAATCCGCGTATCCCGTTGACGGCGTGCGTTTGCCGTCACACCCTAACGCAGCACTTACACAAGAAGCATTAGGTGAGCATACGATTTGGAAGGCGCAAGTCGCGAACCAAGCGTCAGCCGCGGTTGAAGAGGAAGGCGTGACAGCATCACCTTCTGCCCCCGCGTACCGGTTGGATCAAGACATCGTGGTTTATTGGCGCCTACAAGATGGACTCCCCGGTCGCTTGGATATGGTTGCGTACCGTGACCCTGAAGAATCAAAGCGCGGTACAGTGAAACTTACCTTTACGCCGGGTGATGATTTGGGGCCGGTAATACAAGGGCGTGATTGGGTCTTCGTATTAGACAAATCAGGGTCGATGTCGGGCAAGTACAGCACCTTGGCCGAAGGGGTTCGACAGGGGCTGAACAAGCTTCCACCACAAGACCGTTTTCGTGTCGTGATGTTTGATAGTTCAACGTATGACTTAACCAATGGCTTTCTACCTGCGAACAAGGAAAACGTCGAAAAAGCCCTGAGTGAAATGTCTGCCATGCAGCCGAGTAACGGCACCAATCTCTATGAAGGTTTGGGCGCAGCCGTGCGTAAACTGGACGCTGACCGTCCAACAGGTATTGTGCTGGTGACCGATGGTGTCGCGAATGTTGGGGTAACGGAGAAGCGTAAATTTTTCCAAATGATGGAAAAATATGACGTCCGGTTGTTCACCTTCATCATGGGTAACAGCGCGAATACACCGCTGTTGGTGCCGATGACCAAGCTATCAAATGGCGTTGCAACGTCTGTCTCGAATGCAGATGACATCATGGGACATTTGCTCAACATCTCTAGCAAGTTAACGCATCAAGCGTATCGCGACATTCAATTGGATATCGACGGTGTGAAGGTAAAGGATCTGACACCAGAAGCTATCAGCAGCTTATATCGCGGTGAGCAACTGACGGTATTCGGCCACTACTTTAAAGCCGGCACTGCCGACGTCACTTTGAGCATGAAAGTGAATGGCGAGACGCGTCGTTATACCACCAAGGTATCGTTACCAGAGACAACGTTGCGTAACCCTGAACTTGAGAGAATGTGGGCATTCTCAGCGATTCGAGATCTAGAAGCGCAGATGGATTACCTAGAGCAGAAAGACGCAGACAAAGAACAAGCGATAGAAGACATCGCCGTAGAGTATGGTCTTCTAACGGATTACACCTCGCTGCTGGTGGTTGAAGAAGATGTGTTCCAACAGATTGGCATTGATCGAAATAACCAAGCACGCGTGCAGAAAGAACAGCAAGCACGACAAACACGCCAAGCTCAGAATGTTCAACCTACCCAAGCCGACGCAAGTCAGCCAATGTTCACCCAACCTGCACCCACGCATTCGCGTAGTGGCGGTGGAAGCAGTGGTGGCAGCATGAACATCTTCTTGTTCGTTTTGTTTGGGTTGGCAGGTGTTAGCCGTTGGATGTTGCAAACGCGAAAGGCTTAATGGCTTCTTTCATTGGCAAGCAGTTATAGAAGTACCGGACAAATAACATGATAAGAAAAAAGACTGCCTCGGCAGTCTTTTTTTTGCGTGTGTGAGAGATAAAATGCAGAGGCTATGTCAGGCTCAGACCGCCGTCCATCACCAAGGTATGACCGACGATGTAATTCGCTTGCTCGGAGCTAAGCCAAGCGATGGCATTAGCAATTTCTTCTACCGTCGCGAATCGCCCATTGGGTACTTGGCTTGCCACCGTGTTTTTTAATTCGTCGCCCATTTCAGATTGTGCTTGCTCCCAACGAGGCGTCCATGTCACACCCGGTGCAACGGCATTGACTCGGATACCTTTACGAATGGCTTCTACCGCAATTGAACGGGTGAGCCCTTCAATGCCATGCTTGGCTGCAGAAAACATCGCCGCGTTTGGTGTAGGCCTTATCCCATTGACAGAACTGATGTTGACGATGGAGCCGCCGTTTACAACGAGATTCAATTCGTATTTCAGGCAGAGTGCATGGATCCAAAAGTCGCCGATGAGAGTGTTGTAAAGGGCGTCGATAGGCACATCGGCGTAATCGCCGCGCGATTCTAACGGGGGTGATGCATTGTTAACCACAATGTCGAGATGCCCATAGTTCTCTCGGATATACCCGAAATAGCGGTCTACCTGATGAACATCTTTCAAATCGACAGGGAGATAATCGACGGCAGACAGTTCAGGGTGAGTGGCGAGTACTTTGTTCCATGTATCTTCATTCCTGGAACAAGTCAGTACTTTGAAACCTGAACGATGGTAATGCGTCACTGTTTGAAGGCCAATACCACTGCTGCCTCCGGTCACAAGAACAATTTTCATTATCTCTCCGGGGTCGTTTAGGACGAACTACCGATGCGAGAAAATGTCATCCAACATCAGCTTTTGTGTTCCACGTAATTGTCGTTGGCTTTCTTTTCCATTGTGAAATTGCTGTTCTGCAAGCCTCACCAAAATATCGAAAAAGTAGGATGTGCTACCTCTCTGATTATTCATGGTTTTAAGCATAGCATCGCAAAAAATCTCTGGGTCGTTGTCAATCAGGTTTGATGCGATTTTGCCGAGCTGTTGGCAACTATACACAGTACGCTCTCTGTCTATTTCATGCGCATCATTGATGCAGGTCGCCCATTCCTCGTTACGCAAGGTATCCCATATGATGTTCGAGGCGTTCAGTCTTGCTTCAAACGGCGTATTCGCAAGTGCCCTCAAAAAATAGCGATGTTTGGATTTGCGAACCCATTGTCTGACGCGTTCCGATGAAATGATTGCCTTGGTGAGGAGAGGCAAAGAGCACAAATATAAAAAGAAGGTGATGGCGAGCGTAGCAACAAAAAAGATATCGTCCGTCAGATCAAAGAGGTAACACGAAAGGGTGGTGACGGAAGCGAAAAAGATAAAGGCAAAAGAAATGCCGATGCGGGCATACCATTTCACTGAATGGAGGAAATTTGGCGTTTTTTTGCTTACCGTTTCAAGGGAAATACCTGCGTATGTGATTTTTGGGTATTCCGGAATAAGAAAATGCTCTTGGTGCATGCCTGAAACCAATAGAAAAGTATGTAGACACTAAGATACGCTGTTCATAGGAAAATTCGCGGTCATGGCTCAAAAAGCAGGCAAATAACGTCATGATTTTCATGCTAAATACCGTGCGTCATAGTGTATTAATCATGGTGATGCATACGTTTTTACTGGTTTTCTTGTTGGTTTATCCAGTCATGCTCAATGGCATATTTCACTAACCCGGCAGTAGATGTTACCCCCAACTTCTTTTTCACCCGAAGACGGTGGGTTTCGACAGTGCGAACGCTGATGTCCAGTTCTCTGGCTATGGTTTTGTTGCATGCGCCATTCGCGATAAGAATGAGCACATCTTTTTCCCTTGGTGTTGGTTGAGAGTCTTCGTGCTCTTTGTTCTCTAGTTCATTCATGCCTTCGAGCAAGGTTTCTGATACGCCAGCGCTAAAATAAGATCCGCCACCCGCGATAATATCGAGGGCTTGCACCAACTCTTGTGAGGAAACATCTTTCAAAACATAGCCTTTGGCACCGCCACGCATGGCCGCCATGATGTACTCTTTGTTACTGTGCATGCTTAAAATCACCACCTTCACCTCAGGGGCAGCCTCTCGAAGTGTATTTAATACTTCTAACCCTGTTTTCTTTGGCATGGAAATGTCGGTGAGCAAAATGTCTGGTCTGAGCGCCAAGGTTTTTTCAATCGCACATTCGCCGTCACTGGCGGTTCCAACAATTGAAAACTGTGGTTGGCGAGACAGGCGGTCTTTAAGCCCGTCTTGCAATAGGACGTGATCGTCCGCGAGCAACAATGTGGTCATGGTAATTCTCCTTTCGAATGTTATTGCACACCAAAATCAGAGGCTGTTAGCATCTAAAAATCAAACGTTTCTGGCATCTATTTGGTTGGCAAAATTGCGCGGACTTCCGTGCCCTGCTGTGACAAACTATTGATGACGAAGTGTCCATCGAGGTTCTCGATTCGTTCCCGCATGTTCTTTAGCCCCATTGATTGTGCATTAACGCGAAGCCTATGTTCTTCGAAGCCGATGCCGTCATCTGCGATGGTAAGCACAATTTCGCCTTCTTCTTCCTGCAAAATAATATCAACCGCTTTGGCTTGCGAGTGCTTTTCAGCGTTATGAAGCGCCTCTTGCGCGACGCGATAAAGGGTGATTTCTGCGGCTTTGGATACGTGGGACACGCTTAAGTGGTGCTCGAAGATCACTGTCATGCCGGAACGCGTGGTGACTTCTTTGGCCAAATCTTCAAGGGCGGGAAGCAACCCAAGATCATCCAGTAGCGTAGGGCGTAAATCTTTCGATATTCGGCGAAGCTCAGTGACGGCCTCGTTTAAACTGGCCTGGCCTAAACCAAGGTGTTCGCTAATTTCTTCACGGTTCTTTGCCTCTTTTAGACTGTCTAGGCGGTACTTTACTGAGACCAAAATCTGATTGATGCCATCATGCAACTCACGCGCAACCCGCGTACGCTCTTCTTCTTGTGAATCGATTAACTGGCGATTGAGCGCCTGCAACTTGTTATCGGCGAGTTCCTGCGCATTGACGTGAATAGTGGCGGCAAGGCTGGCCATGATGCCAATGGTGATAACGAGAGTAATGCCTAAGCCAACGAAGGTTTTACTGATGATTTCGTCGATTTTGTTGTGAAGTGACATGACCTGGGTATCAATATCATCGATATATACGCCAGTGCCGACCATCCACCCCCATTTTTCTAATCCAATCGCATAACTCAGTTTCTTCACCGGCTCTTTGCGTGAGGGCTTGTGCCAGTAGTATTCAACAAAGCCGCCGCCTTGTTGTGCAGCTGTGATTAACCCTTGGAGAAGCTTAAAGCCGTGTGTGTCTTCAACATCCCAAATGTTTTGACCCACCATTTCTGGTTGATAGGGGAGAACAAGATTGGTGCCGTCATAGGTATAGGCGAAGAAGTATCCGTCTTCGCCGTATGTGAGTTTGTTGAGCACGTCGATGACAGCTTGTTTGGCGTTTTCATCATGGGGGGTGGCTGCATTGTAGATAGGAGAGACGGATGCGCGTGCGAGCTCGACGTATTTCAGAAGCTCTTGTTTTTTGGAAGCAAGGGTCTCGGTACGAATGAGGTCAGCTTGGTTGGTGGACAGGGAATCAGATTGCACGGTAACCAGCCCGATGATCAACGCGAACATCAGCAATAAAGGCACCATGGCGAGCACCAGTATTTTGGCGCGCAGTCGTGTATTTATGCCGGAAAGGTTGCTCAAAATATTCATACGTTTCTCTTTTGTCGCCTTTCTCTTTCTCACACCATTGCTATGTTTTTCGTCACACTTTGCATCGGATTTACGTCCGTAGTTTTCGCATTCGGTCATGCATTCTCACTAACCCTCAATGAGCTACGCAATAAAAATTCAATGAGATAAGTAACGCGCCTACGTAGTTTTACGGAAATGATGTACGTAAAGCGTGCGAGATGGCGTCCGTTATCTACCTGATTTTCTTATCTGAGGTGCATCTATAGGCTGGACGATAACAAATATTTAACAGGTTCAGTGTGCTCTAAACCTCAACCCCTAAGTCGGTAACACCATACATTCAAAACAGTGATACCGCGCACCAAGGAGTGGACAATGAAACGGCCGATTTCTACAACGCTAAAAGCTCTCACCATCGCTACCGCGTGTTTTTCTGGGGCAGCCATGGCGGACAAAGTGTTACTTAAAACCCCCATTGCGTTTGGTACTCACCTTCCCGCTTTAGGTACCCCGATTAAGTGGGTATCAGAACGCATTGCACCGGTATCCGGTAACACCATAAAAATGAAAGTCTATGAACCAGGAAAATTAGTCGCGCCGCTTGAAATTTTGGATGCAGTCTCGAGCGGTAAAGTGAACTCGGGCTATGCGACGGCGGGGTATTGGCAAGGCAAAATGCCAGCTGCTGCACTTTTCTCCGCAGTGCCATTTGGCCCTGAAGCGCCAGAATACATGGCGTGGCTTTTCTACGGTAACGGCTTAGATCTTTACCAGGGAATGTATGACCAAGCCGGCTATAACGTAAAAGTACTGCCGTGCGCCATCATCTCGCCCGAAACGTCAGGTTGGTTTAAAAAGCCAATCGAAAAACCAGAAGACTTAAAAGGCATCACCATGCGCTTCTTTGGCCTCGGTGGTCAGGTTATGGAGAAATTGGGCGTGGGTACGGTTCAGCTCCCAGGTGGCGAAATCTTTGGTGCGCTTGAGAAAGGCGCGATTGATGCCACTGAGTTTTCTCAACCTGCGATTGACCAACGCCTTGGTTTTCACAAAATCGTGAAATATAACTACTTCCCAGGTTGGCACCAGCAAGCCACTGTCTTTGAGCTTTTGATCAACAAAGACACATGGAACAAAATGGATGGCAACCAACAAGCTGCAGTAGAAACCCTGTGCTTAGCGTCGATGACTAACTCGATTGCGGAAGGTGAGGCGATGCAGTTTGAGGCCATGCAGAAAGCGCAAGAGCAGGGCGTCGAACTACGTTACTGGAACGACGATATGCTGAACTTGTTTGAAACTACATGGCTAGATGTCGTGGACGAGCAAAAACAAGATCCGTACTTTAAAAAAGTGTGGGATGACATGTCTACGTTCCGGACTAACTATCAAGTCTGGGAATCAAAAGGTTTTCTACCTCGACAATAATCTCTCGTGTTTGGGCAGCATCCGCTGCCCCTTTTTTATCTCACCACATTGATATTTAAGGAACAGTGAACGAATTATGGCCCAGCCTTCCTATTCGCCTTCTGCCTCCCCGCTTGCTGACAGCATTGAGCATGTTGTGCGATCTCTCGGGCGCTTTTTTGCGTGGAGCTATCTCATTCTGATCGCAGTGATCATCACGCAGGTTATTTTGCGAAAAGTGTTCAGTAATGGGCAGATTGCGCTCGAAGAGCTTCAATGGCATTTGTATGCGGTTGGGGTGCTCTTTGGTCTGTCATACGCGGAAATCACGGGTACGCATGTGCGCGTCGATATTTTCTATCACCGGTTTTCTGAGCGTGCCAAAGCATGGGTAGACATCCTCACCGTCGCCTTTTTTGTTTGGCCATTTATGTACGTCATTTTTATCCATTCACTCGATTTTGTGTATGAAGCATGGCGAGTGGATGAGCGCTCGAACGCGCCGTCGGGTCTGCCATGGCGATGGGTCATCAAATCCGCCATCCCTTTCAGTGCGGCACTCTTAGCGTTTGCGAGCTTAGCCAGAGTATTGAGAGCCATCGCATTGTTACGGGGTAATGGTGTGTCAGTGTCAGCGAAGGGAGGTTCGCATGGAAGCGAATGAAATCCTGATTCTTGCCATGTTTGGCAGTTTTATTCTTCTCCTGTTTATTGGTATTCCCGTTGCGTGGGTATTGGGCGGCGTGGGTGTGGCGTTTGCCATTATTGGTTATTACAGCGATATCTATTTTGACACGTGGACAGGGCTAGATTTCACCACGCTTGGTTTGGTGGTTAACCGTCTATTCAAGATCATGGACAACTGGATATTGGTGGCACTTCCCATGTTTATATTTATGGGGAACATGTTAGATAAATCTGGCGTTGCCGATCGTCTAATGCATGCCATGCAAGCCTTGTTCGGGCGTGTACATGGTGGGTTGGCGATCACTGTCATGGCCATAGGGATCATTTTGGCGGCCTCGACAGGCATCATCGGGGCATCTGTTGTATTGCTCGCGACCATGTCTTTACCCGCCATGATGAAGCAGGGTTATCACCTTCCACTGGCACTCGGTACCATCGCATCTGCGGGTACGCTGGGTATATTGCTACCGCCTTCGATCATGCTCGTCATTATGGCGGATCAGCTGGCGTTGTCTGTGGGTGATCTGTTTATGGGGGCGATGGTGCCAGGCTTGATGCTGGGCGCCATTTACATTGTCTACCTGTTGATAGTGGGGTTGGTTAAGCCGCAGTCTATTCCACTACCTGATGATGCAAAACCCGTGGATTGGGAGGTAATCAAAGACGTAGCCAAAGCCATTGTGCCGACATTTGCGCTGATCCTTGCTGTGCTAGGCTCCATTTTTTCTGGTATAGCCACGCCGACCGAGGCGTCAGGCGTAGGGGCATTCGGCGCTATTTTACTGGCGGCTTTTTATAAGCGTTTTTCGTTGTCAGTGTTGCGAGAAGTGCTCATCGATAGCTACAAAACCACCGCATACATCTTTGCCATCTTCATTGGCGCGACCTGCTTTGCGTTAGTGCTGCGAGAGCTAGGCGGCGATGAATTCATTGAGCAAGCCTTCGAGGCATTGCCCTTTGGTCCGTATGGTGTGGTGGCGTTCATTTTGCTGGTCATTTTTCTGCTGGGCTTCTTCCTCGATTGGATTGAAATCACCTTGATTGTGCTGCCGTTACTTGCCCCCGTGGTGTTGGGCTTAGACTTGGACATTGGCACTTACCCTGGGCTCGATAATGCGGAGCTTGTGTGGTTTGTGATGCTGGTGGCGATGGCGCTTCAAACGAGCTTCTTGACGCCGCCGGTGGGTTTTGCTCTGTTCTATTTGAAAGGAGTATGTCCACCAGAAGTCAGGCTCATAGATATCTATAAAGGCGTGTTGCCGTTCATCATTCTTCAGTTGATTGCGTTAGTGGTTTTGGTCTTCTGGCCGAATTTAATCTTGTGGCTACCGTCTGTGGCGTATGGCTAGAGCCTGTTCCCCTTTGATGATAGTGAAATTTGAAGAAAGAAAAAGCCGACAATTGTCGGCTTTTTAGTGTTTGCGAGAAACCGTATTAGGCGTTAACTCACTCTTGTGTTGGCTTTTAACTTATCGTTTTTTACTGGTTATCATCGCGCAATGCAGCAATACATTCATACGCTTTTTGCAGCACAGTGCCAGATTTGAATTTACCTTTCGCATCCAATTTGCCTGCAGGCATGCCGGTAAATAATTCAAGGGCTTCACTCACATGGCTAATGGCGTAGATGTGGAATTGGCCCTTCTCAACGGCATGGATAACATCTTTGCGAAGCATTAGGTTGTGCACGTTAGAGGCAGGAATAATAACGCCTTGCGTAGACTTCGGCCCTTTGATGGTACAAGCATCAAAGAAGCCTTCAATTTTCTCATTCACCCCACCGATAGGCTGTGTTTCACCGAATTGGTTCATCGACCCTGTGATAGCCAAATCTTGTCGGAGCGGAATGCCAGAGATCGCCGAAATCACGGTGCAAAACTCGGCCATTGAGGCACTGTCGCCATCCACACCACCATATGATTGTTCGAAGGTGAGCGTGGTCGTGAGTGGTATTTTGGCTTTCTTACCTAACAATGACGACAGATACGCGGTTAAAATCATCACACCTTTTGAGTGGATGTTGCCGCCCAGTTTTACGCTTCGCTCGATATCAAGGACGCCGCCGTCACCGAACGAGGTGGTGGCAGTGATACGGTTTGGTGCGCCGAACGCGTAATCTTGTGTGGCAAGCACTGAAAGGGCGTTGATTTGTCCGATTGACGTGCCTTTTGTTTGCAGCAATGTCGTGCCATTGGTAAAGCCTTCCATCACGTGATCGCGCAGGCGACTCACCCGCATATCACGGCTTGCGAGGGCTTTCTCAACGTGTGAGGCGCGAATGATATTGGCGTTACTTACACGTGCTTGATAGTTTGATTCACGCAGAAGGTTCGCAATGTCCGCCGAATGAAGAGACAGCTTGTCTTGATCGCCTGATTGACGCGAGCTGTGCTCGATGATTCGGCCAATCGCACCTTGGTCACAGTGCAGCAGATTGTTGTCATGACAGATGCTTGAGATGAATTTTGCGTACTTCATTTCGCTGTCGTCATTGCGCGGCATGTCATCTTCAAAGTCAGCGGTGACACGGAACAACTCACTGAATTCTGCATCATAGTGTTGAAGCAGTTGATAGGTTTTGTAATCACCGAACAGAACGATTTTTACATCAAGTGGAATTGGCTCTGGCTCAAGCGAAATCGTGCCGCTCAACGTCACTTCTCTTTCCAGTGAGCTTAAGCTGACCTTACGAGAACTCAGCGCACGTTTGAGGCCATCCCATACATATGGGCGTTCAAGCACTTTGACGGCGTCGATGAGCAAGACACCGCCATTTGCACGGTGAATGCTACCAGCACGGATCAGCGAGAAATCGGTGAATACGGTGCCTTTGTACGTGGCGTTTTCCACATAACCAAAGATGTTGTGGTAAGTCGGGCTGTCTTCAACAATAACAGGCGGCACATCTTCGTCTTGCGCGACGAGCACGTTGACTTGGTAGCGACGCGGCAATTTTTTATCGAGCGCGGCGTAGGCGAGTGCAGCTTGGTCTTCGCTTTCTTCAAGGAAGATATCAAGGTTTTCGAGAATGTCAGCCTGCATACCTTTTAGGTATTTCTTTACCTGCGGCAGGTCTGGGTAGTTCTCGATCATTGGCTTGATGAGACGTGCAACCACTTCAATCGCGATCTCTTCATCGAGTTTTTGTTGCTGCTCTGCGTACTGCTCTTCCCATTCGGTCAGTTTGCGCACAAGGCCTCGGAGCTGAATCTCAAGCTCACGGATCACCTTGTCGAAATTGGCTTGCTCATCATCAGAGAGCGCATCGAACGTTTCTTCGGAATGAGGTTCTTCACCGTTTAAGGCGATGAATTGGTAATCGCCCGCCGTGGTGATCGACAAACTCACGCTCTGCGCTTTTGCATCATTCGTCAGAGTTTGCAATGCGCCTTCTTGTTGTTCGGTTAGCTGACCTTTCAGCACATCCGCACGGGTAAAGTACATCTCGTTGTCAAACGCGAGGGGCAGGGCTTTCCCTAATTTTCCCATCAACTTTTCGATGTCTTTTTTCAATGCGATGCCCCGACCTGCAGGGACTTGCAAAACGGTAGGGCAACGAGAGTCTTGGAAATTCGCGACGTAACACCAATCGAAAATTTGGTGGCTGTATTCCCAGTGACGTTTTAGGTAGCGCATCATCATGGTGCGCTTACCGAGTCCGTTCTGGCCGACAGCGTAAATGTTGTAGCCCTTTTCTTTTATCGACATCGCAAATTCGACGGCTTGACGTGCACGATCCTGACCCACGATTTCGTCGAGGGGCTCAAGATGTTTGGTAGATGAAACGTCGAGTTTGTTCAGTTGTGAGGTGCGATAGAGCCTGTCACTGGTTAAAGAAGTCTGTGTCATGGCGCTCTCCTTTCGCTATGTTCAATATTTTCAGTGTAGCGCTCTTAACTTACTGATTTTGAGATAAACAGGCAAAGGAATGTTGGCAATGTGGGCTGGCGCACTTTATTCGGTATATTCTAGTGAACAACTGCACAAATATTGGTCAATCAAAAGCACAAAAAACGGCGTAAAAGCCGTTTTTAAGTGGGTATGTATTGAATTTGTCACACGCGTATTTCGCGTTAATGCGCGGTCCAGCCTCCATCAATAGTGATGGCTTGCGCGGTAATATTTTTGGCACTTGGGGAGCAAAGGAACAAGGCGGTATCGGCAAGTTCGTTCAATGCAATAAAGGCTTTTTTCGGCATCGGCTTGAGCATGATGTTGTTGATGACTTCTTCTTCGCTGATGTTGTGGTTTTTGGCTTGTGCGGCAATTTGGTTTTCAACCAGCGGCGTTTTGACATAGGAAGGGCAGAGTGTATTGATGGTGACATCATGATCTGCACTTTCTAGGGCAATGGTTTTTGAAAAGCCGAGAATGCCGTGCTTTGCTGAAACATACGCAGATTTATAAGGTGAGGCCACAAGGCTATGGATCGAGCCAACATTGATGATTCGCCCGAAACCTTGCGCGTACATGCCTGGCAGGAATGCTTTGGTGAGCATGGCAGGGCCCGTGAGCAAAATGTCGATGATTAAACGCCATTTCTCTTCGGGGAATGCCTCTAACGCGGAAACGAATTGGATGCCTGCATTGTTGATAAGCACATCGACGGGCTTGACGACACGTGACGGCGCTGACGCAATCTGAGCGGAATGGGTGACATCCAGTTCGAGGCCATAAACCTCGGTATGGTGGGTTTCTTTCAGCGAGGCAACTGCGTTCTCAAGGGCTTCCTTATTGATATCAGAAAGCGTGACACAGTAACCTTCATTTGCGAACCCTTGTGCCATACCAAATCCGATACCACTCGCGCCACCTGTAATAAGGACGTGCTTTGCTGCCATGTGAGTTCTCCTTAACGCACCCAGAAATATGATGGTTGTTCTGCTTACGCAGAGCAATTAGCTATATTCACAAACCTTGTTAGCTACAGTCATAAACTATGCGCGTATCGGAAAAACGGCAATGCGTAGTAGTACGCAGCAGCCAATAAAGTGATCGGATCGGCGATTATTTTGCGCTGGGTTTGAGTTTGCTAAGCACAGACACAACACCGACCACAATCACACCAGCAATCAGCCCGATAATGCCGTTAAGCAGGGTAGGGATCACCGCCGAAATGATGTCGCCGAGTGCGGGAATCAGCGCAGTTTCTCTTGCTGCTTCACCAATCCATTCAGACAAAATGTGAACGCCGTGGGACAGAATGCCGCCGCCAACCAAGAACATGGCGATGGTGCCGACGATGGACAAGGTTTTCATCAGGTAAGGGGCAAAGACCAACAAACCACGACCAACAGACTGAGCAACAGCGGTGCTTTTTTTGCTGAGGTACAAACCTGCGTCATCTATTTTCACGATCACTGCAACCAAGCCGTACACACCAATGGTCATCAGGAAGGCAATACCAAACAGGGTCACGACTTGCGTTAAGAAGGGGCTTTCTGACACCACCCCCAATGTGATCACGATGATTTCAGCAGACAAGATGAAGTCTGTCCGGATCGCGCCTTTGATTTTCTCTGCTTCAAATTGAGCAGCGTTGATGGTCGCGGTATTGAAGTCAGTGCTTTGCGCTTCTGGCTTTTTGTCGTGCTTGTGGAAGAAGGTATGCAGCACTTTTTCTGCCCCTTCAAAGCAGAGAAATAAACCGCCTAGCATGAGAAGAGGCGTGATGAGCCACGGCGCAATCGCGCTGATTGCGAGCGCTGCAGGCACCAATATCAGCTTATTGAAAAACGAGCCTTTGGCCACCGCCCATACAACGGGAAGTTCTCTGTCGGCTTTCACACCTGACACTTGCTCTGCGTTCAAAGCAAGGTCATCACCAAGTACACCTGCGGTTTTCTTGGCAGCAACTTTACTCATGACGGAAACATCATCGAGTATGGTGGCAATATCATCGAGCAGTGTGAGAAGGCTAGCGCCGGCCATGATAACTCCTTATATGACAGATACAAAAAGAGGCGGAAATCCGCCTCATAATTTACGTCATTTCTTCCATTGAGAAGTCTGAATTAAAGCTGTTTTTCAATCGCCGAAAGTAACGTATCAATGTCTGCACGAGAGACATTTTTATGCGTAACAAAGCGCATGGCTTTGTGAGAAGGTGAAACCAAAATACCTTGCTCTTTCAACGCATCAGCAATGGCACGAATGTCGATGTGTGATGATACATCCGCGTAGACAATGTTGGTTTGAACCGGATAAATAAAGGTATTGAAACCAGGAATCGCCCCTAATTTCTCCGAGAGGTAACGTGCATTGTCGTGGTCATCTTTCAAGCGTTCAACATTCTCAGTGAGCGCCATCATGCCAGCAGCAGCCAAAATACCGGCTTGGCGCATGCCACCACCAACCATTTTACGTAAGCGACGCGCGCGTTGAATGTAAGCAGTGTCACCCAAAAGCAAAGAGCCGACAGGTGCACCCAAACCTTTCGATAGGCAAATGGTCATTGAATCGAAATGCTGGCTGATTTCTTTGATATCGACGTCTAATGCCACAGAGGCGTTATAAACACGTGCGCCATCAAGATGCAGTTTTAGGTTATGCGTGTTTGCAAAATCGCGGGCTTGTGCCAAATAACTCATCGGTAGCACTTTACCGCCGATGGTATTTTCCAAGCTCAAGAGGGTAGTGCGCGCAAAATGTACGTCATCGGGTTTTACGGCTGCAGCCAGCTTTTCAAAGCACAAGGTGCCGTCTTTGTTGTTCTCAATCGGTTGAGGTTGTACTGAGCCTAGAACGGCAGCGCCACCTGCTTCATATTTGTAATTGTGTGCTTGTTGACCGCATAAATATTCGTCGCCACGCTCACAGTGTGCCAAAATACCCAACAAGTTTGCTTGAGTGCCTGATGCGGTAAATACGGCCGCTTCAAATCCATGTCTCTCTGCTGCCCATTGCTCTAGCTCATTGACGGTCGGATCATCGCCGTACACGTCATCACCAACAGGTGCATTTGCCATCGCATTACGCATGTTTTCATCGGGTTGTGTCACTGTGTCTGAGCGCAAATCAATCATTTCTTCACTGTCCTGATTACCACTATGATCGAATGATCAGAGTACTCTTGATTGATAGAAAAGTAATTACAAAACATAACGAATACAATACCTGTCCTTCACTTGAGTCAAGTCGCGAGTGAGAGGGAGTAGGGAGTAACAATGGAACTGTCTTGGCTGTTTATCTCGTTAGCGTGTTTAGTGACAGGCTTCTCAAAGTTTTCCATCGGCGGGCTGGGTTTGGTTATCTTGCCGTTGATGATGTTAGCGTTTCCTGGGCCGGAAGCGCTCGGCGTGATTTTGCCTTTCTATTTGCTAACTGATCTGATTGCGGTAATGACATATCGCAAGAATATTAACTGGAAGGTATTGGCGAAGTTATTGCCTTTTGGCGCCATTGGCATAGCAGCAGGCACCTATGTGTTGGGGACGGTAGACCCAAGCACTTTCATGACCTTTCTCGGCATTCTGATTTTTGCCTTGTTGGGCTTATCTTTGTGGTTGGATTACCACCCTCTACCCATTTTTACGCACCCTTGGGCCGCGAGCTTTGCAGGTTCGCTATGTGGTTTTGTTGGGGTAATTGCCAACGGCGCAGGACCGTTAATGGGCTTGTTCTTGCTTGAACAGAAAATGGAAAAGTCTGCCTATGTCGCGACGCGAGTATGGGCGTTCTTGAGCCTCAATCTCATGAAGTTGGCGGGATTATTGAGCCTTGGGTTAATCAATACAGAAACGTTGAAAGCAAGCGCCGTGGGTATCCCTGCGCTGTTTCTTGGTATGTGGATTGGCTACAAGGTGTTTGCACGTATATCGCCCGAGCAACTAAAAGTCATTGTGCGAAGCATGATATCGCTAAGCGCTGCGCATCTTCTGTTCTTCAAATCGAATTAGCGTTGTGCGCGAAATGTCTGAGAGATAGCGTTCAACTGACTCTCCAATAACAGAAACCCGCAGCCTAGGCCGCGGGTTTTCTTTTTACGAGCAATGAATCGCTGCCGAGTTAGCTTTTCAGCAACTGCCAGTAGCGGTTGTAAATGCTGACTGCGTCGCCAACATCATTGGTAAATTCGCCTTTTTCTACGTCTTCATCAGACGGGAAAATGGTGTTGTTTTCGGTGTATTCAGCAGAGAGCTTTTCTTTCGCGCGCTTGCTTGGTGCTGGGTAGCCAAGCTCTTCAACCATGGCCGCTTGGTTTTCAGGGCGGTACATAAAGTCGATGAACTTGTGCGCCAGTTCCTTCTTCTCTGCGTTTTTAGGAATGATGAAGTTGTCCATCCAAAGGATTGAGCCTTCTTCTGGGTAAACGAAATGGATACTGTCCATTTCTTCCTGTGCCATGTAAGCATTGCCATTCCATTGCTGACCAATACCCACTTCGCCTGTCACAAAAGGCACATGCGGAGCGTCTGAGTTGTAGACGACAATGCCTGGGCGAAGCTCAACCAACAGCTCATAGGCTTCTTTGATTTCAGCTTCGTTCTTGGTGTTGATGCTGTAGCCTTTGGCTTTTAGCGCCATACCAAAGACATCACGCACATCATCAAGCAACATCAGTTGGCCTGCGAAGTCTTCATTCCACAAATCGGCCCACTTCGTCACGTTACTGCCATCAACTATGTCATCGTTGTAGCTAATCGCGGTCACACCCCATACATAAGGCAGTGAGTAGTCGTTGTTTACATCAAACGGCTGCGCCATCAATCCAGGAATGATGTCTTTTACGTGAGGGATTTGTGACTTGTCGATTTTCGCCAACATGCCTTCATCACTCATACGTTGAATGAAGTAGGTTGATGCAAAGGCAAGATCGTAGCCCTTTCCATCCAGCAGCTTCAGCTTGGTATACATAGATTCGTTGTTTTCAAACGTCGAATAGTTCACCGTTACATCATATTCTTTCTCGAACGCTTGAATCACGTTCATGGGCATATATTCTGCCCAGTTATAGATGTTTAGTACTTCGCTGTTTGCAGAAACGCCGAAAGATACAGATGCGGAAAGTGCGATGCTTACCGCTTTCACCCCTTTAAGATATTGGTTCATATGTGTTGTCCTTAAATGGCTATACCAAGCCGAAATTCGAACGCGCATCATCAAAAGAAACACTCTGACTGTCAATCAATTAACCCCCTAATAAGTAACAAAGTGTGCGCGAGGTATTGATCGCATTATCTCCTTGCCTGTTGTGGGGCTTAGTGCGAATATTCGCCATCATTTTTTCATTCAACCCTTTCCATATAAGCAGGATTTAGTCACAAGATGGCGAAAGAAAACGGGTATATCGATAGCTACTATCAAGCAACGGCGAATGTACTGGCTGAACAACCAGCGCTAACCAACGACATTCAAGCTGATGTTTGTATTATTGGTGCGGGTTTGACTGGCACAAATGCCGCGATTGAATTGCGTAAACAAGGCATGAGCGTTGTGGTTCTTGAAAGTCAGCGTATTGCGTTTGGCGGTTCAGGGCGCAATGGTGGACAAGCGCTGGTAGGTTACTGCCTAGGCTTGCGTGAAGTTGATGAAACCTACGGGCCTGAATGGGGCAAGCAATTGTGGGATTTGTCAGTCGAATCTATCGATATCATTCGTGAGCGCATCAGTGAATTCAACATCAATTGTGATTTCCAAGAAGGCTACATTGAGCTTGCGTTGAACAAAGGCCAAGAAGAAGAACTGAAATCTTGGCATGAACTCAAGCACGGACGTTACAACTACCCGGTTGCTGAGTGGTGGGATGCAGACAAGATTGATCAGGTTGCCAATACGCGTCGTTACCTAGGCGGTTTGTTTGACCCAAACAGTGGCCATGTCCATACGCTGAACTACACACTAGGCTTGGCGCAAGCGGCGATTTCTGTGGGTGCTGAGATCTACGAAAACAGCCCAGTGATCAAAATTGAAAAAGGCACGGGCTTTAACACGGTGAAAACGGCGAAAGGCAGCGTGAAGGCGACACAAGTATTGCTTGCATGTAATGCCTACCTTGATGGCCTTCACCGCCGTGCCCAATCTAAAGTGCTTCCTGTTGCGTCTTATATTGCGGTGACTGAGCAATTAGGCGATCGCAACCCGATCACCAATAACATGGCAATGTCTGATCTGAATAACTGTTTGGATTATCTACGCCCAACAGCCGATGGCCGAATTCTTTTCGGCGGTGTGAACCACCCATTCAACGGTGAATACCCAGACAGCCAAGAACGTCTGCGTCAACGTATGTTGAAAGTGTTCCCACAATTGGGTGATGTGAAAATGGAATACCACTGGGGTGGTTTGTTCGCGGTAACGCGCAGTTACATGCCGGAAATCGCGCACCTGGGGAATGACATTTACACCGCGCATGGTTATACCGGTCATGGCGTGGGTCTAACAAACATTGCTGGCCGTGTTGTGGCAGAAGCCATGGCAGGACAAGCAGGGCGCTTTGATGTGTTCTCCCGCGTGAAACATGGTTGGATCCCAACGCCTGAAGTATTGCGTAAACCTGCATTGGCGATGGCGATCTGGAAAGCCAAGATGGAAGATGCACTCGCGAAATAAGTGATGCGTTGATATCGCTTGGATACACAGAAGGGTAGCGTTGCTACCCTTCTGTCGTTTTAGCCCATGATTGTAGTCGTAGTCGCAGGTGCTGGGGGCGTGTTGATCGCATGAACGATGAGCATCGTAAAAAAATGAACCAATGAAATGTCTTAGGGATCGATCTTGTTTGTTTTCCTTTCACTCAGTTAGAGTGATTGAAAACATAAATAGGACAACAATGAATGCTGCAAGGCGACATGTTTGATGAAACCGGATGGATCAACATTCCGGATGGAGCGTTGTTCTGGCAACCGAATTTCTTCTCTGAGGAAGAAGCGGCCGAGATTTTCTCTGGTCTCATGTCTACGCTTCCTTGGCAACAACAACCGATCTCAATGTTTGGGCGAGAGGTACTTCAACCCCGCCTTCAGGCATCTTTCGGTGATAAGTCGTATGGTTATTCTGGGCTAAAATTGCCTGCCGCCAAAATGCCTTCATCATTAGACCTGCTGAAAAAAAGATGCGAAGCACAAGCAGATACGCCTTTCAACTCTGTGCTCGCCAATCTTTATCGAGATGGGCAAGATTACATGGGGTGGCATCAAGATAATGAAGTTGAGCTTGGCAAAGAACCTGCGATCGCGTCGTTGAGTTTTGGTGAAACGCGCCGCTTTGTGCTTAAACATCTCAAGAGTGGAGAAAAAAGGGAATTTGAATTGAATTCCGGCGCATTGCTGATAATGGCGGGTAAAATCCAGACTTATTGGCACCACTCGATCCCGAAAACCGCGAAAATGAAAGGGCCGAGAATTAATCTGACCTTCAGAAACATCATTTTTTAGCGATATTCGAGGTGATTTTTAAGACGATATGGTCGATTTATATCGCTTTTGCCGCGATTTTAAGCGAACGAACTTTTATTTAATGATTTGTGTTGACTAGATCACGCGAATCCGTAAAATGCCGACCCATACCGCAGCGGAAGACAACTTCTAAAGCGGAAAGAAACAAAGGCGCGTTGGCAGAGTGGCTATGCAGCGGATTGCAAATCCGTGGACCTCGGTTCGACTCCGGGACGCGCCTCCATTTGCGACACTAGCTCAGCTGGTAGAGCGCAACCTTGCCAAGGTTGAGGTCACG
>NZ_FOWR01000015.1:43125-125195 GCF_900115495.1 Enterovibrio norvegicus DSM 15893 | reverse complement strand
GTCGCGCCCGGAAGATATCCAGAAGTGCTCAGGTATATCCTCGATATGGCAGAGAGCTTTGTGCTTCCAGAGAGGAGGGAGAGGACATATCCAAGAGCAGTAAAGAAAAGGCCCAGTCGCTATGCGACTAGGCCTTCTAGAAGGCGTAATTCAGCTTAATTCACATGCATTACGCCACTGTGCGGGGCTTTTTTTCGCCTGAATGTTTACGTATGAATGTTTATGTATGGATGTTTCTGTATGCGTACGGCGAGTGAAGTTTGCACAAGAAAAGGCACCAACAAGGGGCAGCCAGTAGAAGCAGTAAAAGGGATAGATAGAAAAAGAGACAGACATAAAAAAACCGGCGACTGCCGGTTTTTCTGATTCATAGAATCTTGATGTTACTTGAGATGCTTGGCGTGAAAGCGCACGTGATCTTCAATGAAGCTGGAGATGAAGTAATAGCTGTGGTCATAACCTTCTTGCATACGAAGCTCTAATGGATAGCCAGCTTCTTCTGCTGCTTGGAGCAGGTTTTCTGGCTTGAGCTGATCGTGCAAGAACTGGTCGGCATCACCTTGGTCAATGAGCATTGGCAGGTGAGACGTTGCCTTTTTGATCAATGCGCAGCTGTCGTATTCGCGCCATGCATTTTTGTCTTCCCCTAAGTAATTGCTCAGGGCTTTTTGCCCCCAAGGGACATTGATTGGGTTCACAATCGGACTAAAGGCGGACACAGAACGGTACAGGTCGCTGTTTTTCAGTGCGATGGAGAGAGCGCCGTGACCACCCATGCTGTGCCCAGAGATCGCTTTAATGTCGCTGACGGGGAAATGGTCTTCAATCACCGCCGGTAACTCTTTCACCACGTAATCGTACATGTGGTAATAGCGATTCCATGGGGCTTCTGTGGCATTCACATAAAAACCTGCGCCAATGCCGAAGTCATACGCGCAATCAGGATCGTCAGGAATGTTTTCTCCACGCGGGCTGGTATCAGGTGCAACAATGGCAATACCTAGCTCAGCAGCAATGCGGTGTGCGCCTGCTTTCTGCATGAAGTTTTCGTCTGAACACGTCAAGCCTGACAGCCAGTAAAGCACAGGGACTTTGTTGGTTTCAGAGGCTTGAGGTGGAAGAAAAATGGCAAATCGCATGTCACAGTGAACGGTGCGCGATGCGTGCGTGTATTGCTTGTGCCAACCGCCGGAACTTCGGTTGCTACTGATGTTTTCAATACTCATTACGAGCTCCATTCAAACCGCGCTTTGCAATTAGCAAAACGCGGTCGGTGACTGAATTACTTATCGAAGTGGATAACGGTGCGAATACTTTCGCCTTTATGCATGAGGTCAAACGCGTCATTAACGCCGTCTAAGCCCATGGTATGTGTGATAAAGTCATCCAGTTTGAATTCACCCGCTAGGTAGCGCTCAACGATTTCTGGCAATTCTGAACGGCCTTTAACACCACCGAATGCCGAACCTCGCCATACACGACCGGTTACCAATTGGAACGGACGGGTTGAAATTTCTTGGCCTGCGCCTGCAACACCAATGATGACTGATTCGCCCCAGCCTTTGTGACAACACTCAAGCGCAGAGCGCATGACGTTAACGTTACCAATACATTCAAACGAGTAATCCACGCCGCCATCCGTCATTTCAACGATCACGTCTTGAATCGGCTTATCAAACTTACTTGGGTTGATGCAATCGGTCGCACCCAATTTGGTTGCCAGTTCGAATTTGCTTTCGTTCAGGTCAATACCAATGATGCGGCTTGCGCCTGCCATTGCTGCGCCAATGATCGCTGACAAACCAATGCCACCAAGACCAAACACAGCAACTGTGTCGCCTTTTTGTACTTTTGCCGTGTTGAGCACGGCACCCATGCCGGTAGTGACGCCACAACCTAGCAAGCATACTTCTTCTAGAGGTGCTTCTTTGTTGACTTTAGCCAGCGAGATTTCTGGCAGCACAGTGTACTCAGAGAACGTTGAACAGCCCATGTAGTGGTAAATTGGTTGGCCGTCTTTGTAGAAACGGGTTGTGCCGTCAGGCATTAGGCCTTTACCTTGGGTTTCACGAATCTTCTGGCAAAGGTTGGTTTTGCCTGATTTACAGAACTTACACTCGCCACATTCTGGGGTGTACAGTGGAATGACGTGATCACCTACTTGCACGCTGGTGACGCCTTCGCCGATCTGCTCAACGATACCGCCGCCTTCATGACCTAAAATGGCAGGGAAAATACCTTCAGGGTCATCACCTGAAAGCGTGAAGGCATCAGTGTGACAAACACCAGTAGCGATAATACGCACAAGCACTTCGCCAGCCTTTGGTAGCATCACATCAACTTCTTCAATGCTCAGTGGTTTGCCTGCTTCCCATGCAATCGCTGCACGAGATTTGATGAATTGGTCTGTCATGAAATTATCCTCAGAAAAAGTATTGTTGCTCTCTCGACTAACCATAGAAGAGACCAGGACCATGAATAGGTTCACTTCTGTGACAACGCAGTATTGCGCTGTAAAGTTGGTCATAGTTTATTTGTTTCCTGTCACTTGATAATCCATAATTCCCGCAATTTACTTTTACTGGACAGTAACAATGGCAGATTGGCAAGGCGTTTCAGAATTTGTCGCTGTGGCAGAAACGGCAAGCTTTACCAAAGCAGCACAACGATTAGGTACATCAACGGCACATGTCAGTCGTCAAGTGTCTTTACTAGAAGATAGGTTAGATACAAGACTGTTGTTCAGAACAACCCGTCGCGTGTCGCTTACAGATGAAGGCGATACGTATTTTCAACATTGTCGCCTTCTTTTAGACGGATTACGGGAAGCTGAAAGTGCGTTAACACAGTTAAAGGAGTCACCGCGTGGGCAAATTAAACTGACTGCACCAGTCACCTATGGTGAGCAGATGATCATGCCCATCATTTTGGATTTTATGATTCAGTACCCGGACGTTGAAATCGACGTCGATTTGACCAATAACCAATTGGATTTAATTGATTCAGGGTGTGATTTTGCCATTCGCTTGGGGCGACTAGCCAATTCGTCATTGGTGTGCAAGCGCCTCGCGACACGTAAGCTGATTGTGTGTGGCTCACCAACCTACTTGGCGACAAACGGTACACCGCACACGTTGTCTGAGCTAGGCCAGCATAACTGCTTACGAGGTCAGCATGATTACTGGCGTTTCCGTGAGGATGGGCGTGAGAGAAACATTCGTATCTCGGGCTCACTACGCTGCAACAGTGGTATCGCTTTGTTAGATGCAGCCAAGCAGGGCAGTGGTTTGATTCAATTGCCAGATTATTATCTGCAAACCGCATTGGATGAAGGTTCGGTCGTGCGTGTGCTCAATAATTATCAAGATTTAGAAGAAGGGATTTGGGCATTGTTTCCTCATCGTAGGTTGCAGCCTTTGAGGGTAAAAATGCTGGTGGCGTTTTTAACCGATGCACTGACAAATAAGGTACTGTGAAGGTTCTATCAGCGCCCTTATAAACCCAAACAAACGCTCGCAGAACAAGCACCTTGAGGTTGTTTGGGTATATACTTCGTCTCGCGATCGAGTAATGGAAAGAAACAGTGGAAAACGACGTGACGCAAACAGAATTAGATCATCAATTTATGCTGCGAGCCATCGAGCTTGCGGGCAATGCAGAAGCCGAAGGTGAAGTGCCGGTGGGGGCAGTGGTTGTTCACAATGGTGTGGTGATTGGTGAAGGTTGGAATCGATTGATCGGTCAACACGATGCGACGGCACATGCTGAAATGATGGCGCTGCGTCAGGCGGGGAAAGTCCTGCAAAACTATCGATTATTGGATGCCACGCTGTACGTGACGCTCGAGCCTTGCCCAATGTGCGCCAGTGCCATGGTGCATAGCCGAATTGGCAAAGTGGTTTATGGTGCGTCTGATGCGAAAACGGGTGCCGCGGGTAGTGTGATGAACTTGCTCAGCTATGACGGTGTGAACCACCACGTCGCGTATCAAGGTGGTGTGTTAGACGTTGAATGTCGTGAGCAGTTACAAGCGTTTTTCCGTCGTCGCCGAGCGGAGAAAAAAGTGGAAAAGGACGCGCGTAGAGCCGCACTGGCTGCAGAGGGTTCTGAGATGTTGGAAAAACCGAAAAGAACCCCAAAAAATGTCACGTCGGATAAAAATGATTAATAGCTTTCCTCAAAGTCTGCGAACTCTCTGATCGCAAAGGTGCGCTGTCGCCACAACACTTTTTTCAAGTTGTTAGAACGCATTCTCTTGCGGCGGTTTGCAGCCATACTGCTGCTTCGACTAAAGCTTGCTTGAGCCTGTCTCTTCTTTGCTAACATCTGTTACTCCAAAAAGGAATGAAAAGCGCAACCAACGCTGCGCTCGTGATTCGCTAGATGGTTAAGGTTATAACCTGCTAGTGTGAATACACTATGACAGGTTAGTTGCCTTTTTTGTCGCTGTCTTTTTCGCCTTTGGGACGTTCTGACTTTTCTGGCTCAGTTAACGCTTTTTCATCGGCATTTTCCGCAGAAGCTTCACCGTCACCTTTGCGTTCACCATTTGGCGTGGCTTGTTCCATGTCTACCACAATGGTCTGCAAATCATCCACGTTATCGGCTTCTTCGCTTTGGATGGCGAGGGCCTTGTCTTGCTCATGCCCAATGATGCTTTGGTAGTAACGACGGATGTTCTCTACATAGCTTTTCGCTTCATAGCCGCGGGCGTAACCATAACGGGTTTGCGTGTAGTACTGACGCTTCGCCAACAAGGGTAAGCGTTGTTTCACATCTGCCCATGAGTCAGGGTTGCCGCCTTGCGCTTTGGTCAGTCGACGCGCATCCATCATATGGCCGAAACCAATGTTGTAAGAGGCAAAGGCAAACCAAATACGCTCATGTTCATTCACGCTGTCTGGGACGCGGTCGAGCATTTTACGTAGGTACGCTGCACCGCCTCGAATGCTTTGTTCTGGATCTAAACGGTTTTTCACGCCAACGGATTTTGCCGTAGGCAGGGTAAGCATCATCATGCCGCGAACCCCTGTTGGTGAAACCGCACGTGGGTTCCAATGGGATTCTTGGTAGGACAATGCCGCCAGTAAGCGCCAATCAAATTCGTCGGCGTACTTTTTAAATAGCGGTTCCCACTTCGGCAATTTGCTGTCGATGGCGCGCAAGAAAGCACGGGTGTCGACAAAGTCAAAACTGTCGACATGGCCGAAGTATTTCTCTTCCAATGCGGCCAATTCACCACTTTGGGTTTTCTTGCCGAAGAATTCGATCATCAGTGCATACAAGCTGTCGTCTTGGGTTTTCTTCATAAACCAAGCCACAGGCTCATCTTCCGTTAGTTCAATCGCGACGGTGATGGTGGGGTGGGTGCGTTGGATCAGCGCAATATCGACAGAGTCGGCAATCGTAAAGTCGAGTTGTCCATCGGCTACCTGTTTAAGAAGCTCGTCATCGTCGGTGTCTTTGATACTTTCCCAAATCAAATCTGGGTATTCGCGCTGAATGGCTTGAAGTGTCATGGCATGGCTGGAACCTTCCACCACGGCGATACGTGCGCCATCTTTATTAAGCTCAGTGAGATTACGCGGACGCCAATGGCCGTTTTTGTACACCAATTGCTGGCTGACAAAATAATACGCAGGGCCTGGGCGGAATTGCTTCATGCGCTCTTCGGTAATGGTTAGGCCTGCAGCCAAAATATCCACATCACCACGCTCAAGCGCGGGGAAAAGGCCTGAAAGGGTATACGCCGGCTGCATTTCGAGCTTCACGCCAAGGCTATCTGCAAATTGGGTCGCGAGTTCGAAGTCGAGACCTGTCGGGCCATCAGAACCAATGTAATATGACAGTTGGTTGTTGAGCGTGCCTACACGCAACACACCACGATCGCGGATTTTCTCCAGCTCAGATCGGTCGTCATAGTGCCATTCGCAGGCGGAAAGAAAGAAAACCGCGATGAAGCCTGCAAGCAGGGGATAAAGTCGTTTTACTGCGTTCGAGTTCAAAAAGATATGCTCACTCTCTATCGATAGGGGACTGTTATATCAAAGCTCGCACTATGCGAAAAGCCGAGCTGCATTTCTTGCTGAATTTGTGCTGTATTCTGACGAGAACGACGGTCATCAGAAAAAAGTTACGCAAACGGTTGCGTCAGGTGTTACGTCGCTCACCTTTTTACCCTATAATACCGCCCCGAAGGCCTTGTTGGAGGCTCAAAAGTGGTATCGACGTGGCTTTTCCATGAACGTTAGCAACGATTAATCATGGGGTTAGGTCAATGTCACTTTAATCCACCGCTAACCGAGAGACGTACGCACATGGAAATTTTGCGTGGTTCCCCCGCTCTGTCCGATTTTCGAGTCAATAAACTTCTAGAAAGCTGTCAGGCGAATGATTTGCCTGTTACTGGCCTCTATGCAGAGTATACCCATTTCGCTGATATCAGCGCGCCGTTGAGTGAAGATGAACAACAAAAGTTGGCACGTCTTCTCACGTACGGACCAACAATCGCTGAACATGCTCCAACAGGAACCTTGATTCTTGTTACGCCACGTCCCGGCACCATTTCTCCTTGGTCCTCTAAAGCGACCGATATCGCGCACAACTGCGGATTAAATCAAATTAAGCGTCTTGAGCGCGGCACGGCTTACTACGTTGAGCTGTCTACTGCACTGACCGAAGCACAAACACACACACTTATTGGTCTACTTCACGACCGTATGATGGAAGTGGTGTTTGCTGACATGGCAGAGGCTTCTGCACTGTTCATTGAAGCGACGCCTGCACCCGTGAAGGCCGTTGATGTGTTGGGTGGTGGTCGCGAAGCATTGGTTACCGCGAACGTGGAGCTGGGCCTTGCGCTTGCAGACGATGAAATTGATTACTTGGTGGAAAGCTTCATCAAACTGGGCCGCAATCCGAACGACATCGAATTGATGATGTTTGCTCAGGCTAACTCAGAGCACTGCCGTCACAAGATTTTCAACGCCGATTGGACAATCGATGGTGTTGATCAGGACAAGAGCCTGTTCAAAATGATCAAAAATACGTTTGAGCACAACAGCGAAAACGTATTGTCAGCGTACAAAGATAACGCCGCTGTTATGAAGGGCTCTGAGGTGGGTCGTTTCTTCCCGAACCCTGAATCTCGCCAATATAACTACCATCAGGAAGCGGCACACATCCTGATGAAAGTCGAAACACACAACCACCCAACGGCGATTTCTCCGTGGCCGGGCGCTTCTACCGGTTCTGGTGGTGAAATCCGTGATGAAGGCGCAACCGGCATTGGTGGTAAGCCCAAAGCGGGCTTGGTTGGTTTTACCGTTTCTAACCTTCGCATTCCGGGTTTTGAACAGCCTTGGGAAACCGATTTCGGCAAACCTGACCGTATCGTGAATGCGTTGGACATCATGCTAGAAGGCCCTCTGGGTGGCGCGGCATTTAACAACGAATTTGGTCGTCCGAACCTGTTGGGTTACTTCCGTACTTACGAAGAAAAGGTCACGTCACACAACGGTGAAGAAGTTCGTGGTTACCACAAGCCAATCATGATTGCTGGTGGTATGGGTAACATTCGCGAGCAACACGTTCAGAAGAAAGAAATCCCGGTTGGCGCGAAGCTTATCGTGCTGGGCGGCCCTGCAATGAATATCGGTCTTGGCGGTGGCGCAGCCTCGTCAATGGCGTCGGGTCAGTCAGCAGAAGATCTCGATTTTGCATCAGTACAGCGTGAAAACCCAGAAATGGAACGCCGTTGTCAGGAAGTGATCGACCGTTGTTGGCAGTTAGGTGAAAACAACCCTATCGCCTTTATCCACGATGTGGGCGCGGGCGGTATTTCTAACGCATTGCCAGAATTGGTCGATGACGGTGAGCGAGGCGGTAAATTCCAGCTACGTGATGTACCGAACGATGAGCCGGGCATGAGCCCGCTAGAGATTTGGTGTAACGAATCTCAAGAACGTTATGTGATGGCCGTTGCCCCAGAACACATGGCCGTGTTCGATGCAATTTGTCAGCGCGAGCGCGCACCTTATGCCGTTGTAGGTGAAGCGACAGAAGAGCGTCACTTAACCCTTGAAGATGATCATTTTGATAACACGCCTATCGACATGCCGCTTGACGTGTTGCTGGGTAAACCACCGAAAATGCACCGCGACGTTCAAACGCAGAAAGTGGAAGGCAAAGCGATCGACCGTACAGGTATCTCGGTTGAAGACGCATCACTTCGCGTACTTCGCCTTCCTTCTGTGGCAGAAAAAACCTTCCTGATCACCATTGGCGACCGCACGGTAACAGGCTTAGTTGCGCGTGACCAAATGGTTGGCCCTTGGCAGGTACCCGTGGCGAACTGTGCGGTAACAGCAGCAAGTTATGACACCTACCACGGCGAAGCGATGTCGATGGGTGAGCGTACGCCAGTTGCTCTGCTTGATTTCGCAGCATCGGCACGTTTGGCCGTGGCCGAGTCACTGACAAACATCGCATGTTCTGACATTGGCGACCTGAAGCGCATTAACCTCTCAGCGAACTGGATGGCTGCAGCGGGCCACCCAGGCGAAGATGCAGGCCTTTACGAAGCTGTGAAGGCGATCGGTGAAGAGCTGTGTCCTGCGCTTGATTTGACGATTCCAGTGGGCAAAGACTCCATGTCGATGAAAACCCGTTGGGAGCAGGATGGCGAGCAGAAAGAAAATACCTCACCACTTTCTTTGGTGATCACGGCATTTGGTCGTGTTGAAGATGTACGTAAAACGGTGACGCCTCAACTTCGAACCGACAAAGGCGAGAGCGCATTGGTGTTGGTCGACTTAGGTCAAGGCCAAAACCGTCTAGGTGCAACCGCTCTGGCGCAGGTTTACAAGCAATTGGGTGACAAACCCGCTGATGTTGATAGCCCTGAACTACTGAAAGGCTTCTTCAATGCGATGCAAACGTTGGTACGTGACGAGAAGCTATTGGCTTACCACGACCGCGGCGACGGTGGTCTTTATGTCACCTTGGCAGAAATGGCGTTTGCAGGTCACGTTGGCCTAGAAGTGGACATCAATACCTTGTCTGCAACAGGCGAGTGTGATGATGAGATTGCAGCTCTGTTCAATGAAGAACTGGGTGCTGTCATTCAAGTGCGCACCGAAGACTTGGATATGGTTCAATCGACGTTAGCTTCCCACGGTTTGGAAGCGTGTAGCCATGTTATTGGTACGTTGAGCGATGAAGATACGGTTCGCATTTGGAACGGTGATGATTTGGTGTTGGAACAAAACCGCACTGAGCTTCGTACCATCTGGGCGGAAACGACCCACAAAATGCAAGCAATGCGTGACAACCCAGGCTGTGCAGACCAAGAGTTTGCAGCGAAGAAAGATGTCACCGACCCTGGCTTGAGCGCCGCATTGTCGTTTGACGTGCAAGAAGACGTGGCTGCACCGTTCATCGCAACGGGTGCACGTCCTCAAATGGCGATCTTGCGTGAGCAAGGCGTTAACTCACACGTTGAAATGGCAGCGGCATTTGATCGTGCTGGCTTTGACGCGAAAGACGTTCACATGAGTGACGTGCTGAGCGGCAACGTGACGTTGGAAGGCTTTAATGGTCTTGTGGCGTGTGGCGGCTTCTCTTACGGTGACGTATTGGGCGCTGGCGAAGGCTGGGCGAAATCTATCTTGTTTAACGACATGGCACGTGACCAGTTCGAACGTTTCTTCCACCGCGGCGATTCCTTTGCGCTAGGTGTATGTAACGGTTGTCAAATGCTGTCGAACCTTCATGACCTGATCCCTGGCGCTGATTTGTGGCCACGCTTTGTGCGTAACGAATCTGAGCGTTTTGAAGCGCGTTTCAGCTTGGTAGAAGTGCAAGAGAACCCATCCCTGTTCCTTGGTGGCATGGCGGGTTCTCGTATGCCTATCGCGGTTTCTCACGGTGAAGGCCGTGTGGAAGTGCGCAATGCTGAGCACCTTGCTGCGATTGAACAATCTGGCACAGTCGCCCTGCGTTACTTGGATAACTTCGGCAACGTAACGGACAATTACCCGTCGAACCCGAACGGATCGCCAAACGGCATCACTGGCCTCACAACCACAGACGGCCGTGTGACCATCATGATGCCGCACCCTGAGCGTGTATTCCGTACTGTGGCGAATTCATGGCACCCAGACAGTTGGGGCGAAGATAGCCCATGGATGCGTATGTTCCGCAATGCGCGTGTAACGCTAGGATAATTTGGTGAAGGAATCACCAAACTTGTGACACAAACCGCTACCCACGGGTGGCGGTTTTTTATCTCATTGCATGCGGTAAGGGCGAGAAGGTATATTCCGATGGCAATGAAGGAGAGATGCAAATGGACAGTGCAATCAGTTTTACACTCATTCCCACGGGACAAGTCTCATCTGAGCTGTTGACCCGTTTCCCCGCGTTATCTCAACTCGATGAGATTTCTTCCGATCAAGAAGTGCCCGTGTTAGTGGCAGAAAAAGACGGTGCAACGGTCGCCGTTGCCGTACTTTCTCATGCAAAACGTCATAACGGCATTATGGTGGAAAACGCCACATTGACCCTGCTTGAAGTGGATCAATCCTCACGTTTACAGGGTATCGGTAAAACGTTGCTAAATGCGTTAGAAGCATACGCAGCAACCATCACTCATGAGCTTAAAGTGGATTGTGGTGCCGTGATTGGGCGTAAACCTATGCAGTCATTACTGACGAATTCAGGTTACCAACCGCCGTTTGCAAGCGGTGATGCGAAGCCAACCCAATGGAAAAAATCTCTGATTTGAGCCGATGCGGTGCACGAATGTGAGAGTGAAAGCTGCGCGATAATTCTCACCTCGGGTTACAATTAACATCATAGCGTTAAACGAATTTATTGATGATATTGCTGATTCGGTTACTAGGGATTGGCACTTATAGGGAATGCGACATGAAAAAAATCGAAGCGATTATCAAACCATTTAAGCTAGATGACGTCCGTGAAGCGTTAGCTGAAGTGGGTATCACAGGTATGACGGTATCTGAAGTGAAAGGTTTTGGCCGTCAGAAAGGCCACACCGAGTTATACCGTGGTGCTGAATACATGGTCGACTTTCTGCCGAAAGTGAAGCTAGAGATTGTCGTTGCAGATGATATGGCAGAGCAGTGTGTAGATACCATTGTTGAAACGGCACAGACTGGAAAAATCGGCGACGGCAAAATTTTCGTTACCGAAGTGGAGCGTGTTGTTCGTATCCGTACGGGTGAAGAAGACGAAGAAGCGGTGTAAATTTCACCCTCAAATATTTAGAAGGCCTCCCATTGGGAGGCCTTTTTGTTGCCGAAAGCTTTTGGCTGATGTGTTATTGAGCGACGGGTTATTGAGCGACGGGTTATTGACCGATGAGCTATTGACCGATACCCGTTGCGTCATTGATGACATGGTAAATGTAATTTTGCTCTACCGCGCCTTGGAACAACCACGCTTGAGGGCCACGCGCGAAGATAATGACATCTTCTCCTGAGTGGGTTTCAGAGCCCAATCCAACCAATGCTTGTTGGAGGTAGTCGAGTTTCAACACTTGTTCCTGAGAAACGCTAGGGCGTGGAGATTCTCCAACGGCACCCGGGCCATTACCGTAAACAATGGTGGTATAGGTGTTGCCATCGACGTCCTTGTTATATTTACCTTGTTGTTTCGACAGGCCCAGTATTGGGTTACCTCTTTCTGCGTAACCGTTCATGATCATGGTGTGCGCATGGTCAGCAGTAACGATGATGAGGGTATCTTTAGGATCGGTTTTTTCGAGTGCGACCTTGATGGCGTCATCGTAGGCTTTGGTGTCTTCTAATGCGCGAGCTGCATTGCCACCGTGGTGCGCATGGTCAATACGTCCCGCTTCGACCATTAGCACATAGCCTTCTTTGTCTTGCTCAAGGATATCGATGGCCTTGTCCGTCATTTGTGCCAGCGAAGGTTCTTTGTTATCGACTTGTCGGTCCGCTTCATATTGCATGTGGCTTGGCTCGAACAAGCCTAGAACACGGGTTTTCTCATCGACTTTGATACTGTCAAAACCATCAAGGTTATACACGAATTGGCCGTCACTGTAGCGCGCTTGCCATTCTTCAATCAGGTTGCGGCCATCTGTACGCTTCCCACCTTTATCCGGGTATTCAGGGTCTGTGGCATCAGCGGGTATGAATTCGCGACGCCCACCACCAAAGGCCACTTGGAAACCGTCACCAACGTCAAAAGCGACGAGCTGACTTGCGATGTCTTTACAGCCTTGCTCCTTGGCAATGTTCGGGATTTTGCTGTCATTTTCCCAATTACGGTCTGGGCTATGAGCATACGCCGTTGCTGGGGTTGCATGGGTGATGCGTGCGGTAGAAACAACGCCCACTGCTTTGCCTTTGTCTGCTGCTAGCTCGAAGATAGAACTGGCTTCGTTGCCTGCGACAGTGTCGCAAAACCCTCTGCGAACGTTGTCATTAACGTTAATAATACCGCCTTTGGTTTTTACACCTGTGACGATCGCTGTAGCTGTACCGGCAGAGTCTGGGGTTTGCATGTCGGTATTGTAGGTTTTGGAAAGGGCGACATGTGGCAGCGTTTCCATGGTGAGTATGTTTTCTTCACCACTGCTGCCATTTTGTTGGCCCACATAAATACGTGCGGCGGTTATTGTTCCTAAGCTCATGCCGTCACCGATGAATACGATGACGTTTTTTGCTTGGCCGATGATAGGGGTATTTTTCTTTGCGTTTTCAATAGCCGACTGAGCGTCCTTATACCAAACATCACTTTGTTGCGGTACAGCAGCCGTTGCGGATCCTGCAACTAAGCATGTCGCGATAAGAGAAAGGGTAAATTGCTTTTTCATTGTTTTAATCCATTACTTTTGTTTATTGGCAATATTGTTATTAGCACCAATGAAGCAATGATGATGTTTCAATGACAACGTGAAGTTGGGGGTGGGATGTTTGTATGACTAATAAGACAGTAAATCAACAGGAAAGGGTATAAGTCAGCACGTCGAATTCACGCCGACGTGCTAATTTTTAGTTTATTCGTCAGTTAATAGCACACCACGTAACGGTCAGGTCGATGGTTCATGGTAAGTACAAGATTAAGTACAAATGCGCCCATTGCCGAGCACGCTAAAAGCCAAGGCGAGACGAAGAAAAACGAGGCGAGTAGAATCGATAAATCGATACCCATTTGAACGTTACCCGCGCGCACCCCAAACTTTTCTTGGCAGAAAAGGGCCAGAACATTGAACCCCCCTAAGCTGGCGTTGTGGCGAAAAATCATCAGCATGCCAACACCCATCAGCAATCCACCGATCAATGCGCAATACACGGGTGATAGCCAATCCACGCTGAACACATGGCCGATGTTGTCCGTGATAATGGAAACCATTGCGCCTGCGAATACGCTTCTTAACGCAAATTGACGCCCAAAGCGTTGCCACGCCATGACATAAAAAGGCAGGTTAAACAGGAAATACAGCGTGCCAAACGACAGATCTACAAATTGATTGAGCAAAAGTGCCAGTCCTGTCGTACCGCCTGTAAGAAGGCCAGCCTGTTGAAGAAAGAACACGCCCTGCGCCACGATAAATGTACCTGACAGAATGGCGATTACGTCTTCGAGGGACGTGTGTCTAGCGGTTAAGTTCAAAAGGTTCTCCCAAAATGGTGTTGCTTCGCAAATTTGTCGTTTTTAAAGGAAAAAATGACGTTGCTAACGAGCCATTAAAACAAAAAGTGGGAAATCTTAATGAGTAAGGAAAACATTGAAAAGAGGTGCCTTAAAGACAGCCTTGAGGCTGTGTCATAAATGCGTTACACACTGTAAAGAGAAACGGTTTACACATCCTGTTGAATGGCGGCGCTATGCCGCTTTGCAGCCGATGGGTGAATTGAATTCATGGTTAGAATGAAAAATGACCATGTTCGGCAGCGCAAAAAAAATGTGATTGCTACTACCTGTTGCGCAACAAATTTTGTAGAATCGCACCAGTTAGGAAAACCGTGACGAAAACGTTTGCGTCCGCATGGATACTGGTGTTTAAGAAACGGTAAAAACCCACTTATTCTGAGGTTACAACCAGGTTGACTAAATCACTTGTTCCTATCGAGTTATTTAGCCAACTTGGTTAAACACGTTAGCCTAGGGAACAATCTGAGTCAGGAGATACAGATGCTAAAGCGTGACATGAATATCGCTGATTACGATCCAGAGCTTTTTACTGCGATCCAGGAAGAAACTGCACGTCAAGAAGAGCACATTGAGCTCATCGCGTCAGAAAACTACACCAGCCCTCGCGTTATGGAAGCGCAAGGTTCCCAGCTAACCAATAAATACGCTGAAGGCTACCCAGGCAAGCGCTACTACGGCGGTTGTGAGTACGTTGATAAAGCGGAAGCATTAGCCATTGACCGCGCGTGTGCATTGTTTAATGCAGAATATGCGAACGTTCAACCACACTCAGGCTCTCAAGCTAACAGTGCGATTTACATGGCATTGTTGAACCCTGGTGATACAGTCCTAGGCATGAGCCTAGCGCACGGTGGTCACTTGACGCACGGCTCTCCAGTAAACTTCTCTGGTAAGCACTACAATGTGATTCCGTACGGTATCGACGAAGCGGGTCAAATTAACTACGACGAAATGGAAGCGTTGGCGATTGAGCACAACCCTAAAATGATCATCGGTGGTTTCTCTGCTTACTCACAGATCGTTGATTGGGCGCGTATGCGTGAAATCGCCGACAAAGTGGGTGCTTACCTGTTTGTTGATATGGCACACGTAGCGGGTCTGATCGCGGCGGGTGTTTACCCAACGCCAGTGCCACACGCACACGTTGTTTCTACGACGACGCACAAAACGTTGGCAGGTCCACGCGGTGGTTTGATTCTTTCAAATGCTGGCGAAGACATGTACAAGAAGCTGAACTCAGCAGTATTCCCTGGTGGTCAAGGTGGTCCTTTGATGCACGTTATCGCGGCAAAAGCGGTTGCGTTCAAAGAAGCGATGGAACCTGAATTCAAAGCGTACCAACAGCGCGTTGTTGATAACGCAAAAGCCATGGTTGCTCAGTTCCAAGAGCGCGGTTACAAAATCGTGTCTAACAGCACAGAAAACCACCTGCTTTTGGTTGATTTGATCGACAAAAACATCACTGGTAAAGAAGCGGATGCAGCATTGGGTGCGGCGAACATCACTGTGAACAAAAACAGTGTGCCAAATGACCCACGCAGCCCATTCGTAACATCAGGTATCCGTGTTGGTTCTCCTGCAATTACGCGTCGTGGTTTTACCCAAGATGATGCAAAAGAACTGGCTAACTGGATGTGTGATGTGCTGGATGACATCGAAAACCAAGATGTTATTAACGCGACCAAAGCGAAAGTGCTTGAAATCTGTAAGCGTCTACCTGTTTACGCGTAAGCCGTAAATTGACGACAAAAAGCACCTTCGGGTGCTTTTTTTGGCTCTAAATTCACCACTTTCGTCATTCTACCCACTTACCCTTTAGGTTAAATCGGTTACACTGTTCTTCAATTATTGAAGGAGGCGAGATGCACTGTCCATTCTGTGGTGCAAATGACACCAAAGTGATCGATTCACGACTTGTGGCTGACGGCCACCAGGTGCGTCGTCGTCGCCAGTGTTTAGCGTGTAGCGAACGTTATACCACGTTTGAAACTGCCGAACTGGTGATGCCGCGTATCATCAAAACCAATGGCAACCGAGATCCGTTCAACGAAGATAAAATGCGTGGCGGTATTCAGCGTGCGTTGGAAAAACGCCCAGTCAGTGCTGACGACATCGAGAAAGCCATCAACACCATCAAATCCACCATTCGTGCAACAGGTGAACGCGAAGTGTCGTCTACCTTGGTGGGTAATCTCGTGATGGATGCATTAAAAGAACTCGATAAGGTGGCGTATATTCGCTTCGCGTCCGTATATCATAGCTTTGAAGATATTCGTGATTTTGGCGAAGAGATTGCTCGCCTAGAAAAATAAGCGGATTCATGTTTTCTATTTTTGATTCAGAAATGATGCAGCGCGCGCTCGATTTAGCGCAGCGCGGCCTTTACACAACAGCGCCAAACCCGAACGTTGGGTGTGTGATCACCCAAGGTGATGACATTGTCGGTGAAGGCTTCCATTTTCGCGCTGGGGAGCCTCATGCTGAAGTCCATGCCTTAAAAGACGCGGGCGAACGCGCATTGGGCGCGACCGCTTATGTTACGCTTGAGCCTTGCTCTCACTACGGCCGAACGCCCCCTTGTGCTGATGCGCTTATCAATGCAAAGGTAAGCCGTGTAGTGTGTGCCATGGTAGACCCCAACCCGAAAGTGGCAGGTCAAGGTATACAGCGAATGCGCGATGCAGGTATTCAAGTTGATGTTGGCTTGATGCAAGCACAGGCTGAAGCATTGAATCCAGGTTTCATCAAAATGATGAAAACCGGCGTCCCACTTGTTCAGTTGAAGCTCGCGTCGAGCCTTGATGGCCGTACGGCGCTGGCCAACGGAAAAAGCCAATGGATCACAGGGCCGGAAGCACGCAGTGATGTTCAAGGCTTCCGTGCTGTTGCTGGTGCGATCCTTTCAACCAGTCAGACTGTCCATGATGACAATCCATCGTTGAATGTGCGCTGGGCGCAGTTACCTCAAGATGTAAAAGCACATTACGATGAGGCGACCTTGCGTCAGCCTCTCCGTGTGATACTTGATTCGAAAGGTACCCTTTCTACAACGTCACAACTCTTCTCTTTGGAGGGGGATATCGTCGTCGTCACCGCGAATACCTCGTTGTCTTTTGAGCAAGAGAATATCGATGTCATTGTGGTGCCCAAGAGCACAAAAGGCATAGACTTGAACGCGGCACTTCGCGCATTGGCAAGCAAAGGCATTAACCACATTTGGGTTGAAGCGGGGGCAACGCTCGCAGGCAGTTTGCTTGCTGAAAACCTCGTTGATGAGCTGATTGTTTATCAAGCGCCAAAGTTGATGGGGGCGGACAGCCGAGCCTTGGTGAATCTCGAAGGGATCGTCTCCATGGAGCATGTCCCGACCTATTCTTTGACGGACGTTTGCCAAATGGGCAACGACATTCGTCTGCGATTACACAAGCAGTAACACTCAAAGCGAAGAAGTATGTTTACAGGAATTATCGAAGCGGTTGGCCGTATTCAGAAGATTACGCCAAAAGGGACTGACATCGCCCTGACTGTTGACAGCGGAAAACTGGATCTGTCAGATGTGAAGCTGGGTGATAGCATTGCCACCAATGGCGTGTGTTTGACCGTGGTTGAATTGACAGGTAACGGGTATGTTGCTGACCTTTCAACGGAAACATTGAAGCGTACTGCGTTTGTCCACTATCAAGCTGGGCAAAAAGTGAACCTTGAAAAAGCCATGCTGCCTACGACACGTTTTGGTGGTCATATGGTATCAGGCCATGTCGATGGGCTGGCCACTGTCGTGTCTCGTGAGCAAACGGGGCGTGCAGTTGAGTTTTGGCTCGAAGCATCCGCAAGTTTGGCGAAGTACCTCGCAGAGAAAGGGTCCGTCACGATCGATGGCATTAGTTTGACCATCAATGCAGTCGATGGTGCGCGTTTCAAGCTGACCATTGTGCCGCACACCGCATTGGAAACCACCATTGAAGATTTGAGTGTCGGCAAGCAAGTGAATCTCGAAGTGGATGTGATTGCACGCTACCTAGAAAGATTGATGATGGGCGACCGCGCCGCGCAGCAAACCGGCGAAGGTGGATTGACCATGGCAAAACTCGCGGAGTCGGGTTTTCTTAGATAATGTAACCCTTGCCGTTTGGGCAAAGGCAGATGTAACAAGGAACGAACAATGGCCATAAGCAGCGCAGAAGAGATCATTGAAGATATTCGTCAGGGCAAGATGGTAATCCTGATGGATGACGAAGACCGAGAAAATGAAGGCGATTTAATCATCGCGGCCGAGAAGGTTACCCCTGAAGCCATTAATTTTATGGCGATGTATGGTCGCGGTCTGATTTGCTTAACCATGACGAAAGATCGTTGCCAACGTCTTGGTCTGCCGCTGATGGTCAGCGACAACAATGCGCAATTTTCTACCGCATTTACCGTGTCTATCGAAGCGGCGACCGGTGTCACCACGGGGATTTCTGCTGCTGATCGTGCACGCACTGTAGAAGCGGCTGTGGCCCCGAATGCGGTTGCGGCTGACTTGGTGCAACCGGGACACATTTTCCCGTTGATGGCGCAAGACGGTGGTGTTTTGACACGTGCAGGCCACACTGAAGCAGGCTGTGATTTGGCGCGTCTAGGCGGATTTTCTCCGTCTGGTGTCATTGTTGAAATTCTCAATGAAGACGGCACCATGGCGCGTCGTCCTGATTTGGAAAAGTTCGGTGAAAAACACGACATCAAACTCGGCACCATTGCCGATTTGATTGAATACCGTAACAACAACGAAACCACCATCGAGCGTGTGGCGGCGTGTAAGCTGCCAACGGATTTTGGTGAATTTGACCTGATTACGTATCGTGACACCATCGATAACCAAGTGCATTATGCGCTGCGTAAAGGTGAGGTTGATAACCAGCCGACCATGGTGCGCGTGCACTTGCAAGATACCTTTACTGACGTGCTTCACTCTGACCGTTCGGCAGAGCGTAGCTGGTCACTGACGGATGCAATGAAGCGCATTAACGCCGAAGGCGGTGTGTTGGTCATCCTTGGCAAAGAAGAATCGGCAGACGGCATCATCGAAAAAGTGCGTAATTTTGAAGCGCAGGACAAAGGTGACCGCCCAGCATCCGCCAAGTGGCAAGGTACAAGTCGCCGTGTGGGTGTTGGTTCGCAGATCTTAGCCGATCTTGGTGTGACAGAAATGCGCTTGTTGTCATCCACATCAAAACGTTATCACGCTCTGTCAGGGTTTGGCTTGAAAGTTGTTGAGTACGTTTGCGATTAAACTGAATTAAGACGTTCTAACAATGAAAGCGCAGCACTCGCTGCGTTTTTTGATTTGCAGGGCGTAAACATAGATACCCAAACAACCTGAAGATACAGGATTCAGCGAGTTTGGTTATGCACAATACATTGCGGGATAAGCGCTAGAAGCTTTGCTGAAAAGTGTGATAGAATCCCGCGGTTTCTCAATCCGGATAAATAAGTCACAGGAAGGCCCATGAAGGTAATCGAAGGTGCATTTGCAGCACCAAATGCTCAAGTTGCTATCGTTATCTCCCGATTCAACAGCTTCATTAACGAAAGTCTGCTGGATGGAGCCATTGATGCACTGAAGCGTCAGGGCCAGGTTAGCGAAGAGAACATTACTGTAGTACGTTGCCCAGGTGCTTACGAGTTGCCATTGGTTGCACAACGTGTTGCAAAAAGCGGTCGTTACGACGCAATCATCGCCTTAGGATCTGTGATCCGCGGCGGTACGCCACACTTTGACTATGTGGCCGGAGAATGTAACAAAGGTCTAGCACAAGTTGCATTGGAGTTTGATACTCCTGTTGCTTTTGGTGTCCTGACTGTTGACACCATCGAACAAGCCATCGAACGCGCGGGTACCAAGGCTGGTAATAAAGGGGCAGAGGCTGCACTAAGCGCGCTTGAAATGGTAAATGTCCTGTCCCAAATCGAATCCTAACGGGGGTTATCGTGAAACCAGCCGCAAGACGCAATGCGCGTCATTTTGCACTACAAGCCATTTATTCTTGGCAATTAACCAAAGGCAACGTTGCTGATATCGAAGCACAGTTTCTTTCGGCAGATAATTACGAAGAAGAAGAGCATCAGGCCGAAGAGCCACGCCTACGCCAACCTGAAACGGATGTAGAATACTTCCGTGACCTGTTTGCAGGCGTTGTGTTGAACCACCAAGAAATGGACAGCAAAATGCGTCCTTACTTGTCTCGTCCAATCCAAGATCTGGATGAGATGGAACATGCACTTCTGCGTCTAGCTATGTATGAGCTAACAAAACGTGAAGATGTTCCTTTCAAAGTTGTGATTAACGAAGCTATTGAGCTGGCGAAGCGTTTCGGCGCAGAAGACAGCCACAAATTCGTGAACGGTGTGCTTGATAAAGCCGTACCGACACTAAGAAAGAAATAATCTGAAAGACAGATAAAAAGGCCAGCCTCGCTGGCCTTTTTCTTATCAGCCCTCTAACGTTTGGAAAGAAAGGATGTCAGGAAACGAATTTGATTTGATTCATCGATATTTCAAGGCTCAGCCCGTTGTTCGAAAAGACGTGGTGCTGGGGATCGGTGATGACGCAGCCGTGATCTCTCTTCCTGAAAACAGCCAATTGGTGGTGACGACCGATTCGCTGGTCGCAGGCACCCATTTCTTGGCAGATGCCGACCCTGTCAAAGTTGCGCATAAAGCGCTGGCGTCAAATTTAAGCGACCTCGCCGCCATGGGCGCCGTGCCTGCATGGTGTTCGCTTGCACTCACCATGCCTTCACCGGATGAAGCGTGGCTCGCAGGCTTCTGCGATGGTTTCTACAAGCTGGCTGAATATTACAATGTCCAGTTGATCGGTGGAGACACCACCAAAGGTCCATTGAGCATCACTATCACATTACAAGGTATTGTTCCTGCTGGAACAGCGATCCGTCGTGATGGCGCGAACGCGGGCGATTGGCTGTATGTTACTGGTAACTTGGGTGACAGCGCCGCTGGCCTTGATGTCATTCTTTCTGGCAATGCACCAAGCACTGAGCTTGAAGAAACATTACTTAACCGTCACTACTACTCACAACCGCGAGTATTAGCGGGCCAAGCGCTACGCGCGGTGGCATCGTCTGCGCTCGATATTTCAGATGGCTTAGCTGCCGACCTTTCCCATATCCTAAAAGCCAGCGGTGTGTCTGCAGTGATCAATACAGAAGCGCTTCCTGTTTCTGATGCATTGCTCGAATACGCAGGCAGTGCTGAAAATGCCGCGAAAATGGCCCTGTCTAGCGGTGAAGAGTACGAACTATGTTTTACCGTGCCTGAGAGCCACCGTGGAGCGATAGACACGGCATTGGCTCACACCAACACCCCAGTGACCTGCATTGGTCAAATTCGTCACGGAGAGGGCTTACAGTTGCGATGGCAGGGACAAGCGGTGGATTGGCAGTTAGCCGGTTGGGACCATTTTCGGAGTGATGTATGAGTAACCCTATTAGTAAAATTCGACTCTCAAACCCGATCCATTTACTCGCCACGGGCTTTGGTTCCGGGTTGTCACCTTGGGTGCCGGGCACCATGGGTACACTCGCAGCTGTGCCTTTCTATTTGTTGATGGCGTCGCTGTCTCCCACGTTACTGATTGTCGCCATTGTGTTGGGTTCAGCGGTGGGTATTTACTTGTGTGAGCGTACCTCGTCTGACATGGGTGTTCATGACCATGGCAGTATCGTCTGGGACGAATTTATCGGTTTTTGGATCACGATGTTACTGGTACCAGTGACCGATTGGCAGACGGTACTGGCAGGCTTCGTGATTTTCCGTTTCTTCGACATGGTAAAACCGTGGCCGATCAGTTGGCTTGATAAGCAGGTTCACGGTGGCGTTGGCATCATGCTTGATGACATTGTGGCGGGCTTAATGTCAATGGTCGCATTATGGGCGGGACACACATATATGGATTGGTGGTAATCCAAACAAAGATGTGATGTTTTCACACCATGACGAGAGCTGACCATGACGAGAAAGACTGGAAATGAAAACGGCGCTGAATGCGCCGTTTTTTTGATTGGATTGAAGGTCATGTTACGTGTAACAACTAACTGGCAAGGTAGCGGCGAATTTGCGCCTCAATGCCTTTCCCATCAATTTCCAATTCTTGGTGAAGCTCTTGCTGCGTACCTTGGTGAACAAATTTGTCTGGTAGACCAATCTGAAGCACAGGTTTAATTTGGCGTGACTTCATCAGGTATTCAATCACACCTGAACCCGCACCACCTGCAATCGCATTTTCTTCAGCGGTGACAATCACATCATGGGTTGCCACAAGCTCGTCAATGAGCGCTTCATCCAACGGCTTCACAAAGCGCATGTCAGCAACGGTCGCGTTGAGGTTTTCAGCAGCTTCCAATGCGTATGACTGCATGGTACCGAAGCTTAGAATCGCCACTTTTTCGCCTTGGCGACGCACCACGCCTTTGCCGATTGGCAATGCGGTCATTTCTTGCTCGACGTCTGCACCAGTGCCCGTACCGCGAGGGTAACGCACAGCAGAAGGGCCTTGGTGTTTGTGACCGGTGTAAAGCATTTGGCGACATTCGTTTTCATCGCTCGGTGCCATGATCACCATGTTCGGAATGCAACGCATAAAGCTCAGATCAAAGGCACCTTGGTGCGTTTGTCCGTCAGCGCCCACGAGACCACCACGGTCAATGGCGAACATAACAGGCAAATCCATGATGGCAACATCGTGAATCAATTGGTCGTAACCGCGCTGTAGGAAAGTCGAATAGATCGCGACAACGGGGTTATAGCCACCAATGGCCATGCCAGTACCCAGTGTGACTGCATGTTGTTCTGCGATAGCGACATCAAAATAGCGATCGGGATATTCTTTCGAAAAACGCACCATGCCAGACCCCTCGCGCATTGCTGGGGTGATGGCGAGAAGTTTTTCATCTTCTGCGGCCATGTCGCACAACCAATCGCCAAAGATTTTGGAAAAGGTTGGGCCTGATGCAGCCGCTTTGGGCAATTTATTTTCAGCAGGGTTGAATTTCGGCACGGCGTGGTAGCCGATAGGATCTTTCTCTGCGGGCTCGTAGCCTTTGCCCTTTTTGGTCATCACATGCAGGAACTGTGGCCCTTTAAGGTTACGCATGTTCTTGATGGTTTTAACCAATTCTTCCACATCGTGCCCATCAACAGGGCCGATGTAGTTAAAGCCGAGTTCTTCAAACAAGGTGCCAGGCACAACCATGCCCTTGAGGTGTTCTTCTGCACGACGAACCAACTCTTTGATTGGTGGTGCGCCAGAAAGTACTTTCTTACCGCCTTCGCGGATAGACGTGTAGAAGTTTCCTGAAAGTAATTGCGCGAGGTGGTTGTTCAACGCGCCGACGTTTTCAGAGATCGACATTTCGTTGTCGTTGAGTACAACCAACATGTCTGAATGGACACCACCGGCATGGTTCATGGCTTCAAAGGCCATACCAGCAGTGATTGCACCGTCGCCGATAACGCTGACCACTTTGCGTTCGCGGCCTTCTTTTTCCGCTGCGATAGCGAGCCCTAAAGCCGCACTGATCGACGTGGAACTATGGCCAACAGAAAGCACATCGTATTCACTTTCTTCACGCCAAGGAAACGGGTGTAGCCCCTCTTTTTGGCGGATAGTGGACATGCGCTCACGACGACCTGTCAGAATTTTGTGAGGGTAAGCTTGATGGCCTACATCCCAAACGAGATGGTCAAAAGGTGTGTTGTATACATAATGCAGAGCAACGGTGAGCTCAACGGTGCCTAACCCAGATGCAAAGTGTCCACTCGAGTGGCTCACTGAGTTGAGCAGGTAGGTTCGGAGCTCGCCACACAGCGTCGGCAACACATCCCGCGGGAGTGTCCGCAATTCATCAGGTGTATTTGCCAGCGCAAGCGTTGGGTATTTTGCGATATCGAGAGTCATAAATTCGTTTTGGCACGACTTAATTGTTTTTAGTTATTGCGCTCGATGATATATCGGGCGAATAGCTCTAATTGCTGTGTATTGTAGGGGATTGCGTCTAGCGCGTGTAGTGCTTCTTTATAAAGAAGTTCTGCTTTCTCTTTTGCCCCTTCAAGGCCGAGCAGTGCAGGGTACGTGCTTTTGTCCGCTGCAACGTCAGAACCTTGTGGTTTTCCAAGTGTTTCAGTGTCGCTGATAATGTCGAGAATGTCGTCCTGTACTTGGAATGCCAGGCCGATCGCCTCAGAAAACTTATCGAGTTGTGGCAAGCATGCGACGCCTTTGTCGCCCGCGGCGTAAGCGCCTAGTCTCACCGCACACCGGATCAACGCACCGGTTTTGTTTCTGTGAATCGTCTCAAGCGATTGCAAATCAATGTGCTTGCCTTCGGCAGCAAGATCGAGCGCTTGACCTAAACACATCCCTGCGGCACCGGACGCGGCAGCAAGCTCTTTTACCATATGAATACGGTACGCATTGCCTTGGTCACAAAGATCACCCTCGGCCAGTATCGTAAAGGCGAGCGTTTGAAGTGCATCACCCGCCAATATGGCGCTCGCTTCATCAAATGCAATGTGACAGGTTGGTTGGCCACGACGTAAATCGTCATCATCCATGGCGGGTAAATCATCATGGATAAGGGAATAGGCGTGAATGCATTCAACGGCGGACGCTGGCGTATCCAATGCGTCGTCGTCGAGGCCGAATAGTTGGCCTGTTACGTACGTTAAATAAGGGCGTACGCGCTTTCCACCCAACAAGGTGCCGTGCTTCATCGCTTGGATTAAAGGCTGGTCGTGATGACCAAGAGAGTCTATCCAGTGAGCGAGCTGGCGATTGTTGCGTTCCTGATAATGACGAAGGGTGGTGTGCAGAGCGGTGTTACTCATCGCGGATATCTTCGAACTGTTCCAAAGGTGCATTATCATCTTGCGCGAGAAGGATTTCTACGCGTTGTTCGGCATCCGTTAAGGTTTTTTGACCTTGACGTGCCAGCGAGATACCACGTTCGAATTGCTTCAGCGCCGCATCGAGCGGTAATTCACCGTTTTCGAGACCATTCACGATTGTGTCTAACTCTTTGAGTGTCTCTTCAAAGGTCATATTTTCTGGTTTCTTGGCTGCCATGATGATTCTACATTGGGGAGAATGGCGGAGAAGTTAACTCAGCGTCTGATAAGGGTCAAATCCTTGAATGAAATTATGTGTATTAAAAGGGCTTTTCTACAATTTATAAAGAAGCACTAAAACTATCGTCGCTGCTGCCGTTAAATACAGTAGCTGTTAAGATAGTTAGATAATTCAAATATTACTCTGGCTACACATTTTAAGGGGATCGATCTGTGGATCTGGCGACACTTATAGGGATGTTAGGCGCGTTCGCCTTCATCATAATGGCGATGCTACTCGGTGGTACCTTGAGCATGTTTGCCGACGTCCCGTCTGCGCTGATTGTATTTGGCGGTAGTCTTTTCGTTGTAATGATGAAATACCCAATGGGACAGTTTTTTGGTGCCTTCAAAATTGCGGGTAAGGCCTTTATGTTTAAGGCAGATGACCCTGAAGATTTGATCGCAAAAGTGGTTGAGATGGCAGATGCCGCGCGTAAAGGTGGCTTTCTTGCATTGGAAGAGATGGAAGTGACCAACTCTTTTATGAAGAAAGGCGTAGATATGCTGGTGGATGGCCACGATGCGGAAGTGGTGAAAATGACACTTCAAAAAGACATCGCCATGACCGATGAACGCCATGATGGTGGAGCCCAATTCTACAGTGCGCTCGCTGATGTTGCACCCGCGATGGGAATGATCGGCACACTGGTTGGTCTGGTAGCCATGCTTTCAAACATGGATGACCCAAAGGCCATCGGTCCCGCGATGGCGGTAGCACTTTTGACAACACTCTACGGTGCGATGCTCGCGAACATGGTCGCCATTCCGATCGCAGATAAACTCCGTTTGCGTAAAGATCAGGAAAAGCAGAATCGACGCCTAATCATGGATGGGCTTCTTGCTATTCAGGATGGACAAAACCCACGCGTCATTGATGGCTATCTGAAAAACTACCTCAACGAGAAGAAACGCGCCGTTGACGTAGACGCATAAGGAGCCTGATATGGAAGAAGAATGCAAATGTCCCCCCCCAGGCCTGCCGGCTTGGATGGGTACGTTCGCGGACTTGATGTCCCTACTGATGTGTTTCTTCGTACTTCTACTTTCGTTTTCGGAAATGGACGTATTGAAGTTTAAACAGATCGCTGGCTCCATGAAGTTTGCGTTTGGTGTGCAAAACTTACTTGAAGTAAAAGACATCCCGAAAGGGACCAGTGTGATTGCACAGGAGTTTCGCCCAGGTCGCCCTGAACCAACACCCATCGAAGTGATCATGCAGCAAACCATCGACATGACGCAGCGCTCCCTCGATTTCCAAGACGGTGAATCTGATCGTGCGGGTGGCTCACAACGGGACTCTGCGAAACTTGAAGGGGGGTCTACCGCCAGTGAAGCCTCAATGCAGGAACAAGAACAAGACGTTGAACAGATGTCGAGTACCGCTCAAATGGTGGTACAAGCCTTAGAACGCGAAGTGGAAGAGGGGGCTATTGAAGTCGAAAACCTCGGGCAGCAGCTGGTTATTCGTATTCGAGAGAAAGGCGCGTTTCCTGCGGGGTCGGCGTTCTTGCAACCTAAGTTCCGTCCGTTGGTGCGTCAGATTGCCGAGTTGGTGAAAGATGTGCCGGGTGAGATAAAAGTGTCGGGACATACCGATGATTCGGCGCTGGATTCAGAACTGTATCGTTCAAACTGGGATCTGTCGGCGCAGCGTGCGGTGTCTGTTGCTCAAGAGATGGAAAAGGTTCAAGGGTTTGATCCCATGCGCATGCGTGTAGAAGGTTTGGCCGGTTCAATGCCGCGCGCCCCGAATGATTCGCCGGAGAATCGAGCGCTTAACCGTCGCGTCGAAATCTCTATTATGCAAGGTAAACCGCGAGAGTCTGAAGAGTTGTCAGCAGACGCACCGGTTGAGGCAATTCAGGAAAACTGATGGCGTCCTAAGCGAGAAGAATTCACACCTATAAAGAAAGCAGCGCATTGGCGCTGCTTTTTGGTTCGTGTCGGGTTATTTCGAATACGTTATGCTTGATGTATAATGCGCGCCTTTAAAGAAGCTGTAGCGAAACCTGTTATGAAATTTATCGTAAAAATTCACCCTGAGGTGATGGTCAAAAGTGAATCTGTACGGAAACGCTTCACGAAAATTCTGGAAGGTAACATCCGAAATGTTCTTAAGCGGAAGTCAGTTGCTATGGCGGTATATAACCGTCGCGACCATATCGAGGTTTCGCTAAAAGACGCTTCTCAACGCGAGCTTATGCTCGACGCTTTGACCTGTACCCCTGGTATTCACCACGTGTTGGAAGTCGAGCAAACTGAATTCACAGATCTGCACAACATTTACGAGATCGTTGCTGCAACGGTAAGCCACCAACTGGAAGGCAAGTCTTTCTGTGTGCGTGCTAAGCGTCGCGGTAATCATCCGTTTACGTCTATCGAAGTAGAGCGTTACGTTGGTGGTGGCTTGAATCAAGACGTCGAATCTGCGCGTGTTCAATTGAAAAACCCAGACATCACTGTTCACATTGAAGTGGACAAAGAAAACGTCAACGTGGTGCGCGAGCGTTTTAAAGGTCTAGGTGGTTTCCCTCTCGGTACACAAGAAGATGTACTGAGCTTGATCTCTGGTGGCTTTGACTCAGGGGTTTCAAGCTATTTGCACATCAAACGTGGCAGTAAGGTGCATTACTGCTTCTTCAATCTTGGTGGTGCTTCCCATGAGATTGGTGTTCAGCAAACTGCTTACTATTTGTGGGAGAAGTTCGGTTCTTCTGCGAAAGTGAAATTTGTGTCTATTGATTTTGAACCTGTTGTCGCTGAGATCTTAGAAAAGGTTGAAGATGGTCAAATGGGTGTGATCTTGAAGCGCATGTTCATGCGTGCGGCCTCGAAGATGGCTGAACGAAATGGTATTCAAGCACTGGTTACTGGCGAGGCGTTGGGCCAAGTCTCTAGCCAAACGTTGACCAACCTTCGTCATATCGATAACTCGACAGACACTTTGATTCTTCGTCCTCTGATTAACTGGGATAAAGAAGATATCATCAATTTAGCGCGTCAGATTGGTACCGAAGATTTCGCCAAAACGATGCCGGAATACTGTGGCGTGATTTCTCGTAAGCCAACCATTAAGGCTGAGAAAGAAAAGCTAGATATTGAAGAAGCGAAGTTTAACTTTGAGATCCTCGAGCAAGTGGTGCGTGAAGCGCGTACGATCGATATTCGTGAGATCGAAAAACAAAGTAAAGAAAAAGCTCCCGAAGTTGAGCAGGTTGGTGACATTGAATCAGGTGCAGTGGTTCTTGATATTCGCAGCCCTGAAGAAGAAGACGGCAACCCGTTAGAAATTGATGGTGCTGACGTTGTGCATATTCCGTTCTTCAAGTTGGCAACCAAGTTTGGCGATTTGGATCAGAGTAAAACGTACTTACTTTACTGTGATCGTGGTGTGATGAGCCGCTTGCAAGCGTTGTACTTGCAAGAGAATGGCTTTGCTAACGTGAAAGTGTATCGCCCGTAGTTGGTGCAATGCCATATTCAATAAAAAAACCGACCATGAGTCGGTTTTTTTTATTGCTTAGAAAAGCGAAAAGTAAGGCATGTCTTCTCGCTTCTCGCTCTAGGCGAACTTCTGCTCATAGTGAAGGTTTGGAATGATCACCATTGGGCCAACCACTTCTGCCGCTTTTTCTTTCCCCGCTAAGACATAAACAATCTCAACAGCAAACTCTAGTGCCGTGCCCGGCCCTTGGCTCGAAATCAGCTTGTGGTCGCGATCGGTGAAAACGCGTTTTGTATTCCGCTTGTCTTCGGCGATGTGCTCAACAAATGCAGGGTGACATGACTTGTATGCGTCGGGATAAAGGCCGTTTTTCTCGAGCACCAACGCGGGAGCGGCACAGATAGCGGCGACCCATTTTTGATCGCATTGCTGCTGGCGAAGCATTTCAATGATCAGTGCGCTTTCACCCAAACAGGTTGCGCCTTCAACACCACCAGGAATGACAATACAGTCGTATTCGTCGTCCGCCACTTTGACGAGAGGTGCGTCAGCAATCAGCCTTACGCCGCGTGAGCAGGTCAATTCGAGCTCGCCATTTGGTGCTGCGCTTGCCGTCGTTACGTTAAATCCCGCGCGTACCATGACATCAATGACGGTAACGGCTTCCATTTCTTCGGTGCCTGGTGCGAGGCACACTAAAACGCTAGGGGTGGTCATAGGATTGCTCCAAGTTCTTAATTGCGAGGTATAACGCCTGATTTTCAGGCGTGGCAATACGATGGCGATTGGCACAATGAATCAAATAGCCTGTAATGGCATCGATCTCTGATGCGCGTTTGAAAAACACGTCACGATTCATCGAGGAATAGTTTGTCGCTGTCGCATTCGCCACAGAGAGGGTGCGTTGTAGCACCGTGTCGCTGTCGGTATCTATGCCTTCCGCACGCATGACGAGGGCAATCTCGCTTGCAAGTTGGTGCAGCTGGTCACTGTATTCGGGTTTGGTGAGTTCACCGTTTTGAATCTGAAAGATCCCCGTTAATGGGTTGATCATGCAATTGATCGCGAGCTTTTGCCACAATGCTTGTTCGATCTTGTTCTCCCACGCGCAAGGGGGGAGGGCATGGTTCAGCACCTCTGTTAAGAAATCACAGCGCTTCCCGCTTGGGTTAATACCGCCTAGCCGTGTTTCACCCATGCCTGTGTGTCGAATAGTGGTTTCCGACAGTAACAAACTTGCTTGAGAGGTGGTTGCGAGTAATAAAGGGAAGGTCCCCAGTTTTTCAAGCGCGCTTTGCGCGGTGCCCATGCCGTTGTGCATGAGAATGACGGGCGTGTCTTGGTGAAGGTGTGGCAATAGGCTGTTTAGTGCTGTATCGACTTGAAAGGCTTTGACACAGACAAGGATGCAATCGCTATCAGCAAGTAAGGCTGGGTTGTTTGCAGGAAAGTGTTGCTCTGCTTGCGATTCAAGACTGCGTGTTAAAGAGTTCTGCTCTGCCCGCGTCCAGAAATGAACGTGGTGGCCTGCGTTTTGGAGCTTTAGTCCCCACAGCGTGCCAACAGCACCGGCACCGACGAGCGTGAAATGCATGATGTATCCTTTCTGTTTCCAATCTTTAGAAGAATACCACCGATCATCCTTTCGAATCACCACTGTAACGGCAAGGAATCATTCAGTTACCGCGCTCATTGTGGGCCTCAGAAAGTAAAAAAGCACCCGAAGGTGCTTTTTTCGATAATCTTGCGATTACAGGTGCATACCGATGCGGAAGATAGCTGCGTCGCCGTAGCCGTCTACACCCAGTTTGTTTGAGAAGTAACGGTAAGTCACGCTGGTGTAAACAGTGTCAGTGATGTCGTAAGACAGAACGACTGCACCATTTAGGCCTGAAGACTTAGTGCCTACGTGTGCTTGGTATTCATCAGAACGTGCAAATTCAACTTCGTTCCAGTTTACCAGTTGCAGAGGTTCACCAGCGATTTCGAAGCTGTAACCTGCAGACCAACCCAGCATACCACCGTTCATGCCGCTTGCCGCGCCTTTAGATGCGTCGTGAACACCAACCCATGGTTTGAACCAGTAGTTGTCGCCAGTCAGACCAACGTAACCCAGACCCAGAACGCGGTTTTGCTCACCACCGAACTTGTTGTCTACCAGGTCGTAGATTTGACCGTATGCAGTTACGTTGCCAGCAATTTTATAGTGGATTTGAAATTTTGCCGCTTGGCCGCGCTCGTCAGAACCTTTGTTCAGTTTCTCGTATTCGTAGAAACCGTAGATTTCACCCCAAGTAAAGCCTGCGCCACCTTCAGCACCGATGGTGATGTGGTCGTCGCGCATGTCACTTACATCATTACCATCAAAGCCTTGAGTACCATTGGTCCAAGTCAGGTAGTCGGTGTATACGTTACCGAAACCGTATAGATATTCAGCTTGTGCTGGTACAGCTGCTGCTGACGCCAGAACGGCAAGTGCTACTACTGATTTACGCATCTTAAGTTCTCTTTTACATCGCTAAGATTGGAGTGGCAAAGACACCGAATGGTAGGACCTCCGCCGTTGCGAGCGCCATTCTATGTAAAAGTTCAAAAAAGGAAATGCAATGTAACCGCAACCGTTTGCGTAATGTGATGCAGATCTCCATGTAATGGATTACATATGAGAATTTGATCGCAATATATGACATGCGTTTTGGTTTTGAGGCGTTTTGGTTTTGAGGCGTTTTGGTGTGGTGACCCGTGACGAATGCCACGGGTTCAACAGGTTTGAGGTTATTTCTGTAATTCAGCGAGACGTTTGAAGTGGTGTCGAAGTCCGACAATCATCGCAAGGCTTGGTAAAACCATCAGCGTTGTAATGATGAAGAAAAGCGACCAAGGGTTAAGCCAATCAACGCCATTCAACCATTCAAAGCTTTCAATCCAATCGACCATGGAGCCGCTGAAGGATGACAGCGTCGTGCGTCCAAGGTTGCCAAGGGAAGCCAGAAGCGCATATTGCGTGGCTGAAAATGCGCGCCCTGTTAGGAAGGTGAGGAAAGAAACAAACGCGATAGTGGCAAATGCACTGGTGAAGTTATCAACCAATATCGTGGCAAGGAAGAGGTCCTTGTTTGGGCCTATCTGCGCCATGAGTGCAAACATTAAGTTGCTGGCGGCCATGGCGATGCCGCCAATCAATAAGCCTCTTACAACACCGAATCGAACGTTGACGGCACTGCCAATTAATGTGAAAACGACGGTTGCGCCCCAGCCAATGAGCTTGGAGTAGTGGCCAATATCTTCGTTACTAAATCCGATCTCTTTGTAGAATACGATCGACATGCGTCCAAGGAAGGCTTCGCCAATCTTAAAGAGAAAAACAAAGAGCAATAGCGTCAATGCGACTTGCACGCCATTACGTCGGAAAAATTCAGCAAACGGCTCAACAATGGTGACTGAGAACCAAACCATAATGCTGCTTTCACCTTGATTAAGGCGTTTGGCATAGCGAGATTCAGCTTCTGCTTGAAGTTTTTCTCGATTGGTATTGGGTTCACCGACGAACAAGGTGAAAAGGATCAGCAACCCCACAAATGCCGCCATGCCGTAATACACACCATTCCAGCCAATGCTATCGGCATTGATAAAGGCGAAATAACCAGGAAGGCTGTATCCCGTCCACCAACCGATAACCGCCATTGCAGCCGCCTGCGGCAGTTTATTTTTTTCCTGCTCTTGGAAGCTATCTATCCTGAAGGCATCAATGGCAATGTCTTGCGTGGATGATGCAAGTGCGATTGTAAAAGCCAACGTGGTGGTTAACCAAAGGTTGAACGAAGGATCTGTGTTGGCAATGCTCAAGGTACAAACGAGCATAATGACCTGCATGAGCAAGATCCAGCTCCGGCGTTGACCTAAATATTTATGTAATACAGGGAGTTTTACGCGGTCAATTAGCGGTGCCCACATCCAGTTTATGGCGTATACGGCAAACACTGAGCCGAACAACCCGATGGCTGTGCGTGTGAGACCAGCATCTTTCAGCCAACCGGACATGTTGGAGCCGATTAACAGCCAAGGGAAGCCACTGGCGCAGCCAAGAAGAAAAACCCAAAGTAGGCGTCTATCAAGGTAGCTGGTTAGTGTTTCTCGCCAAGTTTGCGCGGGATCGTGGGACATGAAAAGACGTCCTTGTGAGTAACAGAGAATATCACCATGCTACCGTGCTTCAAGGTCGAATGCCACGAGCAAAATCGGGGACTTTTCCTTTGTTGATCAGATAACAAGCGCACTCTTGCACACGTTGCTTAACGAAGCGATTGCCTCTCAGCTCATGCTCTTGTCGAGATTCGATGAGGTAAATGAGGTACCAGTAAACCGATTCGTACTGATCCTCAGGGGGGCCGCTGGGAAGGGAGAGTTGCCACCAGTCCAAAAACTGCTGCTTTACCGACTCCTTTAATTCGTCGTAATCAGATTGACGAATAATAAAGCGCACGACCTCAGCAGCAAACGCTGGCGCATATTGTCGAATATGTTCGCCAGCTGCCTGCTTGTCGTTGTTTTCCGGATTGTCGGCAACGAGTTTTAGCATGTCTCCAAGGCCTATTACTTAGTGGTGATCGTCATTTTCTCGATAAGTATAGGCTGCTGTGGAACATCACGCATACGCGCATCTGGGATTGTTACTGTTTTCACGCTCGCAATTTTTTCAACCGTTGTAAAGCCTTGAATAACCTTGCCAAAAACGGTGTAGCCAAACTTGTAATCAGTCCCGTCTAGGTTGCTGTTATTTTGCAGATTGATATAAAACTGGCGCGTTGCTGAATCTGGATCTGAGGTACGTGCCATCGCGATGGTGCCGCGGCTGTTGCTCAAACCATTTTTCGATTCGTTCACCACTTCTTCATAGCTGGGTCTGCGCTCAAAGGATTTATCGAAACCGCCACCTTGCACAACAAATCCTTTGATAACACGGTGGAATTGTGTGCCTACATAGCTGCCGTCTTCAACGTATCGCAGAAAGTTTGCCACTGTTTTAGGGGCTTTTTCTGGATAGAGTTCAAGCGAGAAATTGCCGTCAGTCGTCGTAACATTCACTATCGGGTTTACTGCCCACGCCGACAGCGAAGCGAGCATGAAGCCAGCGGTTAACGCCGCTTTTAAAAGGTTTTTCATTAGAAGTTCTCGTTCATAAAGGTGGCAAGTTGCTTGTCACGCGAAATGTCTTGAAGCACAGCTTCCAACAATGTGTTTAAAGCAATTTCCATGTCTTCCACTGATGCGCTGGTTGCGCCTTCCATGGTGGATTTACCAGTGTAGCGTTTCACGAATTTGTTATCGCTTGTCTCAGCCACAAGTTGGATTTGCACGTTGGTTTGCATGGTGTGCGAAAACACGGAGTGTTCAACTTTGACCAATGCATCCAGCACATCTAGGCGCACTTTGCCTTTGCTGTCAGTCGCAACGCGGTAGCCTTGCGAGTTGAATTGTCGAGTTAGCGCGTCTTCAAGAACAATGCGTACGTTAGAGGTTGCGTGGATCGGTTGAACATTTTTACGGCCGTTATCAACGACAGCAACAAATTGGGCAGTACGTAAGTCACGGCTTTCTACCATCACCGTTTTACCTTGAACGACAGGCACTGACGAAATCGTTGGTTGAGGTGCGACGGTAAGTTGCGGCTCTTTGGGCGTAGAGCAAGCGCTCAAACCTAAAATGAGACCAGATATAAGTAGAATTTTTTTCATGTGTTAACACATCCCTTTAGCGTCTGACTTATTTAGAAGCTTCGACAATAACAAACTTACTGTTGGAGGCAATGATCTGCGCATTGCCAAAAAGACGTTTCAATTTAGCATGATAGCCGAGGTGACGGTTTCCTATCACGACAATACGTCCCTTCGGCTCTAGAACTCGCTTGGCGTCACAAAACATTTGCCAAGCAATATGATCAGTCACTGCATGTTGTTGGTGAAACGGAGGATTACAAAGTACCAGATCGGCACTGTTTTCTGCGAATTCATCAAGACAGTTATTGGCACGGCATTCAAATCTTGATGGATCAATACCATGGGCGACTAAATTGTGTCTTGCTGAGGCGATCGCCATGTGACTTTCGTCCACAGCTGTCACTTTTGCTTGTGGGTTCAATTTCGCAGATTGAACAGCCAGAACACCGTTACCACAGCCTAGATCGATAATGTGTTTAATTTCGTCACTGTGCGGAAGGTGTTTAAGCATTAAGTATGCGGCGATATCGAGACTTTCAGATGAAAACACATTCGCATGGTTTGATAGCGTGAGCTGATATTCAGGCACATCAAATGATGTCATTTCATTTGGCAAGGCATCGAGTTGGATGTGCTTTTCGCAAAAAATCAGACGTGCTTTCTTTTTCGCCAACGATGTGTGGGTTTCACCCAAGTGTTTTTCAAACAGTTTGAGTGTCGAAGAATGCACATCTTTTGCTTTTGCACCAAAAACGACAGAAGGTGATTTGTCGCTCAATTGCGCGATTTGCTGCAATTGCCACACCAAGAGTCGATTGTTTTTTGGCAGTTTTGCTACCACGATATCTACATCAAAAGAAAGCACATCAAGTGATGTCAGCAATGTTGCACCGTGGAGATCATTTTCTTCCAGGTTCTTTTCAATGCTCTGTTGTGAGAGCAGGGAATCGTTTACAGCTGTAACTTTAAATTGCTGCGCGAGAGCCCAGCAAGTTAGCGCACCGAACCCATCATTTAAGATCAATACACGCGATTGCGGGGGCAGGGCGAGACCTTTAACATGCTCAATTAAATATTCGTCCGCGGCATCCCATGCTTGCAGAGTTTCGTTCTTTTGGATTGGATAGCGACGTAGCGCTAAAGCGAGGCTTTCAATTTGCAAAGTGGTTTTCATTCAAAGATGCCAGCGAAGCGAGAAAAAGAGTGGGATTGATGGCGTATATTGTCGCAGATGATGCAAATACTGCAATCCTCTTCGCTTCTGCCTATCATTAGACGGGACGCGATGATATTTCAAAAAGATAAGGGCTATAACGAATAATGGTTGTACAGCAAAAAATCGAACAAAAACTGGCCGCAGCATTTTCTCCTGTGTTCTTAGATGTGATCAATGAAAGTCACATGCACAATGTTCCCGCTGGGTCAGAGAGCCATTTCAAAGTAACGGTTGTTACGCAGGGCTTTGAAGGGAAACGATTACTGGCAAGACACCGTTCGGTTAACCAAGTGCTCGCGGACGAGTTGAAAAATGATATCCATGCTTTGGCAATTCATACATATACTGAAAGCGAATGGCACGAATTAAACGGACAATCCCCGGTTTCTCCTCCATGCCATGGCGGGTCAAATTTAGACTCGTAAGATTGAACAATATTCAAGGCTGTTAGCATAAACGGCCTTTTTCTTAGTAAAAGTAAAAAATGCATAACGCGTAGTTAACAACTTGAATGAAAAATTCAGTGAAGTGAAATGTAAGTGAGCAAATGTTAAAGATTTACGTGTCGACGAAACACGATATGCATGCATAAACACATTTACAGTTTGTTACGCTTGTAACACTCTTTAAACAACGTCTTTGCATGCCAATTTGTGCACTTGCTCATACTTATCAATCAGAATTGGCGATAGTTTGCTCAGTTGCCGAAAATTCAAGGTGTATCACGGTGATTGCCGTGGAATAGCGACTTTGGTTGATGGTAGAATCCACCGCTTGAAAACTAGCCCGACACTGAAAAATGTTGCGGGTTAGTCATTTGGAAGTTGCGAAGGTTGAATAATTTCGTTGTTCAGCCAGACAGTGGAAAGTCGTGTATTAACTGCGCAATAACAGAATTCTTTTTCCCGTTAATGTAGTGCAAGTGCGTATGATTACAATAAAAAAGGGTTTGGATATCCCCATTTCAGGGACTCCTACTCAGGTGATTAATGATGGCCCAGCCATCAAAACAGTTGCCTTGCTTGGCGAAGAGTACGTTGGCATGCGTCCAACGATGCATGTTCGTGTTGGCGATGTAGTAAAGAAAGGTCAGATGCTTTTTGAAGACAAAAAGAATGCTGGCGTTAAATTTACTGCACCTGCTGCAGGTACTGTGGTTGAAGTTAACCGCGGTGCGAAACGTGTTCTTCAGTCGGTTGTCATCGAAGTCGAAGGCAATGAGCAAGTCACTTTCAATAAGTACGAAGCCTCTGAAATTGCAGGCCTAGACCGTCAAGTTGTTGTTGAACAACTTGTCGAATCTGGTGCTTGGACAGCGCTTCGAACCCGTCCATTCAGCAAAAGCCCGGCAGTAGATGCGAAGGCTGCGGCTGTATTCGTTACAGCAATTGATACCAACCCTCTGGCTGCAAATCCAGAGCAAATTATCAATGAGCAGCAAGAAGCATTCGTTGCTGGTTTGGATGTTCTTTCACGTCTAACTGACAATAAAGTGTTCGTATGTAAAGGTGAATCAAGCCTTCCGCGTAGTGCACAATCTAATGTCGAAGAACACGTGTTCAACGGTCCTCACCCAGCAGGTTTGGTTGGTACTCACATCCATTTCCTTCGCCCTGCAGGCTTGGAAGCGCAAGTTTGGCACCTGAACTACCAAGACGTTATTGCGTTCGGTAAACTTTTCCTAACCGGTGAAATTTATACTGATCGCGTAATCTCTTTGGCAGGCCCTGTGGTAAACAACCCTCGCCTAATTCGCACACAAGTCGGTGCGTCAATTAATGATCTTACTGACAATGAATTGATGCCTGGAGAAATCCGTCTTATTTCTGGTTCCGTACTAAGCGGTACAGATGCTGGCGGTGCTCATGGTTTCCTTGGTCGCTTCCACCTGCAGGTGAGTGCGCTTCGAGAAGGCCGTGAGAAAGAACTGTTTGGTTGGATTGTTCCAGGCAAAAACAAGTTCTCTGTAACCCGTGCGTTCCTGAGCCAGTTCTTCAAAGGCCAGCTGTTCAACATGACAACCACTACCAATGGTAGTGAGCGTTCAATGGTGCCAATTGGCAACTACGAACGTGTTATGCCTCTGGACATTGAGCCAACCATGTTACTTCGAGACATCTGTGCAGGTGATTTGGACAGCATGGTTCAGTTAGGTGCACTGGAACTTGATTCAGAAGATTTAGCTCTGTGTACCTTTGTTTGCCCTGGCAAATACGATTTTGGCCCGATGCTTCGCGAGTGCCTTGATCAAATTGAGAAGGAAGGGTAACTGATGAGCCTGAAAAAATATCTGGAAGACATCGAACCGCATTTTGAACCTGGTGGCAAGCATGAAAAATGGTTTGCGCTGTACGAAGCAGTAGCAACCTTGCTTTACACCCCAGGTACAGTGACACATCGCGGTGCGCATGTTCGTGACAGTATCGACCTAAAACGCATCATGATCATGGTGTGGATTGCTGTGTTCCCTGCCATGTTCTTTGGCATGTACAACACAGGTAACCAAACCATCATGGCATTGAATGCCATGTACAGTGGCGACCAACTTACCTCAATCATTGATGGTAACTGGCACTACTGGCTAACACAGATGTTTGGTGGCACGCTCCAAGCCGATGCAGGCTGGGCAAGCAAAATGATGCTTGGTGCGACCTACTTCCTACCAATCTACGCGACAGTGTTCCTTGTCGGTGGTTTCTGGGAAGTCCTTTTCTGTATGGTCCGCAAGCATGAAGTCAACGAAGGTTTCTTCGTCACCTCTATCCTGTTTGCTTTGATTGTTCCGCCAACGCTTCCGCTATGGCAAGCAGCACTAGGTATTACCTTCGGTGTTGTTGTTGCGAAAGAAATCTTCGGTGGTACCGGACGTAACTTCTTGAACCCGGCACTTGCTGGTCGTGCATTCCTGTTCTTTGCATACCCTGCACAGATTTCAGGTGACTTGGTTTGGACTGCTGCTGATGGCTTCTCTGGTGCAACTGCACTGAGCCAATGGGCTGCAGGCGGTCAAGGCGCGCTGGTTCATAACGTCACGGGTAACTCGATTTCTTGGATGGACGCGTTCATCGGTAACATCCCAGGTTCAATCGGTGAAGTGTCAACACTGGCCATCATCATTGGTGGTGCAATGATCGTTGCGATGCGTATTGCATCATGGCGCATCATCGTAGGTACCATGATTGGTCTTGTTGCTACTGCGACCTTGTTCAACATCGTTGGCTCAAGCACTAACCCAATGTTCAGCATGCCTTGGCACTGGCACTTGGTTCTAGGTGGTTTTGCGTTCGGTATGATGTTCATGGCGACCGATCCAGTTTCAGCCTCATTCACCAATAAAGCAAAATGGTGGTACGGCATCCTGATTGGTGCGATGGCAGTTATGATTCGTGTTGTTAACCCGGCATACCCAGAAGGTATGATGCTGGCGATTCTGTTCGCGAACCTGTTTGCCCCGCTGTTCGACAACCTGGTTATTCAGGGCAACATCAAACGGAGGCTGGCTCGTGTCAAGCAATAACGATAGCATTAAAAAAACGCTGACCGTAGTTATCGCGCTGAGCCTTGTGTGTTCAGTCGTGGTATCTTTCGCGGCGGTTTCTCTGCGTCCTTTGCAAGAGAAAAATGCCGTTCTAGACGTACAGCGCAACATCCTTTCTGTTGCCGGCATCGATGCTGACGGTGACATTCAAGCAGCCTTTGGCAAGTTCATTCAACCCCAGTTGGTTGATTTGGCAACAGGTGAGATGGTGGGTACTGAAGCAGAAGCTGCGAAGTACAATCAACGTCTTGCTGCCAATGACCCAGCTGAGTCGATTCTGCTTCCTGCAGACCAAGACTTCGGTGGTATTGGCCGTCGCGCCAACCTAGCGAAAATTTACTTGGTGAAAGACGCAGAAGGCAAAACGAGCGAAATCATTCTTCCAATGCACGGTAACGGTCTTTGGTCGATGATGTATGCGTTCGTTGCAGTTGAAACCGATGGCAACACCGTTGGCGGCATCTCTTACTACCAACAAGGTGAAACTCCAGGACTGGGTGGCGAAGTCGAAAACCCACGCTGGCGTTCACAGTTCGAAGGTAAGAAGCTGTTTGATGAGCAGGGTAAACCAGCGATTCGTATCGTAAAAGGCGGCGCTCAACCTGGAGATATCCACGGTGTTGACGGTCTGTCTGGGGCTACTCTGACGGGTAACGGTGTTCAGTACACCTTTGACTTCTGGTTGGGAGACAATGGTTTCGGACCATTCCTGACTAAAGTTCGTGAAGGAGGCCTGAACAATGGCTAACACTAAAGAACTTAAACAGAATCTGTGGGGCCCACTACTAGACAACAACCCTATTGCACTTCAAGTGCTAGGTGTGTGTTCTGCGCTAGCGGTTACCACTAAGCTAGAAACAGCATTTGTTATGACGCTAGCGGTAGTATTCGTTACCGCTTTCTCTAACTTGTTCGTTTCGGCGATTCGCAATCATATCCCTAACTCAGTACGTATTATCGTGCAGATGGCGATCATCGCCTCGCTGGTAATCGTTGTTGACCAGATCCTTAAAGCATACGTTTATGACATCTCTAAGCAGCTGTCTGTATTCGTTGGTCTGATCATCACTAACTGTATCGTAATGGGTCGTGCTGAAGCATATGCAATGAAATCAGCGCCACTTCCATCATTCATTGATGGTATCGGTAACGGTTTGGGTTACGGCTTCGTTCTGATTACTGTCGGCTTCTTCCGTGAGCTTTTGGGCTCAGGCAAGCTGTTTGGTATGTCTGTATTGCCTCTGACTTCAGAAGGCGGTTGGTACCAACCAAACGGTATGATGCTTCTGGCACCATCAGCATTCTTCCTGATCGGCTTCCTGATCTGGATTGTACGTACGTTCAAACCTGAACAAATAGAAGCGAAGGAGTAAGGACGTAATGGAACATTACATCAGCCTGCTGGTCCGTTCGATCTTCATCGAAAACCTGGCACTTTCTTTCTTCCTAGGTATGTGTACTTTCTTGGCTGTATCTAAGAAAGTTAAAACATCGTTCGGTCTTGGTGTTGCGGTAATCGTAGTACTGTCTGTGGCCGTTCCGGTTAACAACCTGATTTACAACTTTGTACTAAGAAACGGTGCGATTGTTGAAGGCGTGGATCTTAGCTTCCTGAACTTCATCACTTTCATCGGCGTTATCGCGGCTTTGGTACAGATCCTAGAAATGGTTCTGGACCGCTTTTTCCCGCCGCTATACAACGCATTGGGTATCTTCCTTCCATTGATCACAGTTAACTGTGCAATCTTTGGTGGTGTATCTTTCATGGTTCAACGTGACTACAACTTCGTAGAATCTGTGGTTTACGGTTTCGGCTCTGGTGTGGGCTGGATGCTAGCGATTGTTGCGCTGGCAGGTATTCGTGAAAAGATGAAGTACTCAGATGTACCTCCTGCACTTCGTGGTCTAGGTATTACCTTCATCACTGTAGGTTTGATGGCGCTGGGCTTTATGTCTTTCTCCGGTGTTCAACTGTAAGTCGGGTAAACCGCGAAATAAGGAATAGTCAATGGACATTATTCTTGGTGTAGTGATGTTTACTCTAATTGTACTGGCTCTGGTACTGGTGATTCTGTTCGCCAAATCCAAGTTAGTACCATCAGGTGACATCACCATATCTGTAAACGGCGATGACTCTTTAGCTATCGTTACACAGCCTGGCGGCAAGCTGCTAAGTGCGCTTGCAGGTGCAGGCGTATTCGTCTCTTCTGCATGTGGTGGCGGTGGTTCTTGTGGCCAGTGTCGCGTGAAAATCAAATCGGGCGGCGGTGATATTCTGCCAACTGAACTTGATCACATCAGCAAAGGTGAAGCGCGTGAAGGCGAACGTCTAGCATGTCAGGTTGCAATGAAAATCGACATGGACATCGAGCTTCCAGAAGAAATCTTCGGTGTTAAGAAGTGGGAATGTGCTGTTATCTCTAACGATAACAAAGCAACCTTCATCAAAGAACTTAAGCTTCAAATCCCTGATGGCGAATCTGTACCTTTCCGTGCAGGTGGTTACATCCAGATTGAAGCACCAGCGCACCACATTAAGTACGCTGACTTTGATGTACCAGAAGAGTACCGTGAAGATTGGGACAAGTTTAACCTATTCCGTTATGAGTCTAAGGTTAACGAAGAAACTATCCGCGCATACTCAATGGCTAACTACCCAGAAGAGTTTGGCATTATCATGCTGAACGTGCGTATTGCTACGCCGCCACCTAACAACCCAGAAGTTGCTCCAGGCATCATGTCTTCGTTCATCTGGTCGTTGAAAGAAGGTGATAAGTGTACGATCTCTGGTCCATTCGGTGAGTTCTTCGCGAAAGACACTGACGCTGAAATGGTATTCGTTGGTGGTGGTGCAGGTATGGCACCAATGCGTTCGCATATCTTCGATCAGCTTAAGCGTTTGAAGTCTAGCCGTAAGATGTCTTTCTGGTACGGTGCACGTTCTAAGCGTGAGATGTTCTATGTGGAAGATTTTGATGGTCTTCAAGCAGAGAACCCTAACTTCCAGTGGCATTGTGCGCTGTCAGATCCGCTTCCAGAAGATAACTGGGAAGGTCTAACAGGCTTCATCCACAACGTGCTATTCGAGAACTACTTGAAAGATCACGATGCGCCTGAAGATTGTGAGTTCTACATGTGTGGTCCTCCAATGATGAACGCGGCTGTGATCGGCATGCTGAAAGATCTGGGTGTTGAAGATGAAAACATCCTACTTGATGACTTCGGTGGCTAATTTACACCACGTCTGAAAGAACAATGGCTGGCCTTAGGGTCAGCCATTTTGCGTAAATACCATACCAATCACAGAAGTTATTTAAGAGAACCAAAGTGTAAGTGCCATAAATCATTCTGATTTGTCTTCGATTTACATCGTCATGTTCGCTAAATATATACTGTGATTGGTATTCGAATGCTGTTGTGTTGATGGCTATGTATGGCTGCAACGTTTTGCGTTCTAATACCTCTATTTCCAAAACCGGATAAAGTAATGAAAAAATTCCTGTTGTCTGCCGGTCTTATTGTTAGCGCCTTATTGGTTCTGGCAGGCTGCGATCAAACGCCGAAACAAACGCACTTAACAGGTTCCACAATGGGAACCTATTACTCGGTTAAGTTTTTGAACGATGTGACATTGCCGAGTGCATCTGATATCCAAGTGGAAATTGATAAACGTTTGGAGTTGGTGAATGACCAAATGTCGACCTACCGTAAAACGTCTGAACTGAGTCAGTTTAACCAACACAAAGATGATTCACCGTTTACGGTATCAAAAGATACGGCGACGGTGATGAGTGAAGCGATTCGCATTAATAAACTGTCAGGCGGGGCACTGGATGTCACTGTCGGACCTTTGGTTAACCTATGGGGTTTTGGCCCTGAAGGCAGACCAGATCGCGTTCCAACCGATGCTCAAGTCGCAGAGCGCCGTGCGATGACGGGGATTAATCATCTTTTTGTGGATGGTATGTCTGTGATCAAAACGAACCCAGACCTGTATGTAGATCTTTCCTCGATCGCAAAAGGGTTTGGCGTGGATGTTATTGCAAATTACCTGGCTGAACTTGGTTTGAGTAACTATCTGGTTGAGATTGGCGGTGAGCTTCAATTGAAAGGCGTGAATGCAGAAGGTCAGCCTTGGCGCATTGCGATCGAAAAACCAAGCGACGATCAACAAACCGTTCAAGAGATCATTGCCCCTGGAGACATGGCAATGGCAACGTCGGGCGATTACAGAAACTATTTTGAGGAAAATGGTGTTCGCTATTCGCACACGATTAATCCTGCTACGGCAAAACCTATTAATCACCGCTTGGTGTCTGTCACTGTCTTGGATAAATCATGTATGACGGCAGATGGCTTTTCTACTGCCTTCATGGTGATGGGGCCTGACAAAGCACTTACGCTGGCGAACAGTGAAAAAATTGCCGCATTTTTCATCATAAAGACGGATAATGGCTTCAAAGAAGTCGCATCGGACGCGTTTAAAAAGTATCTAACACGTTAAGGGTAATGAAATGTCTGTATATCTGATAACGTTTTCGGTTTTCATGCTTGTGATTGCAGGCATGTCTATCGGTTACATTGTTCAACGAAAAACGATCAGCGGCAGTTGCGGCGGTCTCGGCTCTATCGGCATTGAAAAAGAATGTGATTGCCCAGAACCTTGTGACGCTCGTAAAAAGCGCGAAGCACGTGCGGCGAAAGCTGAAGAGTGGAAAAAGAATCAGATTCTCTAACGATTCCACCTTGTTAAAAGGTCGCTGTGAGCGGCCTTTTTTGTGTCTGAAATCTGAGGTTATGTTCCTAATGTCCTATGAGGAAAGGTTCTTAAGGCGACAAACTTGCATCATATCGATTTCGCGCAGATAATTACCACTGTTTATCTAAACAGTGTTTTGGGCCGTTCTTGCTATGAAAAAGATTATCCATATCGACATGGATTGTTTTTATGCCGCTGTTGAAATGCGAGACAACCCGTCACTTCGTGGTATTCCCTTGGCTATTGGGGGATCAGAAAAACGGCGTGGCGTTATTTCTACGTGTAATTACGAAGCCCGTAAGTTTGGTGTGCGCTCTGCCATGGCGACGGCACACGCGTTAAAACTGTGTCCGACACTTACGGTTGTGCGCGGTGAAATGGCCAAATACAAAAGCGTATCACAGCAAATACGTGCCATTTTCGAACGCTACACAGACAAAATAGAGCCCTTATCACTCGATGAAGCTTATTTGGATGTAAGTGACTGCTTACTTTTCCAAGGCTCTGCCACTCTTATTGCGGAAGATATTCGCCAGACCATTAAGCGAGAACTTGGCTTAACGGCGTCAGCGGGCATTGCTCCGATTAAATTTATCGCTAAGGTCGCCTCAGACCTGAATAAACCCGATGGAAAGTACGTGATCACGCCTGATGGTGTGGCGGCATTCGTCAAAACCCTACCGTTGGAAAAAATTCCTGGCGTGGGAAAAGTGACGCTGGCAAAGCTTCATGAGATGGGGCTCTATAAAGGCGAAGACGTTCAAGCCTACGACAAAAACACATTGCTCTCTCGCTTTGGTAAGTTTGGTCAATCGCTTTGGAATCGTTGTCATGGCATCGATGAGCGAGAGGTAGAAACACATCGCGTAAGAAAGTCCGTCGGCGTCGAAAGAACCTTGCCCGAAGATATTCAAACGGAATCGGAGTGCATGGACGTGATGGCATCGCTTTACGAAGAACTTGAAACCCGTCTGAAGCGAGTGTGTCCGGATTTGTTGATTGCTAGGCAGGGCGTAAAGCTCAAGTTTTCTGATTTTCAGCAAACGACGGTGGAACATCGTCAGTGGAAATATGATGAAGAAGCTTTTCCTGAACTGCTATTAGAAGCGCTATCGCGACAGAATGGACGAGGGGTGCGCCTGATTGGTTTATCTGTGGGGTTGATTGCAACTGACGACAGTAAGGCCTCCCAGCTCAGTTTTGATTGGTCATAAAAAGGGCACGTTATGTGCCCTTTTGCTATTGGGTGTTTAGGTATGGATTATGCTTTCATTGGGATAGCTTTAAGCATGGCGACCATTTGCTCCCAAAACAGACCGACGGTTTCAATGTTTACCTTCTCGTCTGGCGAATGCGGGAATTTGATGGTTGGGCCAAACGAAATCATGTCCATGTTCGGGTACGGTTCTTTGAACAGACCACACTCTAGGCCTGCGTGAATCACCATGATGTTAGGAACGCGATCGTAAATGCCTTCATAAGTACTGCGGAACACTTTCATGATTTCCGAGTCAGGATCAGGCTTCCAACCAGGGTATGCGCCGGAGAATGCCACGTCAGCAACCGCCAACTCACCCAATGAACGAAGCATGCTTTCAACATAGCTACGGCCGCTGTCCGCCAAAGAACGAATGAGGCATAGCAGCGTCATGGAGGATTGCTCGGTCGTGATGACGCCAAGGTTAAGTGACGTTTCAACCACGCCTTCAATGTCATCGCTCATGCGAATCACGCCATTTGGACATGCATTGATCGCCGCAATGATGCGATATTGAACGGAAGAGGTAAGTGCTTGCTGACCTACATCTGCTTCGATGATGGACAGTGACAAATTTGTTTCGATGGCACTTAATTCTTGATTCAGCAGTTGCTCATAGTAGCCGAACAATGATGCCAGCTTTTCAACGTTTTCTTCGGGAACGGCAACGTCTGCAAATGCTTCACGAGGGATAGCGTTACGCAGTGTACCGCCACGCACAGACACAATGCGAAGACCCAGCTCTTCGCTATGGCCTGCCAGAAAGCGACCTAACAATTTGTTTGCGTTCGCACGGCCAGTATGAATATCACAACCTGAGTGACCCCCTTTCAGGCCCTTGATTTGCAGCGTTTTGGCAACGTAACCCGAAGGTAAGTTTTCTCGCTCGAGTGCGAAGGTGATGGCTGCGTCTACGCCGCCAGCACATCCCATGTACACTTCGCCTTCTTGTTCAGAATCGGTGTTCAAAAGGATGTCGCCCTCTAACCACCCTTCTTGTAATCCAAACGCGCCCGTCATGCCTGCTTCTTCATCGATAGTCAGGAGCACTTCGAGTGGGCCGTGTTCTACGTCTTTTGATGCCAGCACCGCAAGACATGCCGCCATGCCCATGCCATTGTCTGAGCCAAGCGTTGTGCCGTCAGCGGTGACCCATTCGCCATCGATATATGGACGAATCGGATCGACAGTGAAGTCGTGGTCGGTGTTTTCATTTTTCTGCGGCACCATGTCGATGTGCGCTTGAAGTACGACGCCTTTGCGATTTTCCATGCCGGGGGTGGCTGCTTTTTTGATAAAGACGTTACCTACGTCGTCACGACGCACCGCAAGACCTTCCTGCTGAGCCCATTCAATGATGTATTGAGCAAGTTGCTCCTCATGCTTGGAAGGATGAGGAATAGAACAAATCTTATCGAAAAACTGCCATACAGGCTGCGGGGACAATTGACTGATCTCAGACACAGGCTATCTCCAAAATAAAACAAAAAAAGAAACGGCATACAGCTTATGCTGTATGCCGTTAAAATATCAGAATTTGTAACGTTAAAGTATGCTTTGTTAAAAGCATACCACTATATCTTTAGTGAAACGCTATACCTTGAACTGTGCCATCGCACTTTTAAGTTGAACGCTGACCGCTGAAAGTGCCATGCTTTGCTCGGTTAAATCTTTACTCTGGTCAACTGTTTGCTTTCCTTTATCGACGAGTCCGTGCAGGTTCACATTGATCTCTTCTGTCGCGACCGCTTGTTGTCCGCATGATGACGCTATAGCATTGTTTATTTGCGTAATCTCGCTCACTTTCGTGTCGATTTCGTTCAATGCGTTCAGCACATCGTGGTTGTGAGTAGATGTGGTTTCTGACAAAGATTGAGTATTGCTGATAGCGTTGTTAAGTGAAGAGGCGCGGGATTGTAGGTTAGTGATGATCTCTTCAATTTCATCGGTGCTTTGTTGTGTACGAATAGCGAGGGTTCTCACTTCGTCTGCAACGACGGCAAATCCGCGACCTTGATCTCCGGCTCGAGCTGCTTCAATTGCAGCGTTCAATGCGAGCAAGTTGGTTTGCTCGGCAATTGTTCTAATGACATCGAGCACCTTGCCGACGTTTTTTGAATCGTCGGAAAGTAAATTCGCCTCACCACTTGCAGCTCGGAGTGAGTCAACCATAACGTTCATTTGTTGGTTCATATCATTAATGACATTCTTGCCGGCATGACATTGCTGTGCGGCATTGCTGGCTTCTTCTGCTGCATTGGCAGATGAGGTAGCAATTTCTTGGTTGCTGGCGAGAAGTTCATTGACGGCTGCGGCAATGCTTTCTAGTTCGACGTTTTGTTGATTCGCCAATGTTTCTGACGATCTCGATAAGCGTGTCATTTCATTTGCTGAATGAGAAATGGTATCTGAAACAGGATTGATGTCTCCGACAATGGCGCGAATTTGATCGATGAATCGGTTAAAGAAGCGTGCTATTTGGCTTAGTTCATCTTTACCATTTACCGATAATTTATGGGTAAGGTCTCCATCGCCACTGGAGATGTTTTTCAATGCCTTTGCGGTTTCTGTGCTCGGTTCAACGATGGAATGTCCAATCGCGACACTGATTGTTAGAACGATGGATAGGATGATGCCGACGCCGAGCAATAACTTAGTGAGTTCACTTGCAAAAGCTTCATTGACGTCATCAACATAGATACCGGTGCCTAAAATCCAACCCCACGGTTCAAATAGCTTAACGTACGAGACTTTTTCCACTGGCACATCGGCGTTTGGCTTGCTCCAATAGTAATTAACGAACCCTTCGCCAGATCGTTGAGCAACATTTGCCATTTCAACAAACAGCTTTTTGTCTGCTTTATCTTTGAAGTTTCTTAAGTCCTTACCATTGAGATTCGGCTTAATAGGGTGAAGTACCATTTTGGGTGTTGAATCGTTAATCCAAAAATAGTTACCGTTGTCATATCGGAGTGATGAAATAGCATTGAGTGCATCTTGCTTTGCTTCAGGTTCGCTCAATTCTCCCCTTAGGTAGCGTTCATAATAGTGGTTGATCAGGCTATGGCCACTGTTAACCAAAACTTGAGTTTCCCCTCGTTTGAAAGACATCAGGTTTTGATAATTACTCGTTGCGAATAAATAAATTGGGAGGAGCATTGCGAGAAGTGTGACGGTGACAAGCGTGAAAAGTCTACTACGTATTTTTATGTTTCGAATGGCATTGATAACCATAATGCAATCCTGACCTATCGATATTGTTATTAATTGGTCTACATTTTCAATTAATTATCACTTTAGCAACACTAGTACGTTAAATTATGCACCGTATAACATTTTGTAAACATCTGTTGCATGTCGTTTCTGTGCCTTAATTACCTTTAGGTTGCAATTGCAATTTTTTGTGACTCGGATCTCGTTTTTGTTTGTAATTAAACCTCGAGTCGTCTATTATCCCATCGTTCAAGAAAGGGCAAGACGCCCAAGAACATAGCCATGCGCTTTCAATGTTTAAGGATAAGCCCGAAATTTTCGTCTCCATGGAACCGAGCTTTACTAAAGCTGCATTCTCACGAAAATTTTTTGAGGTAATCCGAATGAAAGGTAATTCTGCATGTCGCTACTGGAACACTGGTTCTGTGTTCACTGGTAATTTTAAATATCCGGCACCGTTCGGGTATAAACGCAAGTAAGATGACTTGCACGATTTGATACATCCCCCGCTATACAGATATTTCGTTTCTAATTTGGAAACCACGTTTTAATCTGACGCCGCTAAAATAGTGGCGTTTTTTTTGTCTTCATTTTCTCTCGTTTTGTCAAAGCTATCGGCAGGCTTCTCATTCTTTTGATGTTGAGTTTATGCATATCTCAAATTTCTCATCTGTCTATTTAATCATCGATTTTTGGCTCTAGTATTGAGCTTATGCGACAAAAATTCGCCGATATGATGTGTCTCTGATTGATTCATCAACAGTTGAAGTCAGTGTGACTTAATTCACGCTGGAAATTTCGATAATTGGCGAGTAAGATTCGCGTCAAATTCAGACGCAAACGTTTAGCCAAACGTTTGCGTAATATTGGCAGACACACTCACTTTCCAAGGAACGAAAGCCATGCTTGAGCGTCTTTTTAAATTAAAAGAGCAAGGTACTGATATACGCACCGAAGTTATTGCAGGTTTAACCACTTTCCTGACGATGGCTTACATCATCTTTGTTAACCCAGCCATCTTATCTGAAACAGGCATGGATCGCGGCGCTGTGTTTGTTGCGACCTGTTTGGCTGCGGCGATCGGCTGTTTCGTGATGGGTCTCGTTGCTAATTACCCGGTAGCACAAGCACCAGGTATGGGCTTGAACGCCTTTTTTACCTACACGGTTGTATTCCAAATGGGATACTCATGGCAGGTGGCTTTAGGTGCTGTGTTCCTTTCTGGTCTTTGCTTTATTGCGTTGAGCCTGTTTAAAGTCCGTGAGTTAATCATAAACTCTATACCTCTCTCTTTACGCACGGGCATTTCAGCAGGTATCGGTATGTTCTTGGCGCTTATCGCGTTGCAGAACTCTGGCATCGTTGTTGCGCACCCTGCGACCTTGGTGTCAATGGGCGATCTATCAGCGTTCGCACCTGCAATGGCAGCCTTGGGCTTCTTCCTGACAATTGGTTTGGTCAATCGCGGCATTAAAGGCGCGGTAATGATTGCTATCTTGATCGTGACGGCCATTTCGGTTGTTTCGGGCAATGTGCAATACGCAGGTATCGTTTCTGCGCCGCCAAGCCTCGCGCCTACTTTCATGCAGATGGACCTGTCTGGTGCATTTGATGTTGCCATGATTTCGGTTGTTTTCGCCTTCTTGTTTGTGGATTTGTTTGATACAGCGGGCACATTGGTCGGTGTTGCTACTAAAGCTGAATTGATGGACAAAGACGGCAAACTTCCTCGCTTGAACCGCGCACTATTGGCAGACAGTACTGCAACGACAGTAGGTGCTGTTTTGGGTACATCAAACACCACGTCATTCATTGAAAGTGTGTCGGGTGTTGCTGCGGGTGGTCGTACTGGTTTGACTGCAGTCGTCGTCGGCATCTTGTTCTTGTTAGCACTGATGTTCTCGCCATTGGCGGGTATGGTGCCAGCCTATGCGACAGCGGGTGCATTGTTTTACGTTGCCATTCTTATGATGTCTGGCTTGGTGAGCGTTAACTGGCGTGATCTGACAGAAGCGGCACCGGTTGTTGTGGTGTGCTTGATGATGCCATTGACCTACTCAATCGCACACGGCATCGGCTTGGGCTTTATCTCTTACTGCGCAATCAAAGCGTTTAGTGGTAAAGGACGTGATGTACCTATTAGTATTTGGGTTCTTGCTGCGCTGTTCTTGCTGAAATTTGTTATGTAAGCCACAATACGCCGCAATTAAATCTGTGAGTTAAATGGCGACCGTCGCCACTGAGGTTCTTTAAAATGAGCAACAAGTTTGTTATCACGTGGGACAACATGCAAATGTATACCCGCCAACTGGCTGAAAAATTGTTACCTGCAGAGCAATGGACTGGGATTATTGCAGTAAGTCGTGGAGGTCTTGTACCTGCTGCGATTCTTGCTCGTGAGCTAGGCATTCGTCACGTTGATACTGTGTGCATTTCTAGCTATGACCATGATCACCAGCGTGATATGCGTGTTATCAAAAAAGCTGAAGGTGACGGCGAAGGCTTCATCGTGGTTGACGATTTGGTTGATACTGGCGGCACTGCAGAAGTGATCCGTGAAATGTACCCAAAAGCGAAATTCGTGACCGTGTGTGCGAAACCAGCAGGTAAACACCTTGTCGACGATTACGTTGTCGACATTGCTCAGGATTGCTGGATTGAGCAACCATGGGACATGGGCGTCACGTTTGTTGAGCCTGTTGCTAAGCGCTAATATTACTTAGTGCGATGTGATAGTGAAAAAGCCCCGAAAGGGGCTTTTTTGTATGTGTTGATATTTTATCTATTTAGCACATGGTAAGTCTTGTGCATTTTCCCGGGGTTTCTCGTTACTTTCCTTGGTTTCTACTTGAAACCGCAATATCAAGAACTGCTCTGTAGCTTTCTTCCTCTCATGGTTTACACTAATGCCAGTTAAATCATCGACATTAGGGGTGGTTCCGTGAGCACATCCGATTCCGAAAACCTTTCCGTAAAACTCTTCAAACACACTAAATTCGCCAGAGAAACATCGACCATTGTAGGCTCTACCACCAAAGCGAAAAAAGAATCGAATAATGCGATTGATGGTGACAGTGATAGCCATTGGTATCGCGTGTTACGCCGTCCTCAATGGGTTTGGCAAGGCGTCGATCCTATTGATATGGAAGAGACCTTGGCGCGCATTGCCGCATCTGACAATGATAGAACCCATGACAACCAGCTAGATACGGTGGTGGGCTATCGCTCAGGAAATTGGGCGTATGAATGGACGCAATCTGGGATGCGTCAGCAACGCATCGCACAGGAATATGACGAAAAAGGAAGCAAAGAAGCTGCTGCGAATGCGTGGCTGCGAACGAGCACCTATTTCAGCATTGCAGGGTACCCTCACCTCAAAGGAGATACCTTGGCGCTTCAAGCTGAAACGTTAGCCAATAAGGCATTCCATTCCGCGATCGACAAATTGCCATACAAGGTAAAGAGTGTGGTTGCGAAGGTTGATGGTAAAGCGCTGGAAGGCTTCTTGTATTTGCCTCATACCGATTCACCTTTGCCTGTGGTAATTGTGAGTGGTGGCTTGGATAGCTTGCAAACCGACCTATGGCGGTTGTTTGAAACCTATTTTGCCCCTGCAAACATCGCAATGCTGACCATTGATATGCCCTCTATTGGTCGAAGTGCGCATTGGAATCTGTCGGAAGATAGTAGCCGTCTTCATCAAGCCATGTTGAATGAGTTAGCGTCTGTGCCTTGGGTCGATCACCACCGTGTGGGTTTTCTTGGTGTGCGATTCGCTGCGAATGCTGCGGTGAGAATGGCGTTCGTCGAGCAAAACCGAGTGAAATCCTGTGTGTCCATTGGCGGTATGCTTCATGCCATGTTGGTGGACATTAAAAAGCTTAATGCGGCTCCCGCTATGTACCTTGATTCCATTGCATCGCGCATGGGGAAAGGCAGTGCATCAGATGCAATGCTGACTCAGCTTCAAGCGTTGTCGCTCAAAAACCAAGGTTTGCTAACGGGCAGGCGCACCAAAGTACCTGTATTGGCATTGAATTTGGAAAACGATCCGGTTTGCCCGAAAACCGACAATCAATTGGCTGCACTATATAGCCATGGTGGTAAAGCGATGACGCTTCCAAATAAACCTATTCACGATGGATATCACAGAGCAATGCTGGAAACGATGAAATGGTTCGCTAAAACTTTGTGATGATTATCTGCTTAATGTCTCGAAATGAAGACGTAATTTATAATCATGAGGTTCTAGGCACGAATTTTTGGTGATTGCGTGTTATATAAGTAAGGTTAAGTGTTAAACAACATTGCGTACTTTAGGCGAGTTTTGTAAATGGTTATTTCTGAGTTGTACGCCTAACGACGTAAGCAAAATTAGACTGATTATAAATAGACTGGACTCGTCTTGAGGGATCTTGCTATGACTGAAGAAACCAAAACCTTATCCCATGGAAGGCTGCTAACGCGTTTTACCCAAATTGGGCCGTACCTTCGACAGAACAAATCAACCGAAGAACGTTACTTTTTCGATTGTCTGTCTGCCTGTGTGAATGCAAAGAAACCCCCTGAAAGTCGTGAATTTTGGGGCTGGTGGCTTGAGTTAACGCCAAAAGAGGGCGGTTTTGAATATGCGTACAAGTTTGGCAAATTCAATACGGAAGGTGTGTGGCAATCGGACAATGTGCCGAAAAAGTGCAATAAAGAAGTCACAGAATCGCTTGATGCTTTTTATAAAAAGATCTGTAATTTTGTAGAAGGTGAATTGCAATTAGAAATCACCGCGCTTCCAACACTTAAGCAACCAAAATTAGGTTCTGCTGCATAAATCGGATGATTTGTCTCGAATCGTAACGAGATTGCGTTATTCACTTGTTATCTTGGTCTGGGATTGATAAAAGAAGAGCTCATTTGCTTTTATGTTATCAATATCATGTCAGGCCAAGAATACGTTTCATCCGTTACTTCCGATGCTGGTGATAAGCAAGATCGCCAGACCATCGTTGTCAAACTCGGCACCAGTGTACTTACTGGTGGCTCGACCAAAATCGATCGGGCGCATCTTGTCGAGCTTGTGCGTCAGTGCGCCATGCTCATTCGTCAAGGGCATCAAGTCATTGTTGTTACGTCTGGTGCAATCGCAGCGGGCCGTCACCATCTAAATCATCCCAAACTCGCCAATACCATTGCCAACAAGCAAATGCTTGCTGCTGTGGGGCAGAGCCGTCTTATTCAAGAGTGGGAAAGCCTGTTCGACATTTATGGTATCCACATCGGTCAGATGTTGTTAACCCGTGCTGACCTTGATGATCGTGAGCGCTATTTAAATGCGCGCGATATGCTTCAAGCCTTACTCGACAACAACATTGTTCCCGTTGTGAATGAAAACGATGCCGTTGCGACCGCTGAGATCAAAGTGGGAGACAACGACAACCTATCTGCACTGGTCGCCATTCTTGCCGAAGCAGACAAACTGCTTCTTTTGACCGATCAGCCGGGATTGTTTACCGCTGATCCACGCTCAAACCCTGATGCCGAACTGATTCGTGAAGTGCACACCATTGATGAAACCCTACACCAGCTCGCTGGCGGCAGTGTCAGTGGATTAGGCACAGGCGGCATGGCGACCAAGTTGCAAGCCGCTGACGTGGCGCGCCGTGCTGGCATTGAAGTGACCATTGCAGCGGGTAGCCGCCCTGAAGTGATTCAACACGTGGTAAACGGCCAGCCGGCGGGCACACGCTTCCTGCCGCTTGAGTCACCGTTAGAAAGCCGTAAGCGTTGGATCTTGGCTGGTCCTCCGCCAGCGGGCGACATCATCATTGATGCGGGCGCGGCTTCTGCTGTTGTTGAGCGCCACAGTAGTTTGCTATCAAAAGGCATCGTGTCAGTGAAAGGATCGTTCGATCGCGGTGCCGTTGCGCGCATATGCGATCAGCACGGTAAGCAGCTCGCTCGCGGTATTTGTCGTTATTCAAGCAAAGACTTGAGTGCGATCGCGGGTCGACACAGCCAAGACATTCAAGATATTCTGGGTTACGCACATGGACCTGTCGCGATTCATTGCGATGATTTGGTCGTAACAGATTAATCCGATTGCGGGTGTTCCGCAGTCGAAAAGGACGAAGCAATAGAGGCGATAATGAGTCTGCAAACAACCAGTTTACAGAGCATGGGACGTGCAGCGAAAGATGCTGCATATGCATTGGCAACGGCACCAACAGCGCAAAAGAACCACGCGCTGGCAGTGATCGCTGATGAACTCGAGGCGAACGCAGCGGCGATTTTAGCGGCGAACGCAAAAGACATTGATGCAGGCAGAGAGGCAGGTTTGCCCGACGCCATGCTTGATCGTCTATTACTCAACGAATCACGTTTGGCGGGCATTGCCGCAGACGTGCGCAATGTCATTTCTCTGCCTGACCCCGTCGGCAGCGAAATGGATTGTAAAGTGCTGGAAAACGGCATGACGTTGAGCCGCCGTCGTGAGCCCATTGGCGTTATTGGCGTGATTTATGAAGCACGACCTAACGTGACGATTGATATCGCGTCTCTGTGCCTGAAAACTGGCAATGCGAGCATTCTTCGTGGTGGCCGTGAAACCTTCCACTCAAATGTTGAGTTGGTGAAGGTCATTCAAACCGCGCTTGAAAAAGCCAACTTGCCTGCATCGTCTGTTCAGTACATTGAAAAACCGGATCGTGAACTGGTAGGCGAATTGCTTCGTCTTGACGATTACGTGGACATGATTATTCCTCGTGGTGGTGCGGGCTTGCACAAAATGTGTAAAGAGAACAGCACCATCCCAGTGATCATCGGTGGCTTTGGCATTAGTCATATGTACGTGGATAAAACCGCGGATCTCGATCGTGCGTTGGATTTGATCATCAACGCGAAAGCGCAGCGCCCTTCAGCGTGTAACGCACTGGATACTTTGCTGGTGAACAAAGACATTGCGGCTGCATTGTTTGAAAAGCTGACACCGCTCCTCAACGACAACAAGTTGAAAGTGGTTGCTGAGAAAGCGGCGCTGCCATTACTGAACAGTGTGGCGGATCTGCAAGAAGCGGGCGACGGTGATTTCGACACGGAATGGCTGAGCTACACGCTAGGTGTGGCATTGGTTGCTGATGTTCACGGCGCACTTGCCCACATGCGTGAGCACAATGCGAGTCACTCAGATGCGATCTTGACCAACGATTTGATCGCGACTGAAGCTTTCATCAATGGCGCAGGCTCTGCTGCTGTTTACGTGAATGCCTCTACACGCTTCACAGACGGCGCTCAGTTCGGTTTAGGCGCAGAAGTTGCTGTGTCTACTCAGAAGCTTCATGCTCGCGGCCCTATGGGCTTAGAGGAGCTGACAACCTACAAATGGGTAGGTAAAGCGGATTACCTGTCTCGCCCATAATCGGGAAGTGGATTATCGAAGTAAAAGGCGCTGATTCAGCGCCTTTTTTGTGTCTGGCGCTTGTATATCCCCACGTTACTTAGGCATATCTCTACCTCTAGGGAAGGTTTAGCGCTACGCTATGCCGTGATTGTTTAAATGATGATGACCTTCGATGGATTACGCGACCCTTTCCCGTATTAGCGTTAAACACTTAACCGTGATGCATGTGCTCTTGATGACGCATAGCGTGACGGCGACAGCCAACATATTGTGTGTCACGCCATCGAGCGTCAGCAAGGCATTGGCGCAGCTTAAAACACAGCTGAACGATGAGCTTTTCTTCCGCACAGGTAATCAACTCGCCCCTACGCAATATGCCTTGAGCATTGGGCCAGCTATCCACAATGTGCTGTCGAACATTAACGGTATATTTCAACAAGGCGAGTTTGCGCCAGAGACGTTTACGGGTACGCTTTCCTTGTCGATGCGTGAAAGTACGTTTGAGCTTTTCGCCCCGCAGCTTGGGAGCATTTCTCAGCAGTTGAGTGACCATGCTCAGTTAGTGATCTCCACCAAAGAACAATTCAGTTTTGAGGCATTACTGAGCGGGAAGATCGATTTTCTGCTGCTGCCTCATGATATCAGCCAGCCACCGACACACAGCAAGAACTTGGTGTGGAAAGCGATTCTGAATGATGAAATGGTCTGCTTGATGAATCACCATCATCCGCTTGCCAAGGGTGAGCTGACGATAGAGAAATACTTGAGTTATCGGCATATTCGTGTGATCGACAAAGACTTGGCGGAACCTTACTTTGAGCAGACACTCACGCAGCGACATGGTGCAAGAAACATTGCGACCATGGTGGCGGATTTCGGTTCGGCGGCATTAATGTGTCAGCACTCGCCGTATTTGTTTACGTGCTCGAAGCGTTGGGCTGAAACGGCGCTACAAGGAAAAGGGCTGGTGGCAAAAACCTTGCCGTTTGATTACGGACAAGTGGCGTATAGCTTGGTGTGGAATACCGTGAGTTTGAACAACCCAGCGTGCCGCTGGCTGCATGATCAACTGATTGGCGACACGGCAAAGAGTTAGGTGTAAATCGTCGGTAATTGCATGGGGCGATTGATCTTCGAAAACAGTAAATTATGAAAGCGGTTCATCTCGGTTTCACTGCATTTCTCCCACGTCAGCGCTTCACCAATCACACCGTGATGTTGAAACGCGTTGAGGCGGATCTTTACCTCTTTAGGCAGGGGGTTGAGGTAATCGCCTACCGCATCGACTTCGGTATCCAAATCGCTTTTCCCCGGTATATGCAGCAAACGCACTTCATGCAGTTTGTTCTGCGTAGCCAAGTAATCAATGGTGTCGATAACGCGATGCTTATCTCGACCGACGAGCCACAAATGCGTGTCTGATTGCCATGCTTTGAGATCGATCATGGCACCATCAAGGTAGGGGGAAACGCGCTCCCAACCCGTGCGTGATAGCGAACCGTTACTGTCGATATAGCAGGTAAGGTGTGCAAGATCAGGATCGGATTTCACCGCTTTGAACAGCGCGATAATGAAAGGCAGTTGCAGTGTCGCTTCACCACCTGAAATGGTGATGCCATTGAGGAAAAAGTGGTGCTGGCGGATCAACGCGAGCATGTCATCCACACTGTAGCTGACGATTTTCGGGTTGGACTTGTCTGGACACACATCGATGCAAAGATCGCAATGTGTGCACTTGTCAGCGTGCCAGATGACACGCTGCTTTGGGCCGTTTTGCTGTGAGGCAATGGAAAGGGCATCACTTGGACAGCTTTTCACACAATCACCGCAATGTGTGCAGTGATTGATGGTGTGCGGGTTATGGCACGTGATGCAATCGAAATTGCACCCCTGCAAAAACACCACCAAACGGTTACCCGGCCCATCAACACAAGAGAATGTCAGAATACGACTGACCAGTGCTTCGTTTTGCGTTGGCTTGACTGACATTCTCTTGGTCTCTTTAACGATGAGCGGTAATTATTTGTAAATCGGCGTTGATTCAAAGCTCACGACGCGTGGTGCGCGGTTCAGAATACCGGTATTTTTCGATGCTTCTGCACCCAACCACGTGGTGTTCTTACGTGAACCTTCGTCATCAAACTTCGCGATATCGGACAGTTTGATCATGTAGCCTGTGACGCGAACCAAATCGTTTGATGCAACGTTCGCGGTGAATTCACGATAGCCTGAATTGATTGCGCCTTTACACAGGTTGAACATCGCTTCTGGGTTTGACTTTACCGTCTCATCAATCGTCAGAATGTCGCTGATGCCTGAGGTGTAGTGCTTGTGGTGACCCGCAGTTGCATGCACGTAAGTCACTGGGTCTGGTTCAGTACCGTAAGGAATACGCACGCCAGGGGTTGCGTCCAAATCTAGGCTGATACCGCCTTGTGCGTGCAAAAGTGCTTTACCGTTGTAACCATGTTTGACTGGGTTTTCGTCAACCAAAGCCGCCAGTTTCGCGGAAATTGCGTGGCCCAATTCGTTAGCGCTGATGTCGTGACCGTACTTGCCTTGCTTGCCGTCTTTTTCGAACAAGGTATTTACAGCCTCAGCCATGCCGTAGATACCGAACATTGGCGCAAATCGGCTTTCTTCAATCAGTCCTTCAGTCGCAAGGAAGTTGGTGAAGAAGTTTGATGATTCATGCAGGTACGTGCTGCGTACATCCATCAGTTCAACCATCAGTTTGCTGTAGGTTGGCAGAACACGGTTGATGAAATCGTCGCTGTTGGTTGCTTTGCTTGCCGCTTCTTTTAGGTTCATGCGCACTAAAGTGTTTGAACCGCCAGCCAATGGCAGTGAGTTGTAGCAGCTCACAATGCCGAATCGCTTGTCACCGTAAGCGCCAGCATGCATTGGGTAGTTTGCAATGTGTGGCTTGCTGCATTCACAGATGTTGCTGGTGGCGTGACGAAGAAGATCGTCTGGCGTGACAGCAGGGTCATACATGAACGTCAGGTTTGGCGCGATTTGTTTTAGTTCAGCATCAACGCGCAGGATGGTACGACAGATGATGTTGTCAGCAGGGCCAATGTTCGCGTGCATGAAGGCATCAGGCAGGGTGCGGTCAAGCATGATCCAGAAGCGTTTGATCTTCTCGTAGATCTCTTCTTCTGTCAGCGTGCCTACATACGGCATCAACACGTCATCAAGCTGGCCAACATACACAGGGATATTGGTCACTGATGGAACGTGATGGTAGATGATGTTTAGCATGTTCAGTGCATCATCAAGGTTTTCCGCTGGCGCAAGTTCTAGGTGTTCAGAACCTTGCGACAAGAACTTCGCGTAATCTGGCAGCACGTAACGTGGTTTGAAGGGGGCATGGCCTTCGAACATGTCACAAATCACACCATCCTTCATCGCTTGCTCGATGCTGTCTGTGATTGACAGGTAAGGCAGGCTAGCTTCTGCTTCTAGCGCAAGAAACTGGTTCTTTTGCTTTGGTGAAAGACTTGGGTTGTTGATGATGTCGTAAAAACGTTGCTGCATTTCAGATAGGTTGTTGTTCATGGAAAAGACCCTACTTTAATTTGGGTTTATTTTATTGTGAATAAGGGTTTTTCCACTATTGATATGATGAGAAGGCGGTGTTTCCATTTTGGAAATCCGTGGCAGTATGATTGCAGGGAGAGCAGGAAGTGCAGATAGAGCAGGAAGTGCAGATAGAGCAGCAAGAGCAGGGAAAACAAAAACGCCGAGTAGATACTCGGCGCTATTTATTCAAAAGTCAGTTAAAGCGACTTATTTGATTTCCACGCCCTGTGCTTGCAGGTCTGCATGGTAAGAAGAGCGTACAAACGGACCACACGCAGCGTGTGTGAAGCCTAGCTCTAACGCGATATCACGTAGCTCGTCGAACTCTTCAGGTGGCACGTAACGTTCAACCGGCAAGTGGTGACGGCTTGGGGCAAGGTATTGGCCCAATGTCAGCATGGTCACGCCGTGCTCGCGCAAATCCTTCAGGACTTGGACGATCTCTTCTTTGGTCTCGCCTAAGCCCATCATGACGCCAGATTTGGTTGGCACGTTCGGGTGCATTTCACCAAATTTCTTCAACAGTTCGAGCGACCACTTGTAGTTCGCACCTGGACGCGCTTTACGGTAAAGGCGCGGCGCAGTTTCTAAGTTGTGGTTGAACACGTCAGGTGGGTTGTCTTTTAGCAACTCAAGTGCGGTTTCCATGCGACCACGGAAATCAGGTACCAAGGTTTCGATACGGATTTCTGGGTTCAAAGCACGAATTTCACGGGTACAGTCAGCAAAGTGTTTTGCACCACCGTCACGCAAGTCGTCACGGTCAACGGAGGTGACCACCACGTATTTCAGCTTCATGTCGCTGATGGTTTTTGCCAGTTTCGCTGGCTCATTTTCATCAGCAGCGTTTGGACGACCATGGGCAACGTCACAGAATGGGCAGCGGCGAGTACAAATCGCACCCAAAATCATGAACGTGGCTGTGCCGTGGTTGAAACACTCCGCCAAGTTTGGGCAAGACGCTTCTTCACAGACAGAATGCAGATTGTTTTTACGCAATGCAGACTTAATTTCCTGAATACGTTTGCTGTCAGAAGGAAGTTTTATCTTCATCCACTCGGGCTTGCGCAGCATCTCTTTTTTCTCGGTCGGCATGTTCTTGACCGGGATGAGCGCCATTTTGTCTGCATCGCGGTATTTCACGCCGCGTTCCATCTGGATCGGTTTGCTCATAATTGATTGCTTTCTGTTAGGGACTCGACCTGATCGTAACCGAGGTGCGAAGTCAGTTTATCTACTAACACTGGGTTTAACTCAGCCAACGAGGCTGGGCCACCAAGATCGACAGTTTGCGTCATCGCCATCCCCGCATAACCACATGGGTTGATACGCAGGAAGGGAGAAAGATCCATGTTTACGTTGAGCGCGAGGCCGTGGAAAGAACATCCTCGACGGATACGAAGACCCAGTGAGCATATTTTTGTGTCTTTCACATAGACGCCTGGCGCATCAGGACGTGCGTTTGATTCGATGTCAAAGTGAGCCAGTGTATCGATAACGGTGTTTTCGATATGAGTGACCAGCTCGCGCACGCCCATTTTGTTTCGTTTTAGGTCGATCAGTATGTATGCCACTTGCTGACCGGGACCATGGTACGTTACTTGTCCACCACGATCACTCTGTACAACGGGTATGTCACCCGTTGCCAATAAATGTTCTGCTTTGCCCGCTTGGCCTTGTGTAAACACAGGCTCATGCTCTACCAACCAAATTTCATCGCATGTATCACTGTCGCGTTCGTCAGTAAATGTATGCATAGCTTGCAAGATAGGTTCGTATGGCTGCAACCCAAGTTGTCTGATGATAAGACGGTTCTGCTGCAAATTGGCACCTGCTTCGCGTTGAATTGGTAAAGATGTGGACTGAGTCTGAGATTGGCTGAATATGTCGGCCTTCTCTCCAGCATTATAATGAGTGGCGGCTGAATTAACAGCCGCCGTCAGTAAGGGTATTTCAGAATGGTAACAGCTGGTTAGAGAACCATGCGTACAATTTCAATGTCACCCAGTTCTTTATACAGCGTTTCAACTTGTTCGATAGAAGTGGCTGTAATAGAGACAGATACCGCGTTGTATGTGCCTTTGCCACTTGGTTTTACGCTTGGGGTGTAGTCACCCGGTGCGTGACGCTGGATAACTTCCAAAACCAGATCTGTAAGTTCTGGTTTGGCGTAGCCCATGACTTTGTAAGTGAACTTACATGGGAACTCCAGCAGGTCTTTTAGTTTTGGTTGCTCTTGCATTTTCTACTCCAGGCTGGACGCCAAATACACTCTCTGGGCGTCTATCTTTTGTGCTTATGATCACGATTTGTGAATTGGGGAGCATAGTAATCGTCCTGTTAACAGAAAACAAGACGATGTAAAACCCCGTGATTTCTTTTTATATGGGGACGAAGAATCAAAATAAAAAGGCAGCCATCGGCTGCCTTTTGAAATTGCTAATGTTCTTTCTGAGCGAACTTAGAACAAGCTCTTGAAGAACATGATGATGTAGTCCATCAAGCGGCTGAACAAACCACCTTCTTGTACGTTATTCAACGCAACCAGTGGATATTCCGCGATGTCTTCGCCATCAACTTGGTAGTAAAGCTTACCCACAACGTCGCCTTTGACGATGGGTGCTTCAAGCGTTTTCTCGAGAACAAAGCTTGCTTCCAAGTCACGTGCTTTACCGCGTGGCAGGGTTACGTAGGTATCTTCTGATACACCCAAAGCCACTTGGTCAGTGTCGCCCATCCAGACTTTCTCAGTCACAAATGTTTCGTTCGCTTTGTGCGGTGCGACAGTTTCGAAGAAACGGAAACCGTAGTTAAGCAGTTTTTTACTTTCAGCTTTACGAGCGTTTGCACTGTTGGTGCCCATCACAACCGCGATAAGACGCATTTTGCCTTCAGTCGCAGAGCTGACAAGGTTGTAACCCGCTTTGTCGGTATGGCCTGTTTTAATGCCATCAACGTTCATGCTCTTATCCCAAAGTAGACCGTTACGGTTGTATTGGGTGATGCCGTTGTAAGTGAACGATTTCTCTTCGTAGATGCGATACTCTTCAGGAACATCACGAATCAAGGCTTGGCCTAGTAGCGCAAGGTCATAAGGCGTTGAGTAAAGCTCATCATGGTCAAGGCCGTGTGAGTTGGCGTAATGGGTATCTTTCATGCCCAGTGTTTTCGCCCAACCATTCATCAGGTCGACAAATGAATCTTCAGATCCGGCCACGTGTTCAGCCATAGCAACACAGGCATCGTTACCTGATTGGATGATGATGCCTCGGTTCAAGTCGGCAACAGAGACTGTTGTGCCCACTTCAATAAACATTTTTGAACTGCCTGGGAAGTTTTTCGCCCATGCGTTTTTACTGATCACAACGTCGTCTTCGAGGCTGATGTTGCCACGTTCCACTTCTTGGCCGATGACATAGCTGGTCATCATCTTGGTCAAGCTAGCAGGGTTTAAACGCTCGTAGGCATTGTTCTCGGCAAGGACTTTGCCCGAGTTGTAGTCCATCAATACGTAGCCTTTCGCAGCGATCTGCGGGGCATCTGGGACAACGGAAGGCGCAGCGACCGCTGATGCGGATGCTAAAACGGCAGTCGATAAGACTAAAGAGCGCAACAAAGAGGATGATTTATTCATAGTTTTAGGTACTTACTTGGTATTTCTCTAGTCAAAACTGGCAACACTATATCAGATCGGCTGATTAAGTGTCAGACAGGGTTACAACAACTTACTAATTAATGACATTCTATTTTTGCGACAGTTCACCTGCAATCGGTTCTGCAACAATAAATGCCTCATTTATTTGCTGCTCGCGAGCTTTCATCGCCGCATTTTGCGTTTGATCATAGTCGTAAAATGGGCCTAGGCGAACGCGATACACGTTTCCTGATTGGCGAATGTCGGTTGGCAAATCAAATTGTTTTGCAAATGTTTCAGCCGCTTTGGTTGCTTTCATTTGGTCCGAGATAGCCACCAATTGTACAAAGTAACGGTTTAATCGTGCACCTTGCCACTCTGTATCATCAGTAGGTTTGCCAATTTTGAGTAAGGTCACTTTTACAGGTGCGGTTCCCGTTTTTAGTACGTCTAATTTCGATGCAGCCGCATAGCTTAAATCAATCACGCGACCTTCATGAAAAGGACCGCGGTCATTCACGCGTACAATGGCTTTTTTACCATTGCTGGTGTTTTCAACTTCGACGTAGCTTGGGATCGGCAATGTTTTATGCGCAGCGGACATGGAGTACATGTCGTAAATTTCGCCGTTTGACGTTTTGTGGCCGTGGAATTTTTCGCCATACCAAGACGCAATGCCTGTTTCAGAAAACGCTTCAGGCGCTTTGAGCACTTCATAGTCTTTACCGAGAACGGTGTAATTGCTGTTTCCTGCGCGGCTATAGGGCTCGTAACGAGGCTGTGCATCTTCAATGTGTGCCAACGTTGGTGACGTTTCTGGTGCTTTATCATCGGAAAGGCTGTAGCGCCCATCTTCAGAAACACAGCCTGAAAGCAACATCGCAGTGATAATAAGGTATTTTTTCATTACAGAGCCTTAGAGAGCATTTTTCTATGTGTATGGATCGACATGAGAATGCCGAAGCCAGCCATTAGCGTCACCATCGATGTCCCCCCATAACTCACAAGGGGCAGTGGAACACCAACAACGGGTAAAATCCCGCTTACCATGCCTATGTTCACAAAGACATAGACAAAGAAACTGAGCACAATACTGCCTGCCATCATGCGACCAAACGCCGTTTGTACTCGGCTAGCAAGCATTAAACCGCGCCCGATGATGAAGAGGTACAGTGCCAATAAGCAAGCAACACCAATCAGCCCCCATTCTTCTGCAATCACTGCGAAAATGAAGTCCGTGTGGCGTTCAGGTAAAAACTCCAGTTGAGACTGGGTGCCTAGCAACCAACCTTTGCCGCTGACACCGCCAGAGCCAATCGCAATTTTAGATTGGATGATGTGGTAGCCCGCACCGAGCGGATCGGATTCAGGGTCAAACAAGGTGCGTACGCGCGTGCGCTGATACTCGCGCATTAAGAAGAACCACAGCACGGGAATGAAGGCGGCCACCAAGGTGCCCGCTGCAAAAATGATTCGCCAGCTAATGCCAGATAGAAACAACACGAAAATGCCAGATGCAGCAATAAGAATCGATGTACCTAAGTCCGGTTGTTTGGCAATCAGAATGGTGGGCACGAAGACCAGCACCAAACCTATCGCAAGGTTTCTGAATCGCGGTGGCAGAGGCTCTTTACCGATAAAGCGAGCGACCATGAGTGGTACGGCGAGCTTGATAAGCTCGGAAGGCTGAAAGGTAATGACACCTAAATTCAGCCACCGCTGTGCGCCTTTGGCCGTTTCACCAAAAAAGAGCACGGCAAAGAGCATGATGATGCCTGTTACGTATAAATAGGGTGCCCAAAACTCGTAGTGCCTGGGAGACACCTGTGCGAGCACAAACATCACACCTAATGAGAGAAACATGCGAAACACTTGTCGTTCCATCATGGCAACGTTTTGTCCGCTTGCACTCCACATCACAATCAAGCCAAAGCCCATCAGTGCCAGAATGCCCAATAGTAACGGGGCATCGAGATGAAGACGATCAAGGATCGTCTTTTTCTGTCCTGATGACGCTAGAAGGCTCACTGGGTTTTCTCCTCATTGTCTTTGTCGAGCAAGATATGATCAAAGATACGTCGTGCGATTGGGCCACCTTGGCTAGAACCGCCACCGGCGTTCTCAAGCACCATGGAAACAACCGCGACAGGGTCTTCGAACGGTGCAAAGCCAGTGTAAAGTGCATGATCTCGAAGGTGTTCCGCCAATTCGTCGGCGTTGTACTCTTCATCTTCGCCCAAACCAAAGACTTGTGCCGTGCCCGACTTGCCACCTGTGATGTATGGCGTATTTGCAAATGCGCGACGTGCGGTGCCTTTTTTACCGTGATTGACTAATCTCATGCCTTCAAGGGCAGTTGACCAATATTTGTCTTTGACGTTTTCAATCGGCGGGTAAGGGGCGAACGTGGCTTGTTCCTGCACGCCTTCGTTGATGGTGCGCATCAGAAGGTGAGGCGGGTTAACTTTGCCTTTGTTCACTAACACTGTGGTGGCTTTCGCGAGCTGCATCGGGGTGGCCGTCCAATAGCCTTGACCGATACCGACAGGAATGGTGTCCCCTTGGTACCAAGGCTTACGGTAGCGTGCCATTTTCCATTCACGGGTTGGCATGTTTGCTTTGCTTTCTTCGTGAATATCGATACCGGTGTAATCACCGAACCCAAAGCGGCTCATCCAACTTGAGATGCGATCAATCCCCATGTCATAGGCGATTTGATAAAAGAAGGTATCCACCGATTCTTCTATTGACTGTTTTAGGTTTACACGGCCATGACCCCATGCCAACCAATCACGAAACGGGCGGGTTTTGGAGTTAGGTAATCGCCAATAGCCAGGGTCGTTTCGCGTCGTATTGGTTGTGACCACTTTTTCTTCCAATGCCGCGACAGCAATGAAAGGTTTAACGGTGGATGCCGGTGGGTAGATACCGAGCGTAGCGCGGTTTACTAAAGGTCGGTTTTTGTCGTTCAGTAAGGCGCGGTAGTCGGGGCCTGAAATACCATGAACAAACAGGTTAGGGTCATAACTTGGGGTCGAGACCATGGCGAGTACGGAAGAGTCTTTAGGATCGAGCACGACAACAGCGCCGCGTCGGTCGCCCATAATGCCACGAATATAGAGCTGCAAATCGATATCGAGGTTCAACACCAGATCTTTACCTGGTTCTGGTGGCACATATTTAAGGGTACGGATCACACGGCCGCGGCTGTTAACTTCTACCTCTTGGTAGCCAGCGGTGCCGTGCAGTTCACCTTCATAAAAACGCTCTATGCCCAGCTTGCCGATGTCGCGGGTTGCTTTGTAGTTACTGATACGCTCTTCGCGTTCAAGGCGAGCGATGTCTTTGTCGTTGATTTTGGCTACATAACCCATGACATGGGTAAGTGCGTCTCCATAAGGGTAATAACGCTTTAAGTAGCCTTTGATTTCAACGCCTGGGAATTTGTGTTGATTGGCAGAAAATATCGCCACTTCTTCTTCCGAGAGTTGGTTTTTCAGCGCAACGGCATTAAATCGGCGTGTGCGTTTTTTATCACGTTCGAATGAGGCAATTTCCCGTTCACTGATCGGCATGATGTCTTGCAAGCGCGCAATGGTTTCGGGGATATCTTTGACTTGCTCAGGCGTGATCTCAAGTGCATAGACTGGGCGATTCTCTGCGAGCAGTTTGCCTTTGCGGTCGTAAATCAAACCGCGGTTAGGGGCAACAGGCACCACCTTGATACGGTTGTCATTTGAGCGGGTAATGTAATCATCATGGTCCTCTACTTGGATGTTGTAGAGGTTAAAAAGCAAAATTCCGACAAGCGCAAAGATGCCGCCGAAAGCCACAACGGCTCGGCGGAAAAACAGAGAAGATTCGGCCTGATGATCGCGTATTGGACTACGCTTGTGCTTCATTCATTATTCTCGGTGGTAAGGGTGGTTCGCCGTAATGCTCCAGGCGCGGTATAAACTTTCTGCCATTACAACCCTAACCAGCGGGTGAGGAAGCGTCAAAGGAGAGAGTGACCAACTTTGATCCGCCGCTGCTTTACATGCTGGCGATAGACCTTCAGGACCACCAATAAGGATAGATACGTCACGGGCGTCGAGTTTCCAGCTTTCAAGCTGTCCTGCCAACTGTTCGGTATCCCAACGCTTTCCAGGAATGTCGAGTGTTACAATGCGGTTTCCTTTTGGCACTGCGGCCAACATCGCTTCTCCTTCTTTTTGAAGAATTCGCGCGATGTCTGCGTTCTTTCCGCGTTTTCCTGCGGTGATTTCGATCAGTTCAAGCGGCATGTCTTTTGGGAATCGACGGCTATATTCTTTATAGCCTTCTTCGACCCATTTCGGCATTTTTGTGCCTACCGCGATCAATTGCAGTTTCATCGGATCAGTTCCACAGTTTTTCTAGCTCATAGGTTTGGCGTTGCTCGTCTTGCATGATGTGGAGCATCACATCACCGAGATCTAAGACAACCCATTCACCTTCGTTCTGACCTTCCATACCTAAGGTATTGATATTCGCCGCGTTGGCTTCATCCGCCACATGTTCTGCGATAGAAGAAACATGGCGTTTTGAGTTGCCGGTGCACAGCACCATAAAATCGGTGATGCTACTTTTTTCACGAACATCAAGAATAACGATGTCGACGGCTTTCATGTCATCTGCTTTATCGACAACAAAGTGTTGAAGTTGTTCCGGAAGCAATGCTTTCCCCTTAATCTTGTCGCGGATCGCCAGTGGGTTGTATTTCGAGCTTTAACCCTGAATGTAGGGCTATTGTTCGAAAAATTATAACACTAGCGAATCGGAATAAAATACAGCGTGTTGGGATTTGACGGTTAGTTGACAGGTTCACGCATCACGGGATGACCACACATTTCAATGGTGAACGCCGAGAGTGCTGGCCAAGGTTGGCTGTCAAAGTCCGTTTTTACCATCACCTCAATGTCTGCGAGTCGGTGAAGTAACAGCATTAATCGAGGCTGCGGCAGACGATGTAAGGCGGCAGTGAGTATTGGACGTCGGTTTTGCCATACTCTGAAATGGTCAAAGAGGGTATTTAAGCCCATTCCCGATGCGCCGTATTCTTGCATCTTACAAAGTTGTACCAGTTCTTTTTGGATAACACGCAACAGCAATGTTATCTCTACCCCTTCAGCTTGGAGCTGACGCACAATGCGCACGGCACGCTTTGCTTTGCCTTCAATAAGGGCATCGGTCAGTTGGAAGGGGGTGTAATGGTTGTGTCGTGACAACGCCTCCTGAAGACGAATCAGCGTAAGCGCTCCGTCAGGATAAAGCAGTTGAAGCTTCATCAGGCTTTGCGACAACGCCAACAAGTTGCCTTCATGCCACTGGGCAAGCAGCATCACGGATTCATGGTCTGGCTTTAAATGAAGTTCACGACAGCGTGCTTCGATAAAGCGCGGAAGCTGTCTTGCATCCGGTGTATTGCATGGGATGTATACGCCATTTTTTTGGAACAACGTGAACCACTGCGCGGACTCTTGCTTCTTGTTGAGTCTTGGGCCGTCTAAGATCAGTAAAATATCTTGATGCAAGAAGGGTTCAAGCGCTTTGAGGGCGTTGGCTTGTGCGGCGGTCAGGGCTGAATCCGGTAAGGTAAGAATCAGCACCTGACGGCTTGCGAATAAGCTTAATGCCTGGCAAACATCGTAGACCTCTTGCCAATTCAGTTGGTTATCGACAGAAAAACGGTGTTTCTCTTCGAAACCTTGCTGCAGCGAGGTATTGAGGATGGATTGAATAGACTCTTGCTTGAGCAGAGGCTCATTGCCAAACAGCAAGTAAGTCTGACACAAGCCTTGGGAAAGGCGCTGTGTCAGTTGTTCTGGGTAGATCCTCATGGGGTGGTGTCACCCTCTACGCGCGCTTCGGTTGTATCGTCTGATGGCGTTGTTGAGTAGCTCGATAGCGGCTTACCTTGAGGTTCATCTTTACCGTCGAAACGCGTTTCAATCGATACAGACGGTGTTTCTTCGCTGAAGCCTTGGTAGAGTTCGCGCAGCGCTTTTTCTTCCGCTTCTTTGCGTTCAAATTCTTCGATATGTGCATTCAAACGAGCAAGCTGTCGCATGATTTGCTTGGTCGCTTCTACACGCATCTCTTGCGCTAACATCTCTTCTTCCACTGATTTAGCCAAAGCAGTCAGAGGGTTATCAAGGTATGTGCGGCTTAGTGACGTCGAGAAGTTGTAGTTGCCCTTGTCTGGAACAGTCACTGTATAGCTGACAGAGTAAGCAAATTGCTTTTCTGCCACGCGGCTGTTTTGGTAAAGCGACAAGGTGCTTTCGCCGTAGGACTCACCATTCAGACGGAGATTAGAAATGCGTTCTGCAGGCTCGATAATGTCGATATCGTGCAAGCGAAGTTGGGTTTTCATCTCACGGGTGAGTGCCCCGTATTTATCGAAGCTCGTGATTGAAAGCTTTTGAATCTCGTCAGGTAGGTTGTAGCTACCGCGGAGATGGAATCCGCAAGATGCGGTGGCCAAAGCGGCCACCACAACGAGCAGGGTTCGGAGAGAACGAAAGATCGATGTCACCGAATTACTCCCTTTCTTTTCGGTCAAGGGCGTTAGCAAAGCGCTTAGCTTGCAACGATATTAACCAGTTTGCCCGGCACGTAGATCACCTTACGAATGGTTTTCCCTTCGGTGAACTTAACAACGTGCTCGTCGTTTTGCGCCATGGCTTCAACGTCATCTTTTGCAGCATCAGCCGCAACAGTGATTTTCGCACGAAGCTTGCCGTTAACTTGAACAATGATCAGTTTTTCATCTTCAATCATTGCGCTTTGGTCAGCTTCTGGCCATGCAGCGTGGTCTGCGTCAGTTTCGCCCAGTGCAGTCCACAACTCATTGCTGATGTGCGGCGTGATTGGGTAAAGCATCACGACAACGGCTTTCAACGCTTCGTCGAGGATAGCGCGGTCAGTGTCGGTCTCTTGTGGTGCTTTTGACAGACGGTTCATCAGTTCCATCACAGCTGCAATTGCCGTGTTAAAGGTTTGACGACGGCCAATGTCATCGCTCACTTTAGCAATGGTTTTGTGTACTTCACGGCGCAGTGTTTTCTGATCTGCATTCAGTGAAGAAGCATCCAGTGCCGCCACAGCGCCTTTAGACGTGTGGTCGAATACCAATTTCCAGATACGTTTCAGGAAGCGGTTAGCACCTTCAACGCCTGATTCTTGCCATTCAAGTGTCATGTCTGCTGGAGACGCGAACATCATGAACAAGCGAACGGTGTCTGCACCGTACTTATCAACCATTTCTTGCGGATCGATACCGTTGTTCTTTGACTTAGACATTTTGGTCATGCCTGAGTGCACAAGGTTATTGCCTTCGGTATCAACCGCGCTGGTGATGCGGCCTTTTTCGTCACGCTCAACGGTCACGTCAGTAGGAGAAACCCAAACCTTCCCGCCTTTCTCGTTGTTGTAGTAGTAAGCGTCAGCCAATACCATGCCTTGGCACAGCAGTTGTTTGAACGGCTCGTCACTTTCAACCATGCCTGCATCACGCAGTAGCTTGTGGAAGAAGCGAGAGTACAACAAGTGCATCACGGCGTGTTCGATACCACCCACGTATTGGTCAACAGGCAACCAGTAGTTTGCTGCATCTGAATCCAGCATTTGGTCAGCTTTCGGTGAACAGTAACGCGCGTAGTACCAAGAAGACTCCATGAAGGTGTCGAAGGTATCGGTTTCACGCAGTGCAGGCTCACCGTTAAAGGTAGTTTCTGCCCACGTTTTATCTGCTTTGATTGGGCTGGTAACGCCGTCCATGACAACGTCTTCTGGCAAGATCACTGGCAGTTGGTCGGCAGGTACTGGGTGTACTTGGCCATCTTCAGTGGTCACCATTGGGATTGGAGAACCCCAGTAACGTTGTCGAGAAACACCCCAGTCACGTAGACGGAAGTTAACTGTCTTGTGGCCTTTGCCCTCTGACTCAAGTTTTGCCGCAATTGCGTCAAACGCTGCTTCGAACGCCAAACCATCGAATTCGCCAGAATTAAACAGAACACCTTTTTCAGTGTGTGCTGCTTCAGAAATGTCCGGTGCGTTGCCGTCTTCAGCCAAGATCACTGGCGTGATCTCCAGGCCGTACTTGGTTGCAAACTCAAAATCGCGCTGGTCGTGACCAGGAACGGCCATCACGGCACCTGTTCCGTAATCCATCAGTACGAAGTTTGCGACGAAGATAGGCACTTCACGGCCGTTTAGAGGATGGATTGCCTTGAGGCCTGTATCCATGCCTTTTTTCTCCATGGTCGCAAGCTCTGCTTCTGCAACCTTGGTGTTACGGCACTCATCGATAAACGCTGCAAGCTCTGGGTTCGTCTCTGCCGCTTTAGCCGCAAGAGGGTGACCCGCTGCAATGCCCACGTAAGTCACACCCATTAGGGTGTCAGGACGCGTGGTATACACTTCTAGAACAGGGTTGTCAGCCACGTTGAATGACAACTCAACGCCTTCTGAGCGACCAATCCAGTTGCGTTGCATGGTTTTCACCATGTCAGGCCAACCTTCTAGGGTATCTAGATCGTCAAGTAACTCTTGTGCGTAGGCAGTGATCTTAATGAACCACTGTGGAATTTCTTTTTGCTCTACTGGGGTGTCACAACGCCAGCAGCAGCCGTCTTCAACCTGCTCGTTCGCAAGAACGGTTTGGTCGTTCGGACACCAGTTAACTGAAGAGGTTTTCTTGTATACCAGGCCTTTTTCGTAAAGCTTGGTGAAGAATTCTTGTTCCCAGCGGTAGTATTCAGGCGTACAGGTCGCGAATTCGCGATCCCAATCGTAGCCGAAGCCCAGCAGTTTTAGCTGGTTCTTCATATACTCAATATTCTCGTAGGTCCAAGGCGCGGGTGCTGTTTTGTTTTTAACAGCCGCGTTTTCAGCAGGCAGACCAAATGCATCCCAGCCGATTGGCTGCATGACATTCTTGCCTTGCAGTCGCTGGTAGCGAGAGATCACATCACCGATGGTGTAGTTACGCACGTGACCCATGTGCAGTCGGCCGCTTGGGTACGGGAACATGGATAGGCAGTAGAACTTTTCCTTGTTCGGGTCTTCTTGAACCACGAAGGTTTTGTTGTTGTCCCAATCAGCCTGAACTTTAGGCTCTATGTCCTGAGGACGGTATTGTTCTTGCATCGATGACATCCGGGAAATTGTGAGATAGGTATAAAATGAATCTTAATAATCGACATAGAATAACTAAAGGTAGAAGGCGCAACAACAGTTGAATGCAGAGGTGGCCTATGTCAGAGCAAAAAGCAGAGTACAAGTTGATCGTTCAACGGGTTAGCGACGCTTTAAAGCACAGCCCTGAAGAGCTCCAACGTTGGGTTGATTTATCAGAGCGTTATTTTGAAGCCGCATCGGACATGACCAAGGATGAATTGGCCCTGATCGAAGCGTATTTCAAGCGCGATGTGCAGGAGTTCAGCGAGCAATATAACGCGTCTGAAGACCGCGCAGATGACGGCGAGCTGTTCAAAAGCCTCATTGCTAACACGCTGTGGGAGCAACTCGCAGAAATCACCGACAAGACCCAGCTTGAGTGGCGTGAAGTGTTGAAAGATATTCAGCATCACGGCGTTTATCAGTCAGGTGAAGTGGTCGGTCTGGGCATTTTGATTTGTGAAAAATGCGGTAATCAGACTGAACACAGTCACGTTGGGGTGCTAACGAATTGCATAAAATGCGGCAGCAAGCATTTTAGTCGCAAGGCGTATCCGGCTTAGAGCTGGGAGAGCAGGAAGAGCAGGGACTAGAAAGAGCAAAAGCTTGACAGTGCCTCTGATCTTGAAAAAATATTGCAGTACCGAGTACCGCTCTTCCCTTACATTCGCTAAAACCGCTCGATGTTAAACGTTTGACCGGCAAGTGCGGCTTCCAGCATTAACCCGCCTTTGGCTTGCGTGAAAATGGCGACGCCATTGATGTAATACGCTTTTGATTGAACGCTTCCAGCACTGGCGGACGTGCCTGTTGTACCGACGTGTGCGGCCGCGCCTTCCGTTAATGCGGTGGCTGAGGCTTGTGCGCCAAGTTCAAAACTTCCCGACATAAAATTGTCGAATGTTTCCTTATCTTCGAAAAACAAAATCTCGCTGAAGGCTTGTCCACCGAAGGTTAATCCAATCGACACTTGAATGAGTTCAGCCTCGGCAACGGTTTGACTACCCTGATAGACAAGGCCATTGCCGTAAGCGCCCCCAATCCAGAATCCTCCTTTGCCCACAGACGGAAATACCGCGTAACCGTAGGCTTTTTCGAAAAACGGTTTAACAGGATCGAAGCGATGAAAATTCGCGAGAGCCGCGCGGGTGTCTGCAAATAATTCAGCCGAAGGCTCTGCAGCTTGTGCTGGCGTGAAGAATATCGAGGTAAAAAGCAGTGAGAAGAGTGAAGCGTATCGAGCTAAGGCGCGCATGAGAATCTCCGTGTCTGGTGCTAAAAAGCCGCTCAAAGAAGACTGAGGTTGCCTTTCAACCTCAGTTTCAATGTAACGTAGGACACGGTAAATTCAGAGATGTTTGCTCTTATTTTTGCGACTCGCCAACAGTTGTTGATTGTTGAGCGCGACGCATCAAAAGAAGCGCGATACCGGAAAGTACAATCCACAGGTACAGCGGCCAATCACCGAAGCGGGTATACGGCGTTTGCCCGTTCGTTGTAGCGATGTCGGTACGCAGGACGACGGTTTCGAACTGTGGGATCTGCTCAATGATTTGACCTTTGTAGTCAATCGCAGCCGTGAGCCCTGTGTTGGTAGCACGAAACACGGGCTTGCCGTTCTCAAGTGCGCGCATTTGAGCGATTTCAAGGTGCTGGTGGGGGCCAATAGAGGTACCAAACCATGTGTCGTTTGAAAGCGTCAAAATAAAATCGGAATCGGGCGTCAGGCTATGACGAACTTGATCGCTAAAGGCAATTTCATAGCAAATGGCCGGTGCCAACTGGTAGCCCTTAGCATCAATGTTTGGCTGTGTGTAATCACCGCGGCTAAAGGATGACATCGGCAAATTAAACAAGGGCGCGAGCGGGCGTAGAATGTCAGCAAACGGCACAAATTCTCCGAACACCAGCAAGTGGTGTTTACTGTAGCTCTCGGTAGCCGGATAGCTGTAACCCTCCGTGCCGTTGTCACCTAAGGTGATCACGTTGTTATAGAACTGCCCCTGCGGGTTTTGGTCGAGCACGCCAGCGATGATGGCGGAATCATTATTACGCGCCGCCGCATCAAGCCTTGCCAAGAAATCAGGAAGATCACGCTCAAGGGCTGGAATGGCAGCTTCTGGCCAGATCACAATGTCTGCATCCCAGTTTTGGCGGGTCATGTCTTGGTAACTTAATAAGGTTGGCCAGCGCTGGCTTGGTAGCCATTTTAGTTCTTGAGGAACATTCCCTTGCACCATGGCCACATCAACCGTTTTTCCGGTTTCTTGTACCCATTGCATTTGGCCTGAAACAACAGCAACCACTGCCACAACAAGGGCAGGTAATAGCATGGTCGCTTTTCGGCTTAGTAACGTTAGGGTGATAGACGCCGCGATGACCACGACAGCCAGTGTAATGCCTTGTACGCCAAACATAGGGGCAAAGGCGGCAAGAGGGCTATCTATTTGGCTGTAGCCCGGCCAGAGCCATGGGAAGCCCGTTAAGAACCATCCTCTGAACCAATCGATGAGCAGCCACAGCGAAGGTGCAAGCAGCAAATAAGATTGCGCCAAAGGAAGTTGAATACGTTTGAGTAGGTAGCCAAATAGCGCGGGGAAAAGCGCAAGGTAAGTGACGAGTAAGCCGATGAGAATCAAACCGACCGCGGTTGGAAGCCCTCCAAATTGCTCGATGACCACATACACCCAACCGATACCCGTTGAGAATTGTCCCAACCCCCAGCTAAAACCAATGAGCGCGGCGCGTTTGGGCGATTGCTTATGGATAAGTAGGAATAACAGAACCAAAGAAACCAGCATGGCTGGCCAAAATGAATACGGGGCGAATGCCAGTGTCGCGAGCGCACCAGAAAAAGCGGCCCCGAAGATCCGCTTGAATACTTGGGGCCGCTTAAAAGTTTTAACGTTTAGCATGTGACGATTATGCCGTTTCCTCTGCAGTAAGGTCTGGGATAGTAACCTGCAATTGGATAACACGTCGACTGTCGGCTGCTGTCACTTTGAAGTGGAAGTTTTCGATATCAACTTCTTCACCACGTGTTGGCAGGTGACCGAAGCTGGTCATTACCAATCCACCAATGGTGTCGATGTCATCGTCATTAAATTGAGAGCCAAATTTCTCATTGAAATCTTCCAGTGTTGTGAGTGCTTTCACCGCAAAGGTGTGCTTGCTCAACTGGCGGATTTCTTGCTCTTCATCGTCGTCATATTCATCTTCAATATCGCCGACGATTTCTTCGAGAATATCTTCAATGGTTACAACGCCAGATACACCACCGAATTCATCGACAACAATGGCCATGTGGTAGCGTTCAGCCTGAAACTCCTTAAGGAGTCGGTCAACACGCTTGCTTTCCGGTACAACAACGGCAGGGCGAATAACCTTGTCGATGTCGAACGGTTCGCTGTCGTGGATCAAGTAGCGAAGTAAATCTTTCGCTAGCAAAATGCCTTCAACATGGTCTTTGTCATCGCTGATTACCGGATAGCGCGAGTGCTGGGCATCGTTGATAACGTTAATGATTTCCTCGAGAGGTTGTGCGCGTTCGATGGTCACCATCTGCGAACGTGGAATCATGATATCGCGAATGCGCATCTCAGAGATTTGCATTACGCCTTCTAGCATGTCCCGTGTTTCGTGATCGATTAGATCGTTCTGTTCCGAATCACGGAATACATCTACTAATTCCTGGCGGTCTTTCGGGTCTCCCTGAAAGATTTGACCAAGGCGTTCGAAGAAGGTCTTTCTACTCGGACCGTCAGAGCTTTGTGAGTTGTCTTCGTTCATTGTCTCAATATTTACAACGTTAATTTAGATGAAATCGGCTGCGTATGGGTTCGGAAACTCAAGTGCAGTCATGATAGAAATCTCGAGAGATTCCATTTCTTCCGCTTCTTCATCATCAATATGGTCATAACCTAGCAGATGGAGACTGCCGTGTACAACCATGTGGGCCCAATGGGCAAACAGGTCTTTATTCTGTTCTTTTGCTTCTTTTTCTACAACCTGACGGCAAATTATCAGGTCGCCTAGTAGATCTAACTCTACACCAGGAGGCGCTTCAAAAGGAAATGACAAAACATTCGTTGGTTTGTCCTTGCCGCGGTAGTCACGGTTTAGGCTTTGGCTTTCAAACTCATCAACGATACGAATGGTCGTTTCCGCTTGTTTGCGAAAAGATTTCACCGCTTGTTCAAACCACGTCTGAAGCTGTTCTTCTGACGGCAGGTTCTCTGCATTTTTCGTTGCGACTTGTAAGTCGACATAGTATTGCATTTAAGGTTGCTTCTCTTCTGATGGCTTTTCTTCTGAGTGTGAAACTGCGTTTAGTGCGGCTTCACGCTCTAGTCTACGACGCTCTTCAGCATATTTACGCGCTTTAGCGTCTTCTGCTTCCCAAGCTTCATAAGCCAAAACAATGCGCGCGACAACAGGGTGACGAACAACATCGTCGGCTTGGAAAAAGTTAAAGCTAATTTCGTTCACGTCGGCCAACACCTCAATGGCATGGCGAAGACCTGAGCGAGTATTTCGTGGTAAATCGATTTGCGTCACGTCACCTGTAATCACCGCGCGGCTGTTAAAACCAATACGCGTGAGGAACATTTTCATTTGTTCTACGGTGGTGTTCTGGCTTTCATCCAGAATGATGAACGCATCATTCAGTGTGCGACCACGCATATAAGCGAGCGGTGCCACTTCGATGATATTTCGCTCAATCAATTTTTCTACACGCTCGAAACCCAGCATTTCAAATAGGGCGTCGTAAAGCGGGCGCAAGTAGGGGTCGACCTTCTGGCTTAAATCACCGGGCAAGAAACCGAGTTTTTCACCCGCTTCAACCGCAGGGCGTGTCAGCAAAATTCGACGGATTTCTTGGCGCTCAAGTGCATCTACTGCGGCAGCGACGGCAAGGTAGGTTTTACCCGTACCCGCAGGGCCAACACCAAAAGTGATGTCATGCGTCACCATGTTCGCAATGTATTGCGCTTGGTTGGGTGTACGCGGCTTAATCACGCCTTTTTTGGTCTTGATGTTGATTTCTTTTCCGTAAGGAATCGATGATTCAACCGTCTGTTCGAGTACGCCACTTTCTTTGATCGCTAAGTGAACTTGCTCAGGCTCCAAATCCGGCGTTTGGTTTTTAACAGGCGCAGTTTCTACGTAAAGCGTTTTCAGAATATCGATTGCGGCAGTGGCGGTGTGTTCTTTGCCAACGACAGAAAATTGATGGCTTCGGTGATTAATTTCGACACCTAGGCGGCGTTCTAGTTGCTTGATGTTGTCATCGAATGGGCCGCAAAGGCTGGCTAGGCGTGAATTGTCTTCTGGTTCCAGCAACAATTCTAGGGTAATGACTTTGTTCAATGCTGTCCTCGCAAGCTTAATATCGCTATCAATAGAAGCTGCGTAGGGATGGAAGCTTCTCGCAGCTAGTTTGACGCTGATATGGCGGCGCACTCTCACGCCTAAAACCAGTGATTCCCCCCGCCGTGACAGCGGGGTGTCGAATGGCCGTGTGGCCTCCGTGTTATTAAGGAGTATACACGCCCACACCAAGATCATCTTCTTTGCGTGTCTTTGCGATCATCTCTAAAGGAGAGATGGCAATACGCAGGTTCATGTCTTTTTCAGTACGAATCAATTCACCACGAAGGGAATTAGTCAGTACGTTAGTGATCTTCACGTCTACAAATTGACCGATCAAATCAACAGAACCTTCAAAATTCACGACGCGGTTGTTTTCAGTACGGCCGCGAAGTTCCATCAGATTCTTACGGGATGGGCCTTCAACCAAAATACGTTGCTCAGTGTCTAGCATCTGGCGAGCAAAAATCATGGTTTGTGCGTTAATTTGCTGTTGTAGCTCGTACAAACGCTCTTTCTTCACTTGCTCAGGCGTGTCATCTGGCATGTCTGCCGCTGGCGTGCCTGGGCGTGGTGAATACACGAAGCTAAAGCTCATGTCGAAGTTAATATCACGAATTAGCTTCATCGTCGCTTGGAAATCAGCGTCTTCTTCGCCAGGGAACCCGACAATGAAGTCAGAACTCATGGCGATGTCTGGACGGACTTCTCGCAATTTACGGATTTTCGATTTGTACTCAATGGCAGTATGAGGACGCTTCATCATGGTCAGGATACGGTCCGAACCACTTTGCACAGGTAAGTGCAGGTGGTTAACCACTTCTGGTGTGTCACGGTACACATCGATGATGTCATCGGTAAATTCAATCGGGTGGCTGGTGGTGTAGCGAATACGGTCAATACCGTCGATCGCTGCCACATAGCGAAGCAATTCTGCAAATGAACAGATATCGCCATCATGCATTTCACCGCGGAATGCATTTACGTTTTGGCCAAGAAGGTTCACTTCTCGAACGCCTTGTTCTGCAAGCTGTGCGATTTCATAAAGTACGTCGTCAAGTGGACGGCTGACTTCTTCACCACGGGTGTAAGGCACCACACAGAATGTGCAGTACTTCGAACAGCCTTCCATGATGGAAACGAATGCGGTTGGGCCTTCTGCGCGTGGCTCTGGCAAGTTATCGAACTTCTCAATCTCAGGGAAAGAAATGTCCATGACTGGGCCGTGGTCTGCGCGAGATTGTTTAATCATCTCAGGCAAACGGTGCAGTGTTTGTGGGCCAAAAATTACATCAACATAAGGTGCGCGCTCGCGAATGTGGTCGCCTTCTTGCGTTGCCACACAACCGCCAACACCGATCACAAGATCAGGATTCTGATCTTTTAAGTTTTTCCAGCGTCCCAACTGGTGGAACACTTTCTCCTGAGCTTTCTCACGGATCGAACAGGTATTAAGCAGCAGTACGTCTGCTTCTTCCGGCTCTTCGGTCAACTCGTAGCCGCCGGCCGCATTGAGAAGATCTGCCATTTTTGATGAATCGTATTCGTTCATCTGACAGCCCCAGGTTTTGATCAGCAGTTTCTTAGCCATGTAACTCATTGCTCACGTTGATGTTTCTACGTCTTTCGGCTGAGAGGTCTACACATGATGCAATATCAGAGTGTGAGTGTCAGTCGAAAATGTTTAATCTGTTTTTGGTTAACCCGCAGAGAAACTGCGCTGGTTAACAGCAAGCCGCGTATTGTACTGCTTTAGACATTCTGTGACCAGATCACGTTCTCCCCAAATTTAATGGTGGATTTCACGCGGAGATAAGACCCTGAATGTCGCATTTAATCTGGTTGTCAGTAGAATGCAGGAAGGATTTAAAGAGATTGTCTTATGAAACAATTCGATATTATCGTGGTTGGCGGCGGCATGGTGGGCGCCGCAACGGCACTTGGCCTTGCTAAGCAGGGAAAGCGTGTTGCCATGGTGGAAAGAGAAGCGCCCAAGCCTTTTTCCGCTGAGCAGCCTATGGATTTGCGGGTTTCCGCGATTTCACCGTCATCGGTTTCTTTACTCAAATCGCTCAAAGTGTGGGATGCCGTCCTCAGGATGCGACTTTGCCCCTACCGTCGATTGGAAACGTGGGATCATCCTGATTGTCGAATCCGCTTTAGCAGTGACAGCATGGATTTGATGGCGCTGGGCTTTATTGTCGAAAACCGCATTCTCCAATTGGCACTGTGGGAAGCGTGTGAAGCCCACGAGAATTTAACCTTGTTCTGTCCGAATACCATCAAAACGATGTGGGCGGAACATGACGGGCATGCTGTTGAGCTTGATAACGGTGACCAGCTGCAAGGCCGTTGGCTCGTCGGTGCAGATGGTGCAAATTCTCGCGTTCGTGATTATGCCAACATTGGGGTAACGGCATGGGATTATCGACAACACTGCATGCTGGTGAACGTAAGCACCGAACTGCCGCAGCAAGACATTACGTGGCAGTGGTTTACGCCGGAAGGCCCTCGCTCATTTTTGCCGCTACCGGGTCATCAAGGCTCGCTGGTATGGTATGACAATCCCACACGCATCAAGCAGCTTTGTGCGATGTCGCCTGACGCGCTAAAACAAGAAATTGTGTCGCATTTCCCGCCAGAGCTTGGCGAGATTGAGGTTATCGCGCAAGGCGCATTCCCACTCACCCGTCGTCATGCTCAGCGTTACTACAGCAAAAGCGTTGTGATCCTTGGTGATGCAGCGCATACCATCAATCCACTTGCGGGGCAGGGGGTTAACCTTGGGTTCAAAGATGTCGATGCCTTGCTTGATGTGGTTGCAGATGCAGGCACGGAGTGGGCAGATAACGTTGTGCTTGCTGCCTACGAGCGAAAACGTAAGCCTGACAATTTATTGATGCAAGCGGGCATGGATGTGTTTTACGGCGGGTTCAGCAACGATATCGTGCCGTTGAAACTGCTGCGCAATATTGGGTTGAAGCTGGCGGAAAACAGTGGGCCAATAAAAACACAGGTGCTGAAATACGCCATGGGCCTTTAGCACTTAACGCTCGCTAGGGGATGGATGAGAAATGGGGCGATGAAGCCCCATTTTTTATGGATGTGAATTGGCCCTATGCTTCAAGCAAGTATTACGTCCCGCAAAAGGTTCGCAATACACATTGTTCCGGCAGCGGTGCCTCTTGAAGATCAACGTTCTTGTCGCTCACTACGTAAGGGGTTTTCAGGGCATTGCTGAGTCGATGGAACAAGGTAAAGTCATTGCGCTCTGTGGCATCGTCAATCGCTTTCTCCACTTGGTGGTTTCTTGCAATCAATGCAGGATTAGCGTTTCTCATGGCGGTTAACGTCGCTTGGTCACGATCGCTGAATTGTCGCCATTTTTTTAACCAATCTTTCCCTTTTTCTGCATTATCAAAGTAACGCAACAAGATATCCTCTGATCCGCCTTCAGCCACTGAGGTCAGTGCATCAAAGAACAACGTAAAGTCGATATGCTCATCTTCGAGAACAGGCATTACATTATCGACAAAGGCATCAGCAGCATCTGAATCACTGGCGATGCCCAACTTTCGCTTTAGCCCTTCTTGGAATGCCAATTGGAAGCGTGGAATGAAGGCGCCAATTTGCGTTTCTGCGGTTTTCACTGCGTTATCAGTGTCGTCATCAAACAAAGGTAACAAGGTTTCTGCAAGACGCTGTAAGTTCCAGTAGCCAATCGACGCCTGTTGCTTCCAAGCATAGCGACTGTCTCTGTCGATGGAGCTAAAGACTTTATTGGCTTTGAAATCGTCCATAAAGGCACATGGGCCAAAGTCGATAGATTCACCGACAATCGCAGCATTGTCTGTATTCATCACACCATGAATAAAGCCCACAAGCATCCATTGCGAAATCAAATCGGCTTGGCGAAGAGAAACCGCTTCAAGGAAAGCGGGGTATTTGTCGTCCCTGCCTTTGATTTCCGGAAAGTGCTGTTCAATGGCGAAATCAGCAAGGGCCTTTACGCCATCTTTCCCCAGTTTTGAATACGCATATTGAAACGACCCAACACGCAAGTGGCTTTCTGCTGTTCTAACCTGAATCGCACCGGGCACCATTTGATAATCACGCATGATGCTTTCACCTGTCGTCACCAAGGCCAGCGTGCGCGTTGTAGGAATGCCAAGACCCGCCATGGCTTCACTGATGAGGTATTCGCGAATCACCGCTCCTAGCGTGGCTCTGCCATCACCGCCGCGAGAAAAAGGGGTTCGCCCTGATCCTTTAAGTTGCACATCCACCCACTTGCCGTCTGCAGTCTCTAATTGGCCGAGCATATGTGCGCGACCATCGCCAAGCAGTGGCGAAAAATGCCCAAACTGGTGGCCTGAATACGCCATGGCAATCGGAGAAGCACCGTCATAATCGTGATTGCCAGACAATAAGCCCAATGCGTCAGCGCTTTCGAACCATTCGACAGAAAGGCCATACTCTTCAATCAGCCCTGTATTGACGGTAAGCATTGTCGGGCTTTCGCTGCGCGTAGGCGCTAGAGCGACATACATATCGTCAGGCAGACTGGTATAGCGCTGCATTGCAATGGGGTTTGAATGAGGAGAGTGGGTGCGATTGGTCATAGATACTGCTTCCCTACTTTTATGCTGCGATCATTTAGCTCTGAGAACTAAGACTACAGAGTATGGGGGATGATTCAACCATGCGGATTAAAAGGTAAAACGAGGAGAGGTCAAAGAGAAGGGCTAAAACAAAAAAAGCCCACCCGAAGGTGAGCTTTTAAATGTTGTGGCTGGGATACCTGGATTCGAACCAGGGAATGGCGGCATCAAAAGCCGCTGCCTTACCGCTTGGCGATATCCCAA
>NZ_FOWR01000015.1:0-42805 GCF_900115495.1 Enterovibrio norvegicus DSM 15893 | reverse complement strand
AATATGGTGCGGAAGGAGAGACTTGAACTCTCACACCTTGCGGCGCCAGAACCTAAATCTGGTGCGTCTACCAATTTCGCCACTTCCGCATTTTGTTTCTCTCATCTCTCTCAAAAGAGAAAAGATGGTGCGCGCGGGAGGATTCGAACCTCCGACCGCCTGGTTCGTAGCCAGGTACTCTATCCAGCTGAGCTACGCGCGCATTTGGCTGGGATACCTGGATTCGAACCAGGGAATGGCGGCATCAAAAGCCGCTGCCTTACCGCTTGGCGATATCCCAACTGAGGCGCGTATAGTATTGCGGATTCAGAAAGCCGTCAACCCCCTATTTTTCGTTTGATGGCGATTTAATCGCTTCAATAAAAAAACACCGCTTTTGCGGTGTTTTTTTATGCATGACAGGCGTTATTTCTTCTTAACAGGCCGAGTCCAACCATCAAAAGCACGTGCTTTGGCACGGGTGATAATAAGCTGTCCTTCCGCGACATCACTGGTTAGTGTGGTGCCAGCACCGATTGTCGCGCCTTTTTTGACCGTAACAGGTGCGATAAGCTGAGTATCAGACCCAACAAACACATCATCTTCAATAATGGTTTTATGTTTGTTTGCACCATCATAGTTACAGGTAATTGCGCCCGCACCAATATTCACATGATCGCCAATCACAGCATCACCGAGGTATGTTAGGTGGTTAGCTTTTGACCCCTTACCTAGTCGGGTATTTTTCACTTCAACGAAATTACCTACGTGAGAGTCTCCCACCAGCTCCGCACCAGGGCGTAAACGCGCAAATGGACCCACAGTGCAATCTTCACCAACAGACGCACCTTCAATCACGCTGTAAGGACGAACAACGGTGTTATCATCGATCTCACAATCTTTTAGTACACAACCCGCGCCGATAACCACGTTATCGCCCAAGGTCACTTTACCTTCGACAACGACATTCACGTCGATTTCGACATCCGTACCACATTGAAGTTGGCCACGAAGGTCGAAACGCGCTGGGTCACGCAACATCACGCCACTTTCCAATAGCTTTTCAGCTTGTGCCGCTTGGAAAGCACGCTCAAGACGTGCCAATTGAATACGGTTGTTAACACCCTCAACTTCAATCGCACTTTCTGGGTGTACGGCTTCAACTGCACGGCCTTCATTGTGAGCGATAGCAATCACGTCCGTGAGGTAATATTCACCCTGCGCATTCTCATTGTTCAGCGCTGACAACCAACGGCGTAGGTCTCGGCCAGTTGCAACCATCACACCGGTATTGATTTCTTTGATCAGCTTTTGCTCTTGTGACGCATCTTTGTCTTCGACAATGGCCACAACAGGGCCATTACGACGAACAATACGGCCGTAACCCGATGGGTCGTCAAGCACGACGGTCAAAAGCGCGATACCACCGTCTGGCTGCGCATCAAGCAAGTTCTCAATCGTTTGCTCGCTGATAAGCGGAACATCACCGTACAGCACCAAGACTTGCTCTTCATCTTGGAACTCACTGGAAGCCTGATCAACCGCGTGCCCAGTACCCAGCTGCTCTGCCTGCAATACCCAATTAACTGGCTCTTGAGACAACACCGCTTTCATGTCATCGCCGCCATGTCCGTAGACCAAATGAAGCTGCTGGGCACCCAATGAACAACAGGTATCGATAACGTGTTTCACCATAGGCTTGCCCGCAAGGGTATGAAGCACCTTTGGTAAATTTGAATACATACGGGTGCCTTTGCCCGCGGCCAGAATGACGGCACTGAAATTCATGAGAAGAGGTATCCTTATTGCTCAGTATCAACTTCAACTATAATTGATGTGTATTGTAGCGATTTCGATCAGGGAACGGGATTCAAATTATTAAGAATAAGAAAGATTTCCGTCACTCTGTCTCAATAAATCGACGAAGTGAGAATCTTTAGTGATAAAAAAGGCGACCTAATTGGTCGCCTTTTATTTTGGCTGTTTATCCGGCCGGATATTAGCGCGCCTTTTTCGTCAGCTCGATAACTCGTAGCTGGGCAATCGCTTTGGCCAGGTCACTGGCCGCCTGAGCGAAGTCCATATCACCGTGCTTGTTGAGGATACGATCCTCAGCACGTCGCTTCGCTTCTTCCGCCTTAGCTTGGTCCAAATCAACACCGCGAATCGCGGTATCAGCAAGCACAGTCACTGTGCTTGGTTGTACTTCCAACGTACCACCAGAAAGATAAATCACTTCCTCATGGCCATGTTGTTTAGTAATTCGGATCATGCCGGGCGTAATGGCGGTCAGCAGCGGGGTGTGACTTGGGAAAATACCAAGCTCACCTTCGCTACCAGTTACCTGAATAGATTCAGCACGGCCAGAAAACAGTTGTTTCTCTGCACTTACTACATCCAGGTGGAAGGTCATCGCTGCCATATCGCCTCCTAAAAACCCTTACAGGTTCTTCGCTTTTTCGAGTACTTCTTCCATACCACCACAGTACAGGAATGCCTGCTCTGGGATATCGTCGTACTCGCCACTCATAAGGCCTTTAAAGCCAGCGATGGTTTCTTTAAGCGAAACGTAAACACCAGGTTGACCAGTGAATACTTCAGCAACGTGGTATGGCTGCGTCAAGAAACGTTCAATCTTACGAGCACGAGATACCGCAAGTTTGTCGTCTTCTGACAATTCATCCATACCCAAGATAGCGATGATGTCTTTCAGTTCTTTGTAACGCTGCAGTACAGACTGAACGCCACGCGCAACATCATAGTGCTCTTGACCGATAACCAATGGATCTAGCTGACGAGATGTCGAGTCCAATGGGTCAATCGCTGGGTATAGACCCAAAGAGGCGATGTTACGTGAAAGTACAACGGTCGCATCCAAGTGAGCAAACGTGGTTGCTGGTGATGGGTCAGTCAAGTCATCCGCAGGGACGTAAACGGCCTGTACAGATGTAATAGAACCACTCTTGGTAGACGTGATACGTTCTTGAAGAACACCCATCTCTTCCGCTAGCGTAGGCTGGTAGCCTACCGCAGAAGGCATACGACCTAGCAGTGCTGATACTTCAGTACCTGCCAAGGTGTAGCGGTAGATGTTATCGATGAACAGAAGTACGTCACGGCCTTCGTCACGGAACTTCTCAGCCATAGTAAGGCCGGTCAACGCTACGCGTAGACGGTTACCTGGTGGCTCGTTCATCTGACCATAAACCATGGCTACTTTTGATTCTGCTGGGTTTTCGATGTTAACAACACCGGCTTCCTGCATTTCGAAGTAGAAGTCGTTACCCTCACGAGTACGCTCACCAACACCTGCGAATACTGATAGACCAGAGTGTTGCAGTGCAATGTTGTTGATAAGTTCCATCATGTTGACGGTCTTACCTACACCAGCACCACCGAATAGACCGATTTTACCACCCTTCGCAAATGGGCAAACCAAGTCGATTACTTTTACACCAGTTTCTAGCAGCTCAGTCGCGTTAGACTGTTCTTCATAGCTTGGTGCGGCACGGTGAATAGAGTAACGCTCTTCTTCACCGATATCGCCACGCTCGTCGATTGAGTCACCCAGTACGTTCATGATACGACCTAGGGTTGCAGTGCCTACTGGCACTTCAATCGGCTTGCCTGTGTTCTCTATTTCTAGTCCACGACGCAGACCATCAGACGAACCCATCGCGATGGTACGGACAATACCACCACCCAGCTGTTGCTGAACTTCCAGCACCAGACGCTCGCCTTCACGTTTCACGTTCAGGGCATCATATACCTGAGGTACTGATTCCTGTGGAAACTCCACGTCGACTACCGCACCGATGATCTGAACGATCTTACCTGTAGCCATCGTTATTCCTCTAAAATAGTTCGTTGGCCCTTGCCTTACACGGCCGCTGCACCGGAGACAATCTCCGAGAGCTCTTGTGTAATTGCAGTCTGACGGGCTTTGTTATACACCAGTTGCAGTTCATCAATGATGTCACCTGCATTATCTGTTGCAGCCTTCATCGCAACCATTCGCGCCGCCTGTTCGCACGCGAGGTTTTCCACCACACCTTGGTAAACTTGTGATTCAACATAGCGAACCAACAAGGTATCTAGCAGTGGTTTAGGCTCAGGCTCATAAATGTAATCCCAAGCATGGCTGCGTTTCATTTCTTCGTCTTCTGACTTAGGCAAAGGCAGCAATTGATCGATCACTGGTTCCTGCGTCATGGTGTTTACAAACTTGTTGTACACCAGATATAGGCGATCCAGTTGGCCGTCATCGTATTTTTTCAGCATCACACCGACCGTACCGATCAGGTCTTCCAGTGATGGGTTATCACCCAAGCCAGAAACTTGTGCTGAAACATTTCCGCCGTAGCTGTTAAAAAATGCCGTTGCTTTTGCACCAATAAGTGCAGTTTCAACGTCTGCACCTTTTTGAGTCCACTCTTGCATTTCAGTGATAGCACGTTTGAACACGTTAATGTTCAAGCCACCACACAGACCACGATCAGATGATACGACGATATAACCGACGCGCTTGGCTTCACGCTCTTCCAAATAAGGATGGCGATACTCTAATTTACCAAGGGCGACATGACCGATCACTTTGCGCATAGTAGTCGCGTATGGACGAGAAGATTCCATTGCGTCTTGCGAACGACGCATTTTAGAAGCTGCTACCATTTCCATCGCTTTGGTGATCTTCTGTGTGCTTTTCACACTTCCGATCTTGTTACGAATTTCTTTTGCGCCGGCCATCGTTACTCTCCGTTGTCAGAAGGCCGCATAAGCGGCCTTCTACGCATTACCAGGTTTGCGTTGCCTTGAAATCTTCAACCAACTTAGCAAGTTGCGTTTCGATTTCGCCGTTGTAATTACCCGATTCTTCAATCTGGGCAACCAACTCAGCATATTGCGCCTTAGCAAATGCAAGCAGAGCAGCTTCGAAGTCAGCCAGTTTCACCAACTGAACGTCAGTCAAATAGCCTTTTTCAGCTGCAAAAATTACCAAGCCCTGCTCAAACACAGACATTGGTGCATATTGCTTCTGCTTCATCAGCTCGGTCACTTTTTGACCATGATCCAGCTGCTTCTTCGTTGCTTCATCAAGATCTGATGAGAACTGAGCAAACGCCGCAAGTTCACGATATTGCGCCAGTGCGGTACGGATACCACCAGACAACTTCTTCATGATCTTGGTTTGTGCTGAACCACCTACACGAGATACCGAAATACCTGGGTCAACAGCTGGGCGAATACCCGCGTTGAACAGTTCGGACTGCAGGAAGATCTGACCATCGGTAATCGAGATAACGTTGGTTGGAACGAACGCAGATACGTCACCCGCTTGGGTTTCGATGATAGGCAGTGCGGTCAAAGAACCCGTTTTGCCTTTCACTTCACCGTTGGTGAATTTCTCAACGTAGTCAGCATTGACGCGCGCAGCGCGTTCTAGAAGACGTGAGTGGAGATAGAAAACATCACCAGGGAATGCTTCACGACCTGGTGGACGACGCAGCAATAGAGAAATTTGACGGTAAGCAACTGCTTGCTTAGACAAATCATCATATACGATCAGCGCATCTTCACCACGGTCACGGAAGTATTCACCCATCGCACAACCTGCATAAGGTGCAAGGTATTGCAGTGCCGCTGCTTCAGAAGCAGATGCAACAACAACGACGGTGTTCTTCAGTGCGTCGTGCTCTTCCAGTTTACGAACCACGTTAGCAATGGTTGACGCTTTCTGGCCGATAGCAACATAGATAGAGTAGATCCCAGAGTTCTTCTGGTTGATGATCGCATCGATAGCCATCGCAGTTTTACCTGTCTGGCGGTCACCGATGATCAGCTCACGCTGGCCACGGCCGATTGGGATCATGGCATCAACTGCCTTGTAACCGGTCTGTACTGGCTGGTCAACAGATTGACGAGCGATAACGCCCGGTGCAATCACTTCTACAGGAGAAGTCAGTTTTGCTTCAATCGGACCTTTACCGTCGATAGGTTCACCCAAGGTGTTAACCACACGACCCAGTAGCTCAGGACCTACTGGCACTTCAAGAATGCGACCAGTACCGGTTACTTTCATGCCTTCCTGAAGGTCGGCATATGGACCCATAACAACCGCACCTACAGAGTCGCGCTCAAGGTTGAGCGCCAACGCGAAGCGGTTGCCTGGTAGTTCAATCATTTCACCTTGCATCGCATCAGCAAGGCCATGGATACGAATGATACCGTCACTGACTGACACGATGGTACCTTCGTTGCGAGCTTCACTAACAACGTTAAAGTTTTCGATACGTTGTTTGATTAGTTCGCTAATTTCCGTGGAATTAAGTTGCATGCTCCAATTCCCCAAATCAAGACTGCAATGCATCGCTCAGTCTACGGACACGGCCGCTTACTGAGTTATCAATGATCAAGTCTCCAGCTCGAATCACAACCCCGGCAACCAGGGTCTCGTCTACACTACAGTTCAGCTTCACTTTGCGCTCAAGGCGCGCTTCCAGTTTGCTGGCAATAGCATCTATTTGCGCTTGGCTAAGCGCGATGGCTGAGAGGACTTCAACATCCACTAGCTTTTCAAGTTCACGGCGTAACGCCAGGAACTGAATAGATACATCCGGCAACGCTGCAAGGCGTCCATTCTCGGCCATTACCTTAATCAGGTTTTGGCCTTGTTCATTGAGCTGTTCGCCACATACAGAAACAAAAATTTCTGTCAGCTTTTCCGCTGAATTCATGCCACTGAGAAAATCTGCAATGGTTTCGTTACGGGCGACTTCAGCAGCAAAGGCAAGCATTTCAGACCACTGGTCTAACTCACCTTTTTCTACTGCAAGGTCGAAGGCTGCTTTAGCGTAGGGGCGTGCGATGGTAGTCAGTTCAGACATATCTGCCCCTCCTTCTTAAAGTTCTGCAGTGATTTTATCGAGAATATCTCGGTGAGCGTTCTCATCAATTGAGCGCTCAAGGATTTTCTCAGCACCGATCACGGCTAGAGTTGCAACTTGTTTGCGCAGTTCATCGCGGGCACGGTTGCGTTCAGCTTCGAGTTCAGCCTGTCCTTGGTTAAGGATATTTTCGCGTTCAGTGTTAGCTTCTTCGCGGGCTTGGTCGATAATTTGAGCTTTACGCTTGTTTGCTTGATCGATGATCTCAGTTGCAGAACGCTTTGCTTCTTTAAGTTGATCTGAAGCATTAGCCTGGGCCAAATCCAGGTCTTTTGCGGCACGCTCAGCTGCCGCTAGACCGTCAGCAATTTTCTTCTGACGTTCCTCAATCGCTTGCATGATTGGTGGCCATACATATTTCATGCAGAACACAACAAACATGGTAAAAGCGATCGCCTGGCCGATTAGAGTTGCGTTGATATTCACAACACCGCCTCCATTAGTTGGCTAAAGGTACGATTCAGACGACTTAACCCAGCTGACCGACGAATGGGTTTGCGAAGGTGAACAGCAATGCGATTACGATACCGATCATTGGAACAGCATCCAGCAGACCAGCGATGATAAACATCTTAACTTGCAGCATAGGAGCCATCTCTGGTTGACGCGCAGCGCCCTCAAGGAATTTACCGCCAAGCAGTGCGAAACCAATCGCAGTACCCAGGGAAGCAAGACCTACAATGATGCCCACGGCAATTGCAGAAAAGCTCAATAAAGTTTCCATCACTATCTCCAGTTTCTTGTTGTCGGCCTATATGCCGGAAGGTCTAACAAAAGTTGCTTACTTAAAAACGTATTAATGATCTGAGTCTTCATGTGCCTGAGACAGGTACACGATAGTCAACATCATAAAGACGAACGCTTGGATGGTAATAACCAAAATGTGGAAGATTGCCCACGGTAATGCCCCCAACCATTGCGCCCACCACGGCAGTAGAGCCGCAATCAGGATAAATACCACTTCACCTGCGAACATGTTACCGAACAAACGCATACCCAGTGAAATTGGTTTCGCCAGCAGCGATACCACTTCAAGAAGCAGGTTGAAAGGGATCATAACAGGGTGATTGAACGGGTGAAGAGCCAGTTCCTTAGCAAAACCGCCAATGCCTTTTACTTTGATGCTGTAGTAAATCATCAAGAAGAAGACACCCAGCGCCATGGCCAGTGTGATATTTACGTCTGCAGTTGGTACCACTTTAAGGTAAGGGATACCGAACCAGTGTTCCGCCGGATAAGGAAGAAAATCGATAGGAATTAAATCCATCGTATTCATCAAGAATATCCAGACGAAAATGGTCAGAGCCAGTGGAGCAATCAGTGGGTTTTTTCCGTGGAAGGTTTCGCGTACGTTCTCATCAACGAACTCGACTAGCATTTCCACAAAACACTGAAGCTTACCAGGGACTCCGGTGGTTGCTTTCTTCGCCACAGAGCGGAATAGCCATAAAAAGCCAAAACCGATCAAGACTGAGAAAAACAGGCTATCAATGTGCACGGCCCAGAAACTGCCACCCTCAACCAGCCCTAATTTGTCGGTAGACAGATTAGAAAGGTGGTGGGCGATATAACTAGACGGTGTAAGCGCTTCACCTGGCGCAGCCATAACTCATCCTATTTGTTGTTGTTAATGAATAAAACTGGCGCGAGGATGTTGATTCCAAGTACCAGCAAATAGGTCAGTTTGAGGGGAACAAGTTCCACCTCGGCATACAGGTAAACAACGGAGAATAAAACGACAGTTAATAGAATTTTGAGTACTTCACCGCTGTAGAAAGATGCTACAACCAGCTTGGCCGCTCTTGCTCCACTAAACAGGAATGCACACAATGCAAAGGCTGCGTTGGCTACCACAAAGATGCCACCGCCAATGAGTGCGGAAATTCCCCAGTCGACATTGATGGTGGTCACCATCAAGATTGCCGTTGCTAACACGACGCACACTTGTAACAGCAGCAACCTTTTCGCAAGCTTGCGACCTGGTCGCGTGAGCGTCGATACCATGTATTCGTTCCTCGATTCCTTTCCTCGTAGCACTTGTCGTGCTGGGAAAACTGCGAAAATTATACGGGTCACCCTTTTGAATGCAATCTCATAGCTCCAAAAAGCGAGGCTAAATTTTACAACAGGGTAACCTGATCACAGTAAGCAAAAATATGTAACAAAATCTCAACGTGTGAAATCACACTTTTCTATCGAGAATTGCAAGAATTTGCATAAGTTTTTCGTTTTGGTCAAAACTGATGACTAATTTCCCACTGCCACTTTGGCTTTGTGAGAGCGTCACCTTGGTGCCAAGTTTATCTGCCAATCTGTCTTGCACTTCCAGTATCTGAGGTGAAGGTTGATTTGCTGCAGACTCTACATCTGGCGCTTGCATCTTTTTCACCAAAGCTTCGATCTGTCTCACAGTGAATTTTTTATTCACCGCTAATACCGCCGCTTCGATTTGCGACTCACCTTCCAATGAAAGGAGTGCTCGCGCATGGCCCATTTCTAATTGGCGGCCAAATAAGAGCTTTTTCACGCCGGCTTCGAGGCCGTTTAAACGTAATAAATTGCTGATTGTTGTACGGGATTTACCCAATGCTTCAGCCAATTGTTGGTGAGTCAGAGAGAAATCTTGTACTAATCGGTTGAGGGCTTCTGCCTCTTCCATGGCATTGAGGTCTTCGCGTTGAATGTTCTCTATCAACGCGATGGCGCTAGCGGCTTTGTCATTCAGTTCACGCACTAAACACGGTACGTGGGTCAAACCCGCTTTTTTCGATGCTCTCCAGCGACGCTCACCAGCAATGATTTCATATTGCTGTGCATCAACTCTACGAACAACGAGTGGCTGAATCACGCCTTGAGCGCGTATTGATTCTGCCAATTCATCTAAGGCTTCTGGTTCCATTTCTTGTCGTGGCTGATACATACCAGGACGAAGAACCGCCAAAGGCAATTGTTGTAACTCACTATGATTAACGGCTTCCTGGCGCTCAACATTCATGTCGACGCGTGCTTGTGCTTTCGCACTCGTCGCAAGGAGGGCATCTAGCCCTTTGCCCAATCCACGTTTGGGAGTGTTCATTTAATTCCTTAAGAAGCGCTGGCTGCGTTTGCCGTAAATCTTGCTTGTTCTTCTCGACGAAGCATTTCACCTGCTAGGGCAAGGTATGCTTTTGCTCCGCTTGAGTATTTATCATAATACATGGCAGGTCGCCCATGACTCGGCGCTTCTGCAAGGCGAACATTGCGCGGTATTACCGTGCGATACACTTTATCACCAAAATGTTTCTTAATCTGATCGGACACTTCAGTCGCCAATCGATTTCTTGGATCGTACATGGTTCTGAGCAAACCTTCGACATGCAAATCTGCATTCACAACACTTGCTAGCTTACTGATGGTATCCATCAAGGCTGTTAATCCTTCCAGTGCAAAATATTCACACTGCATCGGCACAAGTACAGAGTTTGATGCTGTCATGGCATTGATTGTAAGAAGGTTTAAGGAAGGTGGACAATCTATGAAGATGAAATCATAGTTTTCACGCACTTCCGCTAGCGCATTGCGCAATCTTACTTCTCGTGCAAACACTTCCATGAGTTTGATTTCAGCGGCTGTCACATCGCCATTTGCAGCGATCAGGTGATACCCGCCTGTTGTTTCCGTCACCACCACGTCATTGAAAGGGGTTTCTTCAACAAGTAAATCATAGGCCGTGGCATCGACATCGTACTTATCGACACCACTGGCCATTGTCGCGTTTCCCTGCGGGTCTAGGTCTATAACAAGCACCTTGCGCTGGGTTGCGGCTAAAGACGCAGCCAGATTAATACAGGTCGTTGTTTTTCCAACGCCCCCTTTTTGGTTCGCAATTGCTATGACTTTTCCCACAAGTAAACCTCGCCAGACAATCCTATTTAGCCAAGATTACTAGATGACGTTGCCCTTCCAATCCGGGAACAGTCAAAGGTTTGATATCGGTCACAGAACAATCAGCAGGCAGGGCATCAATCTCGACTTGGTCGACTTGTCCCTTCAATGCGAGAAAGTGACCGTTCGGTGCTGGCAAATGATGACACCAACTGATCATATCGTTCATCGATGCAAACGCACGACTTAATACACCGTCAAAGCCAGCTTCCGATTGGAAGTCTTCAACACGGCTTTGAACCGGGGTGACATTGTCAATTTTCAGTTCATGAATGACCTGACGAATAAAACGAATACGTTTACCTAGACTATCAAGCAAGGTAAATGATTTTTCAGGGTTTACGATCGCGAGCGGGATCCCAGGAAGACCAGGACCCGTACCAACATCAATGAACGTTGATCCTTCCAAGTGTTGACTCACGACAATACTGTCCATGATGTGCTTGATGATCATTTCTTGAGGATCGCGTACTGATGTTAGGTTATACGCCTTGTTCCATTTGTGAAGCATTTCAACATAGCCGATCAATTGATCTTGTTGATGAGCAGGGATCTCCATCCCAGCTTGTTCAATAAGTTGTGCTAGACGTTGTTTCACAGCCTGTTAGGCTCCTTTTTTCAGCATGCCTTGTTTTTTCAAGTGCACCAAAAGAATAGAAATAGCGGCAGGTGTAATACCTGAAATGCGAGATGCTTTACCGATAGTTTCAGGACGAGCATCTTTCAATTTCGCAATGACTTCATTAGATAAACCTTTGATTTGTTTGTAATCGAGGTCAATCGGCAATTGCGTGTTCTCATGGCGAATCGATTTCTCTATCTCGTCTTTTTGACGATTGATATAGCCTTCGTATTTCACTTGAATTTCAACTTGTTCACGCGCTTGTTTATCGTCATGAGCAGGCGCAAAGGCCGCTTGAGCGACAAGCTGATCGTACGTCACTTCAGGACGACGAAGTAGATCTTCACCGTTTGCTTCTCGTGTCATCGGCGCTTTTAGAATGCCATTGATCGCTTCAGCATGTTCAGACGTTGGGTTCACCCAAATACCGCGAAGACGTTGTGCTTCTTGCTCGATATTTTCCAATTTCTGGTTAAAACGTGCCCAGCGCTCATCATCAACCAAACCTAGCTGACGACCGACTTCGGTGAGGCGCAAATCTGCATTGTCTTCACGCAGTAACAAACGGTATTCCGCGCGAGAGGTGAACATGCGATACGGTTCTTTTGTGCCCATGGTCGACAAATCGTCGATCAACACGCCCATGTAAGCTTGGTCACGGCGTGGACACCAGCCTTCTTTGTCCTGCGCATACAATGCAGCGTTTGCACCCGCTAACAAACCTTGAGCAGCGGCCTCTTCATAACCGGTAGTGCCGTTGATTTGGCCAGCGAAGAACAAGCCTTGCATGTGTTTCGTTTCAAAGGTTTGCTTGAGATCGCGGGGATCGAAGAAATCGTATTCAATCGCGTAACCTGGGCGGATCACACGCGCATTCTCAAAACCTTTGATCGAATGAATGATCCCCATTTGCACATCAAAAGGCAGACTGGTGGAAATACCATTCGGATATAGCTCGTGGGTGGTTAAGCCTTCAGGCTCAACAAAAATTTGGTGTTTATCTTTGTCCGCAAAGCGCATTACCTTGTCTTCAATCGACGGGCAATAGCGAGGGCCAATACCTTCAATCACACCAGCATACATCGGGCTGCGATCAAGGTTATTACGAATAACATCGTGTGTTTTTTCATTCGTATAGGTGATGTAACACGGTACCTGACGTGGATGGTCAGCAGTGCTACCCATGAAAGAAAACACCGGACGTGGTGTATCGCCATGTTGCTCTTCCATCACACTAAAATCGACCGTACGCGCATCAATGCGAGGTGGCGTACCGGTTTTTAGTCGGTCAACGCGGAACGGTAATTCACGAAGGCGATCAGCCAAAGCGATCGATGGAGGATCACCGGCACGACCACCTGAATAATTTTCTAGACCAATATGGATTTTCCCGCCGAGGAATGTCCCAACCGTCAAAACGACCGCTTTTGCGCGGAATTTAAGACCCATTTCCGTTACAACGCCAGTTACGCGATCTTTGTCAACGATCACATCGATAACTGCTTGTTGGAAAAGCATTAGGTTAGGTTGATTCTCAAGCGTTTCACGAACAGCCGCCTTGTACAGTGCACGGTCTGCTTGTGCTCGTGTCGCACGAACAGCAGGCCCTTTAGATGCATTTAGCGTGCGAAACTGAATACCACCTTTGTCGATTGCACGGGCCATTAAGCCACCGAGTGCATCGACTTCTTTCACCAGATGTCCTTTTCCGATCCCGCCAATGGCTGGGTTACATGACATTTGCCCTAATGTATCAATGTTGTGCGTCAGCAACAGGGTTTGTTGACCCATACGTGCAGCAGCCAGTGCAGCTTCCGTACCTGCATGACCACCACCAACAACGATGACATCAAAGTTATCCTGGTAAAACATGGTGTGACCTCGAAAAAGGAAAGGTTGATCGATTGGTTGAGCAAAGGAGGATCATTCTACCGCTTTTCCTGAGGCGAGAGAACCAAAAGTGTGATCTTAGATCGTAGGGGGGCTCTTTAAAATATATAAAGATCTTTTAGATAGATCTTCTATTAGATCTTCTATTAAGGAAGCCGATCTTTGTGGATAACTGACAAATGATCACCATTATCATGCAGTTATTGAGGATCATTAACTGTGTGATAGCTTGGATCAAACACGGTACTTCTTGGGATCAAAATGGCTAGTTATCAACAGGGGAAGAATGTGGGTAAAGTTATTATTGGGATAACTATAGGTTGATCACCGTTTAGATCTATAGTTATCCACAAAGGTAAGGTCACATTTTTGAATGTTTTTTATGAGTGAAGAAGCCACTTTATTCACAAAATGACTTTTTCCACGTGGATAACCACACTTCTGCCGGTTCTTCTGGAAGCGGATCGTTAAGAATGTCTATCTCTAAACGTGGTACATCACGCTGCGCTCCTAGCGAAGCAAGTAGATTATCAGCATGCTGGCCAGCGCCACAAAACGTGTCATAACTCGAGTCACCAATAGCAATAACTGCAAAATTGAGATGGGTTAAGCTAGGGGCTTGCTGCTCAAGTTCTTCCATTATGGGTGCTATGTTTTCTGGGTAATCGCCAGCACCGTGTGTAGAGGTGATAAGTAAAAGTCTTTTACTATCAATGATATCTGACAATTCACCTTCGTTAACGACGGTGACATTGTGTCCTTCATTGGTGAGCAAATCTGCAAGGTGATCGCCAACGTATTCAGCACCACCTAAGGTGCTGCCTGTTAGCAAAGTGATCGTTGTCATGTGTTGTCTTCGTCTGATTGTATTAGGTGGAATCAGTATTGAAGCGATAAGAAGGGCAAGTCAAGCTAACTCGTTTTATCGTAGTCTTTGTAGTTTAAGCTACTTTTATTCCTAGATGTGAGAGATAAGATTTTGTTTTTACCGCATTTTTTTGCATTTTTTGCAGCTAGATATGCGTCGTCGATAAGCTGAGATCCTGATGAACAGCTTTCATGTCGAGAAGAAATGCCAAGGCTTGCAGTGCGCTTTACAGCGGTATGTTCAAGTAAAATGACACTGCGGCAGACGGCAATTTTTAGCTGTTCAGCCACCTGCATGGCGTCTGTTTGCGCGGTTTCTTTTAACAAAATGACAAACACATCGGCATGGAGCCGACCGATAGGCGTGTCTTGAGGTAGGTTTTCATTCAACAGCTTTGCTATGTGAACAAGCACGTGATCACCTGTCGTTCTTCCATGCATCTCATTGATTTGTCTAAAATCATCAATGTCTATGACGACCGCCGATAAAGACACATCTTTGCGAAGAGCTTGATAATAGAGCTCGTCAGCTTGTTTATAGATGGTCTGACTGTTGGTGGTTTCTGTGAGTAAATCTTCGTGGATAAGTTTTCGCGAAGATTTATCAATACTATGCAAATCAACAAGATAAAAGTCAGTTAATGCCACTGAGGCAAGCACAAGTACGAGTACAACACACAAGTATGCGGCACGCGCGTTAGCATCGGTTAGCGCCAATATGGGGTCTTGTACAGGTATGGTTTTGGCCAGAAAAAGCAGAACGATGGCTATTAACGAGAGAATATATCTCGGCATTCTGTCGTTAGGATCGAAGACTAAAACCACAGCAGTAGGAACCACCAGCAAGAGCAATTCGGTTTCAAAATTATCCGACAAGACAAACAAAGGGAGGGTAAATTGTTGGATGAAGAACGCCATGAAAATCCAGTATTTCGCCAGCCAAAGCATGCCTTCTCGGGTGAGCACGAACGTGATTGCAAAGATGAGCGCGAAGAGACCATTGAAAAGCGCGGCGGAAGCACTGCCAAACGCAAACCAAAACAATGCAGAAAACAGAAGTGTTCCGCCCGCACACAAGCAAGCCAGAAGGTTCACCATGCGAAGATGATGTATCTGAAGCTTGTCGCAGCGCGCTATGCCCAAATTAAGCATAGGGTTAAGGCTATTTATCATTCACGGTTGTCTTCGGTGGGATATGTAGATAAGTGTAGCAAAGACGAGACAAGATCGAGGGCAGAAAAAAAGCTGCTCGGAGGCAGCTTTAAGGGATTATTTACCGATGCAAAAGGAGCTAAAGATTCTGCCAAGCAGATCATCTGAGCTAAATTCTCCAGTGATCTCGCTGAGGTGTTGCTGTGCGATCCTTAGTTCTTCCGCCAATATTTCGCCCGCCATATAGCCCTCAAGTTGATCTTTTCCGGTATCTAGGTGGCGTGACGCGGCATCCAATGCTGCAAGGTGACGTCGGCGAGCCATGAAGCCGCCTTCTGTTGCACCTGAAAAGCCCATGCAGGCTTTCAAATGCTCACGAAGCGCATCCACCCCTATGCCTGTTTTTGCACTTAGGCGGATTAAGGTAGGTTGGCTTGCATGACAGATACCCAGTGACTCGCCGGTGACGTCGGCTTTATTGCGGATTACCGTCATGCCAATGTTTTCAGGTAGACGATCGATAAACTCTGGCCAAATGTCTTCTGGCGACGTGGCATCTGTTGTGGTGCCATCAACCATAAATAGCACGCGGTCTGCTTGTGTTATTTCATCCCAAGCGCGTTCAATACCAATACGTTCTACTTCGTCAGATGCATCGCGAAGGCCTGCGGTATCAATGATATGAAGCGGCATCCCATCAATGTGGATGTGTTCACGTAGTACGTCCCGTGTCGTCCCTGCAATGTCGGTAACGATGGCACTGTCTTTACCTGATAGGGCATTCAGTAGGCTGGATTTGCCGGCATTTGGGCGACCAGCAATGACCACTTTCATGCCTTCACGCATGATGGCACCTTGGTTCGCTTCTTTGCGCACATCGTTCAGTGAGTCGATGATGCCGTTGAGATCCGCCGCCACTTTACCGTCAGATAGAAAGTCGATTTCTTCGTCTGGGAAGTCGATAGCTGCTTCAACATAGATACGCAGGTGAATCAGTGATTCAACAAGGTGGTTAATCTTGTTAGAAAACGCCCCTTGAAGGCTCTGCAGTGCGCTTTTAGCCGCTTGTTCTGAGCTTGCATCAATCAGATCTGCAATGGCCTCCGCTTGTGCTAAATCCAGCTTGTCATTCAAAAAGGCACGCTCGGAAAACTCACCAGGCTTGGCGGTGCGCACACCCTCAATCGCGACAATGCGTTTGATCAGCATGTCCATGATCACAGGGCCGCCATGACCTTGCAGTTCGAGTACGTCTTCACCAGTGAACGAGTTTGGCGCTTGGAAATACAAGGCTATGCCTTGGTCTAGCGCTGCGCCTTGTTCATCTTTAAATGGCAAATATTCTGCACGACGAACAGGCAGTTCTCGGCCTGTGACTGCCATGGCGACTTCTCTCGCTTTCGGTCCTGAAACGCGAACGATACCCACACCGCCGCGTCCTGGCGGGGTAGCTTGTGCGACGATAGTGTCTGTGTAACTCATGGTAGTTAAAACCTACTGATGAAAATTGCTGCTAGTGTAACCTCAAACTTTATCAATATGCAGACTTAAGCGTCATTACAGACTGAAGACTTCTAGCGAAAAAGAGTGAGATTGGAAAATGCGTTTGGGCATAAACGAAGAAAGGCGGCCAATGGCCGCCTCGTCTTTATTCGTTACCACTTACTTACGGCTGTGAAGGCCTTTTTTCTCCAGCGCACGATAAATCAGTGTTTGCTGGATAAGCGTTACGATGTTCGATACCAACCAGTAAAGTACTAGGCCTGCTGGGAACCACAGGAAGAACACGGTGAACATCACAGGCATGAAGGTCATGATCTTCTGCTGCATCGGGTCCGTCACGGTGCTTGGGCTCATCTTCTGGATAAGGAACATTGAAGCACCCATCAGAAGTGGCAGCACGTAGTATGGATCCGGTGCTGACAAATCTTGAATCCAAAGCATGAATGGCGCGTGACGCAGTTCTACCGATTCCATCAATGCCCAGTAAAGCGCAATGAAGATTGGCATTTGAAGGATAAGAGGAAGACAGCCACCCAATGGGTTCACTTTCTCTTTCTTATACAGCTCCATCATTTCTTGGCTCATGCGCTGGCGGTCATCGCCAATACGCTCACGCATTTCAGCCAACTTAGGCTGCAGCATGCGCATTTTCGCCATTGAGGTGTACTGCGCTTTGGTCAGCGGGTACATCGCACCACGAACGATGAAGGTCAATAGGATGATCGCAAAGCCCCAGTTACCAACGAAGCCATGAATGGTTGCTAGCAACCAGTGCAGTGGGCTTGCAATGAACCACAACCAACCGTAATCGACCGTTAGGTTAAGGTTAGGTGCTGTCGCTTCCATTTGGTCTTGTAGCTTAGGACCTACCCACAAGGTTGAATCCAACGTGGTTTCAGTACCAGCAGCAACCGTGGTTGTTGGGTAGCGAACACCAATGAAACCTTGACCATTGCTGGTACGGGTATACAGATTTGCTTCACCTTCAGCGTGTGGGATCCAAGCAGCAACAAAGTAGTGTTGCATCATGGCAGCCCAGCCGTCGTTAGCGATAGTCAGGTTAAGGTTCTTATCCTGCATGTCGTCAAAGCTGTATTTTTTGTATTTAGTGTCATCTGCAGAGTATGCGCCACCACGGTAGGTAGGCATGGTCAAGCTGCCGCCATCATCAAGCAGGTTTTGCTTAAGTTGTGCGTACATTTGAACTGATGCAGGCTTGTCAGTTTCATTATTGATGGTGTAGTCCACGCCAACGGCGTAATCACCTCGTTTCAACACGAACACTTTGGTGTATTCGATGCCGTCTTTCGACACGGTTAATGGCACACGAAGCTCATCTTGGCCATCAGCAAGTGTAAATTCAGTTGCTGTGGTTGAGAATTGTGCACGGCCATTTAACGTATCGATGCCATTAGGGCCAATGAGGCCACTTTGTGCAACGAATGCATGATCAGGCTGGTTTTTCAGCAGAACAAATTTGTCCTTAGAGCCGAATTCCGCGTCATATTTTTCCAATTCCGCACGAATGACATCGCCGCCAAGCGTATCAACAGTCAGAGTCAATACATCGGTATGGATAGTGATCAGCTTATTAGAGACTGAATCCTGAGTCAGAGGCTGAGAAGCATCTGAACTGGCGGGTACATCACCACTGTGTTGTGCTTGCTGCGTTACGCCCGGTCCCTGTGGTTGAGGGGTGTTTGCTTCATTCCAGTTGAGGTACAACATGAATGAAACGAACATTAGGGCAATCAACAGGATATTGCGTTGAGAATCCATTGCTAATTGTCTCGATTATGAGGATGACGCGGGGGCACAGGATCGTACCCACCATGATTAAGAGGATGGCATTTTAATAGACGTTTGCTAGCGAACCAACACCCTTTTACAACACCGTGACGGTTGACCGCTTCTATGGCGTATTGGGAGCATGTCGGCGTGAAACGACATCTAGGCCCTAGAAGGGGGCTGATGAGGAGTTGGTATCCGCGAAACAGTCCAGTGACTATTTTTTTCGCGGCGGTCGAGATAAACGTTGCCATAATTTATCGAGCAGCACACTCAGTTCTTCGTTACTGAGCTCATTGGCACTTTTCTTAGCAATTACAACAAAATCTTTCGCAGGCAACGAATGTTGATGCAGGCGAAAACTTTCGCGAACTAAACGCTTAAAGCGGTTGCGGTCGACAGCAAGTTTGATTTGTTTTTTTGGCACTGCCTGCCCCATACGAGGATGGTCAAGCGTGTTATTGCGCGCAAGAATGGTTAAGTGTGGTGAGCCAGCGCGATGAGGTTGCTGGAAGACAGAGTTGAAATGTGCGGGAGTTAACAGACGTAACTCCCGACAAAAAGCGAACTTATTCACAAATCACTAGTGATTATTTAGAAAGTTGCTTACGGCCTTTCGCACGGCGAGCGGCAATAACCTTACGGCCATTCTTAGTTGCCATGCGTGCACGGAAACCGTGTGAGCGCTTACGCTTTAGAACGGAAGGTTGAAAAGTGCGTTTCATGGTTTCTACCTTAATTACTGATCAGTTTTTAGGTTTGTTAACCCGACGTGGGACGAAAGTCCGACGCCTCTCAACAAAGAGGGCGGATTGTAATCACTGACCGAGTTATAGTCAATAATGTATAAACCAGAAATGGCCACAATCCGAACTCTTGGGCGCGTAATTATACGGATTCGAAAAGTTAGCGCAAGGATCCTTCACCGATCTTATCCACTTTTCCTTGTGTGAAGGCTGTAACTTTTCATTGGACAAGTCTGGTATAAGAAGTGGAAATATGATCTTTACTGCAAATCTGTTTAATTTGATCGTGTGAAATGTTTTGTGGACCAAACTGAAAACTACTGTGATCAGTTCTACACTATTTCGACCGTAATGTGCCTCAATCTGTGAGTAACTGGGGTGAAACCCGTGCAGATCGGCAAGTAAATTGTGCGATCTGTGTGTATAACTTCGATCTTATTCACTGCAAAAGGGATCTTCTCTCTAGCGATCCTTGTCGTAGAAGTATAAAATTGCTTCCCTTTTCATTTATCGAGTGTGGAGTCAGACGTGTCATCTTCGCTTTGGTTGCAGTGTCTTCAGCGCCTTCAAGAGGATCTACCTGCAACAGAATTCAGCATGTGGGTTCGACCGCTTCAGGCGGAGTTAAATGACAACACCTTGACTTTGTTTGCACCAAACCGTTTTGTACTGGACTGGGTGAGAGATAAATATCTCAACAGTATCAACCAGCTACTCAACGAGTTTTGCGGTGTAGATATGCCTGTGTTGCGTTTTGAAGTCGGCAGTAAACGTGTCGCCCCTGTTGCGCCACCGAGTCAACCCGTCGCACCCGCGCCGTCTGCTCCTGTTGCGAGACCGAGTGTTGGTCGCACATGGGAACCTGCGCCTTCACCGGTTCAGTCAGACGTTAATCACAGATCAAATGTTAACCCTAAGCACAAGTTCACCAACTTTGTTGAGGGTAAATCAAACCAATTGGCGTTAGCGGCTGCACGACAAGTCGCCGATAACCCAGGCGCGGCTTATAACCCTCTTTTCTTATACGGCGGAACAGGTCTAGGTAAAACTCACTTGTTACACGCTGTGGGTAATGCGATCAGCGATCGTAAAGTCGACGCCCGAGTGGTGTACATGCACTCTGAACGTTTCGTTCAAGACATGGTAAAAGCACTACAAAACAACCAAATTGAAGAATTTAAACGCTATTACCGCAGCGTTGATGCTTTGCTTATCGATGACATTCAATTTTTTGCGAATAAAGAACGTTCGCAGGAAGAGTTCTTTCATACCTTTAATGCATTGCTAGAAGGTAACCAGCAGATCATTCTAACGTCTGACCGTTATCCGAAAGAGATTAACGGCGTTGAAGATCGTCTTAAATCTCGCTTTGGTTGGGGTTTGACGGTTGCGATCGAGCCACCAGAGCTCGAAACGCGCGTGGCAATTTTGATGAAGAAGGCGGAAGACCACAACATTCGGTTGCCGGATGAAGTGGCATTCTTTATCGCGAAACGTCTCCGTTCGAATGTTCGAGAGCTTGAGGGTGCACTTAATCGCGTGATAGCAAATGCTAACTTCACGGGCCGTGCTATCACCATTGATTTCGTGCGTGAAGCACTGCGAGACCTGCTCGCGCTTCAAGAAAAACTGGTTACCATAGATAACATTCAGAAGACTGTTGCTGAATATTATAAAATTAAGATGGCTGACCTATTATCTAAGCGTCGTAGCCGCTCCGTAGCACGTCCTCGCCAAGTGGCAATGGCGTTGTCAAAAGAGCTCACAAACCATAGCTTGCCGGAAATTGGTGATGCATTTGGTGGGCGCGATCATACTACGGTACTTCATGCGTGCCGAAAGATTGAACAGTTGCGCGAAGAAAGCCACGATATAAAAGAAGATTATTCAAACCTGATCCGGACTCTGTCGTCATAATATGAAATTTACACTTACTCGCGACGTATTCTTAAAGCCATTGCAGCAGGTTTCTGGTGCGCTTGGTGGTCGACCAACTCTACCGATTCTTGGCAACATTCTTCTTAAAGTAGATGCGGGTCAACTGACGATGACGTGCACTGATCTCGAAGTTGAATTGATTGCGTCTTTGCCGCTTGAAGGTGAAGTAGAAGATGGTGCGGTGACTGTGCCTTCTCGTAAGTTCCTCGACATCTGTCGCGGTCTTCCTGATAGCGCCCCCATTAGTTTTACGGCCGAAGGTGATCGTGCGGTTATTCGCTCTGGTCGCAGTCGCTTCACGCTATCTACGTTGCCAGCTGCTGATTTTCCGAACATTGAAGATTGGCAAAGCACGGTTGAATTTACCTTGTCTCAAGGTAAGTTACGCCAGCTTATTGAAAGCACCGCGTTTTCAATGGCAAACCAAGACGTGCGTTATTTCTTAAATGGCATGTTGCTTGAAACTGACGGCACTACGCTTCGCAGCGTAGCGACCGATGGTCACCGCATGGCGGTGGGCACAACAGCACTAGAAAGCAGCCTAGATAATCAACAAGTCATCGTTCCGCGCAAAGGCGTGACGGAATTGATGCGCTTGTTGGATCATCCTGACGCACCTGTGACGATTCAAATCGGCAGTGCGAACATTCGTGCGCAAGTTAATCAGTTTATTTTTACCTCTAAACTGGTTGATGGTCGTTTCCCGGACTATCGCCGCGTGATGCCTCAGTCTTCTAATAAGACAATGGAAGCGGGGTGTGATGAATTGCGCCAGGCTTTCTCTCGTGCCGCTATCTTATCAAATGAAAAATTCCGCGGTGTGCGCCTTAACGTCAGCAATGGCCAACTGCGCATTTCTGCTCATAACCCTGAGCAAGAAGAAGCTGAAGAGTTTGTTGATGTCGATTATCAAGGCGAAGAATTGGAAATTGGCTTCAACGTCAGTTATGTGCTCGACGTGCTGAATACGCTCAAGTGCGAGCAGGTACGTTTCTCTATGACGGACGGTACCGCAAGTACCTTGGTGGAAGACAGTAACAGTGATGACGCCATGTATGTGGTAATGCCAATCCGTCTATAACATGGCACTAACCCGATTATCCGTACACGATTTACGAAATATTGAAGCCTGTGACCTTAGCCTGTCATCAGGCTTCAATTTTCTTGTCGGGCCGAATGGCAGCGGTAAAACCAGTGTTTTGGAAGCCGTTTACTACTTGGGCCATGGGCGTTCGTTTCGAAGTCAATTGACGGGCCGTGTGATTAGGCATCAGCAAGAGAGATTGGTGGTGCATGGTCGCGTGGTTTCAAATGACTCTGACACGCTGTTGCCCGTCGGTTTACAGAAGAACAGAGATGGCTCCACTGACGTAAAAATTGGTGAAGAAAAGGGTCAGAAATTGGTGCAATTGGCGGAAGTGCTTCCCATGCAATTGATTACCCCTGAAGGGTTCGAGTTGCTGACAGGTGGCCCTAAGTTTCGTCGTGCCTTTATTGACTGGGGTGTGTTCCACGTGGAACCCCAGTTTTACCCAGTTTGGTCGCGTGTGAAGCGATTGACCAAACAACGCAATGCACTGTTGAAAACAGCAAGAAGCTATCGAGAGCTCAGTTATTGGGATGCTGAATTGGCCCCGTTAGCGAATCAAATCGATCAGTGGCGAAGGGAATACATCAACAAACTCGCTGAGCGTGCTTCTGCATTGTGTCAGGCTTTTTTGCCTGAATATGACATTAAACTCAGCTATTCACGTGGCTGGGAGAAAGACACAGATTATGCCGAATTGCTGCGTCATAATTTTCTTCGCGATCAGCAGTTAGGTTATACCGTCAGTGGCCCACACAAATCTGATTTGCGCTTGCGTATCAATAATACGCCGGTCGAAGATGTGCTGTCTCGTGGCCAACTCAAACTGATGGTGTGTGCACTGCGTTTGGCGCAGGGCCAACAGCTTACTGAAGACAAAGGTAAGCAATGTATCTATCTAATAGATGATTTTGCGTCTGAGCTGGATAGCCAGCGTCGGGCGCTCTTGGCAGAGCAGTTAAAAGCCACCGGTGCGCAAGTATTTGTAAGTGCCATTAGTGCCGATCAGGTCGCTGAAATGTCCGACGAAAATAGTAAGATGTTTCATGTGGAACACGGTAAAATAGCCGCAGAATAAATTAAGCGAGAGTAACTCAATGTCCAACAATTACGATTCATCGAGTATCAAGGTACTCAAGGGTCTGGATGCAGTACGAAAGCGTCCGGGGATGTACATCGGTGATACTGACGACGGTACCGGTTTGCACCACATGGTCTTTGAGGTCGTCGATAACTCAATCGATGAGGCTCTTGCTGGTCATTGTAATGATATCGTGGTGACCATCCACGAAGACGGCTCTGTTTCAGTAAAAGATGATGGTCGTGGTATCCCTGTTGATATCCACGAAGAAGAAGGCGTATCAGCCGCTGAAGTTATCATGACGGTACTTCACGCAGGCGGTAAGTTCGATGATAACTCATACAAAGTATCGGGTGGTCTTCACGGCGTAGGTGTTTCAGTAGTAAATGCCCTATCTGAGAAGCTTGAACTGACGATTTGGCGTCATGGTCAAGTGCATCAGCAGGTTTATGTGCACGGTGTTCCTGAAGCGCCTTTGGGCCCGATTGGCGACACTGACGAAACCGGTACTCGCATCCGTTTCTGGCCATCAGGTGAGACCTTCACCGATCTTCTGTTCCATTATGACATTTTGGCGAAACGCCTACGTGAGTTGTCATTCCTAAACTCTGGCGTGTCTATTCGCCTTGTTGATGAACGCGAAGAAGACAAGAGTGACCACTTTACTTACGAAGGTGGTATCCGCGCTTTCGTAGAGCACTTGAACCGAAACAAAAACCCAATTCACCCATCAGTGTTCCATTTTGAGCATGAGCGTGAAGATGGCGTGACCGTTGAAGTTTCTATGCAGTGGAACGATGGTTTCCAGGAAAACATTTACTGTTTTACTAACAATATCCCTCAACGCGATGGTGGTACACACCTTGCCGGTTTCCGCGCAGCATTGACGCGTACGCTCAATAGCTACATGGAAAAAGAGGGTTACTCGAAGAAAGCCAATGCAGCCACATCAGGTGATGATGCGCGTGAAGGTCTGACCGCTGTCGTATCGGTAAAAGTACCGGATCCAAAATTCTCGAGCCAAACAAAAGATAAACTGGTTTCTTCAGAAGTGAAGTCTGCGGTTGAATCGGCAATGAATGAAAAATTGAGTGAGTTCCTGATTGAGAGCCCTCAAGACGCTAAAATCGTTTGTTCAAAAATCATTGATGCAGCACGTGCGCGTGAAGCAGCGCGTAAAGCGCGTGAAATGACACGTCGTAAAGGCGCGCTAGATTTAGGTGGTTTGCCAGGTAAGTTGGCTGACTGCCAAGAGAAAGACCCTGCTCTTTCTGAACTGTACATAGTGGAAGGGGACTCTGCTGGCGGTTCAGCCAAGCAGGGTCGTAACCGTAAGAACCAAGCGATTCTTCCACTTAAAGGTAAAATCCTTAACGTAGAAAAAGCGCGTTTCGACAAAATGCTGTCTTCTCAAGAAGTGACCACGCTGATTACTGCGATGGGTTGTGGTATCGGTCGCGATGAATATAACCCAGATAAACTGCGTTACCACAGCATCATCATCATGACCGATGCTGACGTCGATGGTTCGCACATCCGTACGCTTCTATTGACCTTCTTCTACCGTCAAATGCCTGAGCTGATTGAGCGTGGTTACATCTACATCGCTCAACCACCGTTGTATAAAGTGAAGAAAGGCAAGCAAGAGCAATACATCAAAGATGATGAAGCGATGGAGCAGTACCAAGTATCGCTAGCGCTAGAAAATGCCTCTTTGTTTGTTAACCAAGATGCACCTGCACTTAGCGGCCTAGCACTTGAAGAATTGATTCAAAAGTATAATGGCGTCATGAAGTTGATTAGCCGCATGGAGCGTCGTTATCCTTCAGCGTTGCTAAACGAGCTTGTTTACCAACCACGTTTGTCTGTTGATCAGCTTCAAAGTGAAGCGAACGTTCAAGCTTGGATTGAGAACATCGTTGCAGTTCTTAATAAGAACTCTTCTGGCGAAAGTCAGTACAGCTCAATCATCAAGTTTGATGAAGAGCATAATGCGTATCAGCCTGAACTTATCGTACGTACTCACGGTGTCGACCATGAATACCTCATCAGCTACGATTTGCTGAACTCGAAAGAGTATGGCCGCATCGCTGATCTGTCAGAAGCACTTGATGGTTTGCTAGATGACACAGCATACATCCAACGTGGTGAGCGTAAGCAACCGGTTAAGAGCTTTGCAGATGCACTGGCTTGGTTGATTAAAGAATCGAACCGTGGCCTTTCTCGCCAACGCTATAAAGGTCTCGGCGAGATGAACCCTGATCAGCTTTGGGAAACTACAATGGATCCTGATTCTCGTCGAATGCTGCGTGTGACCATCAATGATGCTGTCGCGGCCGATGAGCTGTTCACAACCCTGATGGGCGACCATGTTGAACCACGTCGTGCGTTTATTGAAGACAACGCGCTGAAAGTAGCAAACCTAGACGTTTAGTGAGTTGTTCTATAGCGTTCGCTGCTTAAAATCTGTGTATCAAACGCCGCATTAGCGGCGTTTTTTTTACGTAGCGTTACATGCCCATTTAACCCATTGATTCATAACTGTTTAAAAGGCATTGATTAGTGCGTTTGAAGCTTTGGGTGTATTGGTTGGGTTGGATCGCTGTATATATGGATATTTTGGTCGCGACCTTTGAATGAACGCACTAGTACATGATTCATGGCTTTGCACATTGTTAGACGCACAGAACTTTTCCCCAAAACCTCTTCAAACATCATTCCATTCATTGCCTCAACCTGAATATCATTGTCGCCCTGCATCACATGTATGGGTCGACTCAACTCAACGTTGATGCTAAGGGATCGATAAAATAGCATGACTTGATATACGGTTTACTGAAGGGCGGAACACCAGGGAGAGATGTTTACAACCACATTGAATGGCATTACCTTGCTTAATCGCCTCAAGGATTGTCTCAACATCTTCCGTAAATTGTGGTGCGCGTAGTTGATACTGTTTGATGAGGTTTTCAGCAAAAGAGAGGGCAGGCGTTGCGATCAGTACTAACGAATTTATACATGCCGTTTGCGCGACGAGCAATGCAATGAGCCCACCTTTACTATGCCCAATAAGAATAAATGTCCTAAAGCCGTATTCAGCTGAAAGTGTTTGAATGATGAAGTGTACATCTTTCACATACGTATCAATGGTTAGATCTGACTCTAATCGTGCTGGGAAATATGATCTAGCCACACCTCTTTTATCGAATCGAAAACTGGCGTATTCGTGCTACAGAAGGCTGGTGGATATCTTTTCTAACCTGTCATTTTGCAAATCCGCTTGATTACCGTTTCTATCGGTTGGGCCCGACCCCGCAATAATGATCGACACAGCACTGTTGAAAGCTTGTTCATGAATGACAAGCGTCCCTGATATCAATACACCACCTACGTCTATTTCGACGTTTGATCCCTTCATTGTTCAACCTCCCTGATACGCGGATACAGAAATGTTTCACGTGGAACACGTGATCATGGGTCTCGCTTTGTCTTACTGTTAATCTAACCGAGGTTCATGGCCTCACTTTTTCAAATTGCATTTTCATCGAGATAGCCGGTTTAACGTTCACGAAGCTATGGCTCTGCCAATGTCCAGTTACTCGGCTGAACGTCAAATGAGGTGAGGATATTTCTGTTCGAATCCACCAACAGTGACTTGTCACTATATTAACGTTGTTCAGGGAAGTGAGCGTAGCTAGGTGAACTGAGAACAATGTCGAATAGATGCCAGTAGGAATATTGCGATTGATAAAAAAACGCTGAGGCGAGGGGATGGTCGAAATAAAAGCCAGTTAATGAATAACTGGCTTCGAAATAGTTAGATGCTTTTGCTCAACGTTTCACGTGAAACATTATTTCTCGCCATACGCTTTCGCGACTTCTTCAGCGAGTATTTCGATCCCTTTTTGGATCTTCTCATCATCTTGAACATAGTTCATTCGCAAGCACTGACGTGTATGTTCCCACTCGCTGTCTGAGCCAATAAAGAAGTACTCACCTGGAACAATGAGCAATCCTCTTGCTTTCAGGCGTTGGTATAGTTCTTTGGTGGTAATGGGAAGTTCATCGAACCAAAGCCAAAGAAATATAGCGCCTTCAGGTTTGTGAATTTTAAAACGAGGATCTGGAATGGCACTTTGAAGTAGTTCTACACTTCGTAGTGCTTTCTGTTGATAAAAAGGCTTTATGACGTTTTCGCTCAAACGGAGTAAGTCCCCATTATTCAGCATTTGGTTGGCAATGGCCGGGCCTACACCGCACGGGGACAAACTCACGATGCCGTTGATGTTAGTGAGGGCTGAAATGGTTTCTTCTGCAGCTACAATGATGCCGCAACGAACGCCAGGTAAACCTAATTTAGATAGGCTAGAACAGAGAATCGTATTTTCATTCCAGAAGGGTTTGACGTCTTCAAAGATGATATTAGGGAAGGGCACGCCGTAAGCGTTGTCGATGATAAGTGGAATATTGTGCTTACGTGCCAACACGTCGAGTTGGGCTATTTCGTTATCTGTTAAAACATTGCCAGTAGGGTTTGTTGGTCTGGAAGCACAGATGGCGCTGACTGACTCATCAATCTCTAATGTTGAAAAATCGACGTGGTATTTAAACTGACGGTTTTCCAAATACTCAATGGTAGGTTTAAAGCTAACAAACATATCGGGTGACAAACCTGAGTCTGCATATCCAATGTATTCTGGTGTGAGCGGAAGAAGCACTTTCTTAAAACTGCCATCGTCGTAGTGTCCTGCAAAGAGATTAAACAGATAGAAGAATGCACATTGGCTGCCGTTGGTCAGCATGATGTTCTTGCTCGTGATCGGCCAACCATAGGTGTCGCTGAGCATGGTTGCAAGTGATTCAATGAACGCAGTTTTACCTTGTGGGCCATCATAGTTTGATAGTGCGGCAACCAAGGTTCCATCATCTAGCATTTGTTGGCTAAGTGCAGTGAAGTGATTTGTCATTTCAGGGATGGCTGCTGGGTTCCCACCACCAAGCATAATGGCATCTGGGTTTCTTAAGCCGTCATTCAAATCATCCATCAATTGGGTGATGCCAGAGTGTTGGGAAAATTTCGTCCCAAATTTAGAAAACTGCATACGTGCGAGACCTTAATCCTTTATTTATTGTTCGTCGCGATCCATCAAACATACCGCAAACATTGTTCAAATTGAACGCAGATTTCAGGCTTTTTCTGAGAAGCTTAGAATTCAGATTTACGTATAACGCTTTATTGTTTTTCAGGAGTAAAAGATAACGTAAGAATGATGTTTCACGTGGAACAATTATCCTGGGAAGCAAGAAGCAGACAAAAAAAAGCCCCGCAATGATGCGAGGCTCTTTCTTCGTTTCTACGTTTATTTCTGAAGCAGAGAAATATCTGCAACGTTCATAAACTGGCCACGAAGGGTATTCAGCAATGCGAGACGGTTAGCCTTTAGGGCTTCATCTTCCGCCATGACCATGACGTTATCAAAGAAGCTGTCTACTGGCTCACGAAGGTCAGCAAGTTGCGTCAGTGCGGTCTGGTAATCGCCAGCCGCAAATAGCGGTGCAAGGCTTTCAACCAAAGACGTCACTTTGTCTGCCAATGCTTTCTCTGCGTCTTCAACCAGAAGGCTCGCATCGATGGCTGCCGGTAGTTGGCCTTCGAATTTCGCCAGGATATTACCCACACGTTTGTTCGCGGCTGCCAGCGATTCTGCAGCGTCTAGTGAGCGGAAATGAGTCACCGCCTTAACACGCTGATCGAAGTCTGCTGGTTGAGTAGGGCGACGAGCAAGAACTGCTTGGATAACGTCTACACTGTGGCCTTCGTCTTGATACCAAGCACGGAAGCGACCCAGCATGAATTCAATAACATCAGTCTCAACGTTGTCGTTAGTCAGACGGCTGGTGCCATCTTCTAGCGCAAACAGTGATTTTGCTTTGGCAACAAGGTCAACCAAATCCAAATCATAACCGTATTCAACGATGATACGAAGCACACCCAAAGATGCACGACGAAGCGCGAACGGGTCAGAGCCTTTTGGTGCTTGGCCAATGCCGAAGATACCGACGATTGTATCAAGCTTGTCAGCCATCGACAGAGCAGATGAAACACCATTGCTAGGCAAATCATCGCCAGCAAAACGTGGCATGTATTGCTCGTTTAGCGCGACCGCAACTTCTTCAGCTTCACCATCGTGGCGAGCATAGTGCATGCCCATCACACCTTGGGTGTCTGTGAATTCAAAAACCATGGAGGTCATCAAATCACATTTCGCAAGTAGGCCTGCACGTTTCGCGTTATCAACGTCAGTACCAATCTTGTCAGCAATGTAGCCAGCAAGCTCGGTGATACGATCTGTTTTGTCTTTGATGGTGCCCAATTGTTTCTGGAAAATCGCCGTTTCCAATTGTGGCAAACGATCAATCAATGGACGCTTACGGTCGGTGTTGAAGAAGAATTCCGCATCCGCAAGGCGAGGGCGTACAACCTTCTCGTTACCTTCGATAACGTGGCGTGGCTCTTTTGATTCGATGTTTGAAACGAAGATGAAGTTAGGCAGAAGCTGCTTGTCTTCGCTGTAAACAGGGAAGTACTTCTGATCACCTTTCATGGTGTAAACCAGCGCTTCAGCAGGCACCTTCAAGAATTCTTCTTCGAAGGTAGCGGTAAGTACCACTGGCCATTCAACCAAAGAGGTGACTTCTTCTACCAAGTCATCTTCTAGATCTGCGATACCGCCAACCAGCTCTGCCGCTTTCTTCGCATCCGCGAGAATGATGGCTTTACGCGCTTCGTAATCCGCCATGACTTTACCGCGCTCTTCCAAGATTGCTGGATACTGATCGGCGTTGTCGATGGTAAATTCGGGTTCACCCATAAAGCGGTGACCACGGATAGTGCGTGCAGATGCCACGCCCATAATGGTGCCTTCAATAAGGTCTTCACCCATCAGGATGGTCAGGGTTTTTACTGGGCGGATGAATTGGGTGTCTTTATCTCCCCAACGCATTGGCTTCGCGATAGGTAGATTAGCCAGTGCTTTATCTGCCAGTGAAACAATGATTTCTTTCGCGTCTTGGCCTTTGACTTCTTGTTTAAACAGAAGCCATTCGCCTTTGTCTGTTGCGATACGGTCGGCTTGTTCAACGGTAATACCGTTACCACGTGCCCAGCCTTGTGCCGCTTTGGTTGGGTTACCGTCAGCATCAAATGCCACAGAGACCGCTGGTCCGCGCTTCTCGACCAGCTTGTCAGCTTGCTGCTCATCCAGCGATGCAACTTTCAGTGCAAGGCGGCGAGGGGTCGCGTACCACGTAATACCTTCGTGCGTTAGCTCTGCGTCTTTCAATTCTTTTTCAAAGTTCGCAGCGAACGCTTCAGCAAGGGTACGAAGTTGCGTTGGTGGCAGTTCTTCTGTACCTAGCTCAATCAGGAAATTCTTTGCCATCTTACTTCTCCTCATCCTTTTTACACATTGGGAAGCCAAGTGCTTCACGTGATGCGTAGTACGCTTCTGCAACTGACTTTGTCAGGTTACGAATGCGAAGGATGTAGCGTTGACGCTCAGTCACAGAGATTGCCTTACGTGCATCCAATAGGTTGAATGCATGGCCTGCTTTTAGAATGCGCTCATACGCTGGAAGAGACAGTGGCTTTTCAAGTTCAAGAAGGTGCTTACACTCTTTCTCGCACTGATCAAAGTACGCAAACAAGAAATCTACATCTGCGTGTTCAAAGTTGTAGGTCGATTGCTCAACTTCGTTCTGGTGGAAGATATCGCCGTACGTGACTTTGCCGAACGGGCCATCGGTCCATACCAAGTCATAAACAGAGTCTACCGCTTGAATGTACATCGCAAGACGTTCGATACCGTAAGTGATTTCGCCGGTAACCGGCTTACACTCAAGTCCACCTACTTGCTGGAAGTAAGTAAACTGCGTCACTTCCATGCCATTTAGCCAAACTTCCCAGCCAAGACCCCAAGCACCCAATGTTGGGTTTTCCCAGTTGTCTTCTACGAAGCGAATATCATGCACTTCTGGGTCGATACCAAGAACACGTAGCGAACCCAAGTACAGTTCCTGAATGTTGTCAGGAGATGGCTTCATGATGGTCTGGAACTGATAGTAGTGTTGTAGACGGTTAGGGTTTTCACCGTAACGGCCATCAGTCGGGCGACGTGAAGGTTGAACGTATGCGGCTGCAATTGGCTCGGGGCCGATTGCTCGCAGACACGTCATTGGGTGAGAGGTGCCTGCACCTACTTCCATGTCGAGTGGTTGCACGATGGTGCAACCTTGTTGGGCCCAGTAATCCTGCAGCGCGAGGATCATGCCCTGAAAAGTTTTAACGTCGAATTTTTGCATCGTCAGGTTCGCGCGATTAGTGAATGAAAAATAACACGCGATTATAACGCGCTAGGCTTGGGATAAGTAGCGTTGATGGCGGTTTTTTGTCCGTTGAACATGAGACAAGCGATGTTTGTCGGAACTCTTGAATTGAGACTATTGAGTCTGTGCCACAGATAATCGTAGAATGCAGGTCGTTTTTGGGGAGTAGTCTCTCGCGCCAGCGAGGTCATTATCAACATAGTTGAAGCCACATGCTTCATGGTAATGACGACTTACATTGTGAGTTTGACGAGACCAATGACACATCACATGAACCGGCGGGGCATGGGATCTGTCGTTGTTGTCGAATCAATCACCCGCCCTGGAAAACAATAATGAGCATACTTGTCGTCTCTATCACGACCGTCGCCTTGGCGGAAATCGGTGATAAAACTCAACTCTTGTCCTTGCTGTTAGCAAGTCGATATCGCAAACCCGTACCTATCATTCTGGCCATCTTTTTCGCGACGTTATTGAATCATGCGTTAGCCGCTTGGTTGGGTGTGGTGGTCGCAGACTATCTTTCTCCCGAGATTTTAAATTGGGTATTGTTGCTGAGCTTTATTGCGATGGCGTGCTGGATACTTATCCCCGATAAGTTTGACGAAGAGTCTGAATCAAAACACGGGCCGTTTGTGGCGAGCTTTATTGCGTTTTTCGTTGCTGAGATAGGGGATAAGACGCAAGTGGCAACCACCATGCTAGGCGCGCAATATCATGATGCATTGTGGGTGGTGATCATCGGCACAACGATAGGCATGTTGTTGGCCAATGTGCCTGTGGTGTTGTTTGGTAAGAAAGCAGCGAATGCGTTGCCTTTGGACACCATGAGGTACATAACTGCGACAGTATTTTTGGTTCTTGCTGTGGTAGTGCTACTGAAACTGTAATGTCATATTCAGACGTATAAATGTGTGATTATCTCGACACTCCCGATGCGAACTTCATGGTAGCGTGAGGGGAGTTAGGTTGATGTAAGGAGCACGTTATGGAGCGGTTTCTCGCGATCAGTCCACGTAGTCAACTGTGGTTGTTTCACACGGCGTTAGCACTCAATATTTTGGGTATGATGCTTACCGATATGTGGGTACTCATGGTGGTTGGCGCAATAGTAACCACTTACTTATCTATCGATGCGCTTATTCGTGTTCGGTATATCTTGCCGCTGAAAAAAACGTTGCAGGAACTAGAGCGTGAAAATGCAGTGTTGCGTAAGAAGATAAGTGATGTTGAGCAGTCGTCAGCGTTTGAGTATTGAATAATAAAAAAGGCAGCCTAAGCTGCCTTTTCTTGTTTTGCCTGCTGCATAAATTGTGTGAACCGTAGCGCTGTTCACACACCTTTGCGGATCAGGTAGCGATATGGCGCTGATTCTGATTCTTGTGCGACGAGCGTATGATCCATAAACCGACAAAAGCTTGGAATGTCGCGCGTCGTCGATGGGTCATCGGCAACAATTAACAACGATTCGCCTTCTTTCATGTTACGGATTGTTTTTCTCACCATCATTACAGGCTCAGGACAACGCAGGCCTTCAGCGTCTAAATAATGATCCGGTTTTTCAAATTCTGAACTCATATTCTTTCGTCGCATAAAAAAACGTCGACCTGATCATACTTATGACGACAAAATATTCAACAGGGCTTGGAATTGTAAAATATATGTGTAGTTTAATTAACAAGCTGTTAACGATTGTGTTGTGAACCCCTAAGCAGACAGACTTCTCCTTCTGTCGCGATACGGATAATAGGTTGGTTCAGCAGCTAAGCTACTCACTCATCGATACACTCACACCCAGTTTCTTGGGCTTCCCCGCTATATGCGGGATTTTTTTTATCTAAAATTTAGTTATCTCAGTCGTGCCAGACGCATCAGCATAATGGCCGCGCTTGAGTATAATGGCCGCACCTTACCTTGTTTGAGCTATCTATGGAACTTGAAGATATTTATCGCCGTGATCTCAACTTGCTCATCGCGTTGCGGGTATTGCTAGAAGAAGGCAGTGTCAGTAAGGCCGCGGTGCGGTTAAGTTTGAGTCAATCGGCGATGAGTCGCGTGCTGGGTCGTCTTCGCCGTTTAACGGGTGACCCGTTATTCACACGCCATGGTCAGCAGTTGATTCCAACGCAACGTGCGCTGGAACTCAATACTTCACTGACAGCCCCTTTGGATTCACTTCGGACAATTCTTTCACCCGAGGAGTTTGACCCTACAAATTGCGATCAGTTGTTCAAGATAGCGACGACGGATTATGCCATGCAAACGATCTTGCCGTTTGCCCTGCCACGTATTTACGAAGAAGCGCCGAATGTGTCGCTTGAGTTTGCGCCGCTGCAACACGATCAATTATTACGACAGTTAGCATCGGAAGGGTGCGACATGGCGATCTGTCGATCGACAGGTGCTGTTTACCCGTTAGAGTCCGACAAACTTGGCTTGGTCAGTGTGTTTTGCCTATTAGCGAAGCATCATCCATTGGCGGATGAAACCTTAACATTAGACGATTATCTGTCTTATCCGCATGCAGTGATAGCCATCAGTGATGGTGTGAAAACCCTGATTGATGATGCGTTGAGAGGGTACCCAAAACCAAAATTGGCGTTGCGCGCTTATCATTTAGAAGCGGCGCTCGCGATGGTGGACTCGATTCCTTTGATCATTACTGTCCCTGCTGATCTCGCCTATTTAGTGGCTGAGAAATACGATTTAGTGATTAAGCCGCTACCGTTTGATTTTAAGCCATTTGATTATTCACTCATTTGGCACCCTCGCACCGAGCATTCAGCGGCGCAAGTATGGCTGCGTAATTTGATCAAAGAAGAGTGTGGCCGACTGATAGCGAGCCGAACCAAAGACATGGGATTGGTGTAGCGACCTTGCGGACAGCAGCGTAGTTGCTCAGGGCAGATCAAAAAACAGAGCGCAAGGCTCCGTTTTTTATTGGGCGATGACTTGGCTTATAGCTTGATCAACACGCGACCTTTAATTTGACCGTTAGTGATGGCTTCAGCAGCATCTGCAACTTCTTCAAGACTGATTTCAGAACAACCGTGCTCGAAGTAGCTTGCCGGTAGAAGTTCTGAAATACGTTTCCACGCTTTTTGGCGGCGTTCAAACGGGGCATAAACTGAATCCACACCCAGAAGTTTCACACCGCGTAGGATGAAAGGCATCACGGTGGTTGGTAGGTCAAAACCGCCAGCCAAACCACATGCTGCAACAGCACCGTCGTAATCTGTTTGTGCTAAAACGCGTGCCAGCATTTTGCTACCGACGGTATCAACTGCGCCCGCCCACAATTGTTTCTCGAGTGGACGACCTGCATCATCAAACTCGCTGCGCTCAACAATGCGTGACGCACCAAGTTCTTTAAGCCACTCACCGTTTTCGCTCGCACGACCTGTCACAGCAACCACTTGGTAACCCAGTGTTGAAAGAAGTGTAATGGCAACAGAGCCTACGCCGCCACATGCGCCAGTGACCAGGATTTCACCTTTCTCTGGAGTAATGCCAGCATCTTGCAATGCTTGCACACACAGCATCGCTGTTAGGCCTGCTGTACCAATTTTCATGGCTTGAGCGCCATTGAGTGCTTCCGGAAGTGGAACAAGCCAGTCAGCTTTCAAGCGCGCTTTTTGTGCCATGCCACCCCAGTGACCTTCGCCGACACCCCAGCCAGTTAATACCACTTTCTGACCTGCGGTATAACGCTCATCAGAAGATTCAACCACGGTGCCGGTAAGATCGATACCAGGAACCATTGGGAAATCACGAACGATACGGCCTTTGCCAGTAATCGCTAAACCATCTTTGTAATTCAATGATGAGTAATCAACATCAATCAATACATCGCCTTCTGGTAATTGGCTGATTTCCAATTCTTGGATGCTTGAGGTGGTGATTTTGTCTGCTTGATCCAGCACGAGAGCTTTGAACATGCCGTATTCTCCGGAAAGGGCAAAAAATGATGCTTAGAGTGTAGAACCAAATTCGCCATGAAAATAATGAATCTAATTCATTTTACCTATGCGCTAAAAGCATAGATGGTTTTATTTCGGATACTTAGGCGCAATGTTATGTGGTTAGATGATGGTATTTGGTCAACGTGACGTGAATTTTTGTGGGGTTGTTCGGTTTTGAAACACATGTTGAGCGGGTTGTCGTGTGGTTATCAAAAGAAAAAGCCAGACGTAGTATGCGTCCGGCTTTTCGATTGCGCGTATTGTTAGTTATTCAACACGTTCAAAGACGGTTGCGATACCTTGACCAAGCCCGATACACATGGTTGCAAGACCAAATTCAACATCGTTCGCTTCCATCAAGTTAATGAGCGTTGTTGAAATTCGCGCACCAGAACAACCCAATGGGTGACCCAGTGCAATCGCGCCGCCATTGAGATTAACTTTCTCGTCAACCTTATCGAGCAAACCGAGGTCTTTGGCACACGGCAGTGATTGCGCAGCAAAGGCTTCATTCAACTCAACCATGCCAATATCATCAATGCTTAAACCTGCACGTTTAAGAGCTTTTTGACTCGCAGGTACTGGACCGTATCCCATGATGGAAGGATCGCAGCCTGCCACAGCCATTGAGCGGATGCGTGCACGAATGGGTAAACCTAGCGCTTTGGCTTTGTCTTCGCTCATGACCAGCATGGCTGCGGCACCGTCAGACAAGGCTGAAGATGTTCCCGCGGTGACTGTACCGTTTACTGGGTCGAACACGGGGCGTAATCCTGCCAAGCCTTCAACGGTCGTTTCGGGACGAATCACTTCATCGTTTTCGAGTAAGATCAGTCCGCCTTTGTCATCATGACCTTCTGTCGGCATGATTTCATTTTTAAAGCGACCTTCAACGGTTGCAGCGTAAGCACGTTGATGCGAGCGTGCCGCAAACGCATCTTGTTGTTCGCGGCTAATACCGTGAATACGACCCAGCATTTCAGCGGTAAGTCCCATCATGCCAGCAGCCTTCGCCACAGACTTTGACAGACCTGGATGAAAATCCACGCCATGCGTCATTGGTACGTGGCCCATGTGTTCCACACCACCAATCAAACAAACCTCAGCATCGCCTATCATGATGGCGCGACTAGCGTCATGCAGGGCTTGCATGGATGAACCACAAAGGCGGTTAACGGTGGTCGCTGCCACTGAGTGCGGAATACCCGCAAGCAGCGAGGCGTTGCGCGCGACGTTGAAACCTTGCTCTAGGGTTTGTTGCACACAACCCCAGTAAATATCTTCAATGTCTGTTGGATCGAGCTGTGGGTTTCGGGCCAGCAAAGATTGCATCAAGTGCGCAGACAAGTCTTCCGCACGGACATTTCGATACGCGCCAGCTTTGGAGCGTCCCATTGGGGTTCGAATGCAATCGACAATCACTACGTTGTTCATTATGTTTCCCTCTTATTCTTAATCCGTGTGGTTAGGCAGACTGTCGTTGGGCATCGAAGTACCCTTCGCCTTTGGCTGCTTTATCGCGCAGACCTTGCGGGACGTGGTAAACCGCGCCGAGGTCAGCAAGCTTGTCAGCCATTTCTACATAATTCGCCAATCCGATAGTGTCGAGATAGCGGAAAACGCCACCACGGAAAGGAGGGAAACCAAGACCATATACCAGCGCCATGTCCGCTTCTTGCGGCGTAGCGATGATGCCTTCTTCTAAACAGCGCACCACTTCGTTGATCATCGGTACCATCATTCGGTTGATGGTATCGCTATCACTGAATTCTGTGCTGTTGCCAACAACCGGTGCCAACAATGCTTCCGCATCGGCATCTACGTCTTTCTTCGGCTTACCTTTGCGGTCGATGGAGTAGCGGTAGAAGCCAGAACCATTTTTCTGACCGAAGCGTTCATTTTCAAACATGACATCAACGCCATCTTTGTAGTCTTTTGCCATGCGCTCTGGGAAACCTTCCGCCATCACGGCTTGTGCATGGTGCGCGGTATCGATACCCACCACATCCAGCAGGTAAGCCGGGCCCATTGGCCAGCCGAATTTCTTCTCCATGATTTTGTCGACAGCTTTGAAGTCTGCACCATCGCGCAGTAACAAGCTAAAGCCAGCAAAGTAAGGGAAAAGGACACGGTTAACGAAAAAACCTGGGCAGTCGTTAACGACCACGGGGCTTTTGCCCATTTTGGCGGCGTAAGCCACAACGCGAGACACCGTTTCGTCGGAGGTGTCTTTACCGCGAATCACTTCCACCAATGGCATGCGGTGCACAGGGTTGAAGAAGTGCATACCACAGAAGTTCTCTGGGCGTTTGAGGGATTTCGCCAGCAAGTCGATAGGGATGGTGGATGTGTTCGATGCGAGCACTGCATCTTCACTGATCATGTCTTCTACTTCACTGAGCACAGCAGCTTTGATTTTCGGGTTCTCAACCACGGCTTCAACAATCACGTCAGCTTGTTCAATACCTGCGTAATGAAGGCTAGGGGTGATGGATGCCAAAATATCTGCCATTTTTAAGCCGTTGATTCGACCACGCTCTAATTGCTTATTTAGCAACTTGGAGGCTTCTTTCATCCCCGTTTCTAGAGATGCCTGACTGATGTCTTTCATCAGTACTGGCACGCCTCTGCTGGCTGATTGGTAGGCAATACCGCCACCCATGATGCCAGCACCTAATACGGATGCACGTTCTGTCGCTTTACCGGCTTTAGCCGCTTTCTTTGCTTCTGCTTTTAAGTATTGGTCATTGAGGAAGATGCCGACCAAGGCTTGGGTCACTTCGTTTTTCGCGAGCTTAACGAAATGCTTGTTTTCAACCACAAGTGCGTCGTCACGGCCGCTTCGCGCTGCTTCTTCAATAGAGATAACGGCGGTCATTGGCGCGGGATAGTGTGGGCCTGCAACACGAGCAACCATGCCTTTTGCCATGGTGAAGCTCATGGTGGCTTCCATCTTGTTCAGTTGCAGTGGCGCTTTTTTCTGTGCGCGACGTGATTGCCAATCAAGCTTTCCTTCAACGGCTTGTGTCGCCAGTTGAATTGCGGCATCACGAAGGTCATCCGGTGCAGTTACTGCATCAACCAAACCGAGTTTCAGTGCGGCTGGGGCTTTGCTTTCTTTACCCGCGGTGATGAGTTCCATCGCGGTATCAGCCCCTAATAGGCGAGGCATACGAACTGTGCCGCCAAACCCTGGCATGATGCCCAGTTTCGTTTCTGGCAAACCAATGCGTGCCGTGGAATCTGCAATACGGAAATCTGTCGCTAAGATACACTCACAGCCACCGCCTAATGCATACCCAGTGATCACTGATATGGTCGGGAAGGGCAGATCTTCAAGCTTGTTGAAGATGTTGTTCGCGTGAGTGACCCATTCTGAGAGCTCATTTTCGGGTTTGGCAAACAAACCTAAAAACTCAGTGATGTCGGCACCGACAACAAAGGCGCTTTTTGCAGAGGTAAGAAGCAGGGCTTTTACGTCTGTCTCTTTTGCTAATGCGTCTAAGGCTTCGTTGAGGCTTTCCAGCGTTGCAAGGTCAAATTTGTTAACAGAACCTGGTGCGTCGAGGTTGAGTTCCGCAAGGCCATTTTCCAAATAGCGTACGGACAGCGTGTCACCTTGGTAAATCATGTTCTATCTCCGTATTGCCAGCTCTATGTCTGGTTATTGGTTTACCGTAAATAGGATTAGTCTGGTAAGACCAGTTAATTCAGTCTGAACGTCACCGATCAATAAAGCAACCAAAATGTTAAACGATTGTTTAAATCAAGTGTTTGATCTGTGTCTCAACGCGTTGGAGACATTGTGAAACCCGTAAACGCGGTTAGCCGTGAAAAGGTGTTACTGTGTTAACATCCCGCGCCTTTTATATGATAGGTCTATGTAATGAATATCACCCCTTATCTGATCCCTGCCGATGCAGTGGTGTCAGAAGAGGAAATAAAGAAGAGTCGCTTTATTACCTACTTAGCTCATACGCCGGGCGTTGAAAGCGCAAAAGCGTTTGTTGCAGATATCAAAGCGCGACACGTCAATGCCCGCCATAATTGCTGGGCATTTGTGGCTGGGCGTCCTGATGATTCGAAGTCCTTGGGGCTTTAGTGACGATGGAGAACCTTCAGGTACGGCGGGGAAACCAATCCTTGCTCAGCTCACAGGTTCAGGTGTTGGTGAGATAACCGCAGTGGTTACTCGCTACTATGGTGGTATTCGATTGGGAACGGGTGGCTTGGTTAAAGCCTATGGCGGAGGGGTTCAACAAGCGCTGACAAAACTTGCAACAAACGAAAAGGCAATTACGGTCCAGTTCACACTAAGCTGTGAATACCCTCACATTGCCTTGATTGAATCCATCTTGGCGTCTCACAACGCGGTTCAGGTTAATACTGAATTCAGCCATAATGTGTTGATGACAGTGGAAGTGGATGCACGGAGTGCCGACCAGATCGCCAGTGAGATATTCAATCGCACACGGGGTCAGGTAAGTGCTACCGGGCTAGATAATAAATCATGATTCAGGCTAACCCCTGGATACAAGGAATGCGCCGTCTCAGGCTATGCAGTTTCGTTCAATAATTCGAATTGTCGGGTTACTCCTGGCACTATTTAGTATCACCATGCTGGCGCCAGCAGTGGTGGCATTTATCTATCGAGACGGTGAGGGTTTCCCTTTCGTTCTCACCTTCTTCCTCCTACTTGCTGGTGGCGGCATGTTGTGGTTTCCGAACCGCCGCTATCGCCATGAGCTCAAAGCCAGAGATGGCTTCCTTATTGTTGTGTTGTTTTGGACGGTTATCGGTAGCGCGGGGTCAATCCCGTTCATGCTCTCCGAACAACCTTCCATGTCAGTGACTGATGCCTTTTTCGAATCCTTTTCTGGGCTGACAACGACAGGTGCAACAGTCATGGTAGGTCTTGATGACTTACCTAAAGCGGTGTTGTTCTATCGCCAGCTTCTGCAGTGGTTCGGCGGTATGGGTATCATTGTATTGGCCGTGGCGATTTTGCCCGTGCTGGGTATCGGTGGTATGCAGCTGTATCGCGCTGAGATCCCAGGGCCAGTGAAAGACAGCAAGATGACACCAAGGATTGCGGAAACCGCAAAAGCGCTGTGGTACATCTACCTGGCGTTGACCTTGTCATGTGCATTCGCCTACTGGCTGGCTGGCATGAGCGTCTTTGATGCGATCAGTCATAGCTTTTCTACCGTCGCTATTGGGGGGTTCTCAACTCACGATGCGAGTATCGGTTATTTCAATAGCTCGGCGATTAACTTCATCACGGTCTTTTTCCTCTTTATATCTGCTTGTAACTTTTCACTGCACTTTGCTGCGTTTTCGAGTGGCAAGTTACACCCTGGGTACTATTTTAAAGATCCCGAATTTCGCGCGTTTATTGTGATTCAGCTGATTTTGCTTTCTATCGTTTTCTGGATGCTGTTAAGCCACAGTACCTACGATTCTGAGTTTGAAGCCTTTAACCAAGCCATTTTCCAAACCGTTTCGATCAGTACAACGGCTGGCTATACCACGACAGGGTTTTCTGAGTGGCCCCTGTTCTTGCCTGTGCTTTTGCTTTTCTCTTCATTTATAGGAGGGTGTGCGGGTTCAACTGGTGGTGGGATGAAGGTGATCCGAATCTTGTTACTTTCCCTACAAGGCTCTCGTGAATTAAAACGTTTGGTTCACCCAAGGGCGGTTTACACCATCAAAGTTGGGAATAAGGCATTGCCTCAGCAGGTCGTTGATGCAGTATGGGGATTCTTCTCAGCATATGCGTTAGTCTTTGTTCTATGTATGTTGGCGTTAATCGCAACAGGTCTTGATGAGTTGAGTGCATTCTCTGCAGTCACCGCAACGCTTAATAACTTAGGCCCTGGCTTAGGAGAGGTTGCTGTGCACTTTGGTGATATTAATGACAGTGCGAAATGGGTGTTGATTGTTTCTATGCTTTTCGGACGTTTAGAAGTGTTCACCTTGTTGGTGTTGTTCACCCCGACCTTCTGGCGCAGTTAGTCAGTAAACGCCTTTTAGCTATATAAGGATAACTCGTGAAAAAAGCGCTTCTACTTCACTCTAGCCGTGAAGGGCAAACCATCAAAATCCTTCGTTATATAGAGAAGGAGTTGGCTGATACTCATCAGTGCGAGCTGGTGGATCTCCATGAGACCCCAGATATCGACGTTACACAGTATGACAAAGTCATGATTGGTGCATCAATTCGCTATGGTCATCTTAATAAGAAGCTCTATAAGTTCATTGATAAGCACCTTTCTGAATTGGACAAAGCAAAGACGGCGTTCTTCTGTGTGAACTTAACCGCGAGAAAGCCAGAGAAGGACACGCCAGAAACCAGTGTTTATATGAAGAAGTTCTTAACGCTGTCTCCGTGGCAGCCTAAGTTACTTGATGTGTTTGCCGGTGCACTCTATTACCCTAGGTATAAATTCTTCGACAGAGTAATGATTCAGTTCATTATGAAGATGACTGGGGGAGAAACAGACCCTACAAAAGAAATTGAGTACACCAACTGGGCCCGAGTAAAGCTACTTTCAGAGCGATTTGGCTCGCTTTAACATCACATTGATTGAAAAATGGCCGAACAGGCCATTTTTCATGAAAAACCGCGCAAAACCCCTTGCCAAGATCTGAACCGTCCCTATAATGCGACCTCACTGACACGGCGACCTACTCCACACGGAACTGGCCCCCGAATCAGTACGGCGAAACGGCTTCAAAATGGATTGAAAATAAACGCTTGACGTTAACGACTCAATCAGTAGAATGCCCGCCTGCTTCAACGGAAAAGCCCAGTGCTTATCTCGGTTGAAGGAAGTCAACAAGACGTTTTGGATGCGGTGAACACCACGCTGAAAAATCTCAAAATTTCTTCTTGACTTCATCGCCTGGCAGCGTAGAATTCGCAGCCCTGACGATG
>NZ_FOWR01000028.1 GCF_900115495.1 Enterovibrio norvegicus DSM 15893 | reverse complement strand
TAACGGAAGAGAGGCTTCAGCGAACATCGGCCTGACGCCAAAGCAACATAGCTCTGGTGGCAAAGAACGTATTGGTCATATCTCGAAACGAAATGCAGATAAGCGACTCCGAAGTATCCTTTTTCAAGGAGCGCTTTCCGTTATCTCCAGCGTCATCAAACGGCCAGCAAGGACGACAAAAGAGCAATGGTTAAAAGCACTCATAGAGCGACGAGGAAAAAAGGTTGCTGCGATTGCTTTAGTCAATAAAACAGTCAGAACGGCGTATGCATTACTGAAAAGCAATTCGGAGTATCAGCCACAACTTCTGGCTTAATCACCCGCAATATTCAACAAAGAGCGATGTAAAACAGGTAAGACCAACCAACAGCAGCTCGTTAGGTCCTAAGGCATAAGATGCCGTTTCCTAGATTAAGCCTGTTGGTGCGAATACATTTTTGGGCGAGGTAGCTCCTCATTACAGCCCGTATATAAGCGCGCATCTTAATCCGTTTTACAAAAGCTTCTTGTTGAATCACCGAGGGAGTCCATATAAGGAACTAGGACCTGTTCTTTCTGTTCTTCCTGCTCTCCTTGCTCTCCCTGCTCTCCTTGCTCTTCCCCCTTCCCTTTCCTCGTCATAAACATCAAGGTCAACAATACAGCCACCAGCAAACCACTGCCCATCAACAAGGCGTAGTCTTCGAGTCGGAGGATGGAGTATAAGAGTGCATAGAGCCCCGTGAGCATCGACAACATGATGATCCCTCGTCGTGTACTTCCTGTTGCGCTGCCCACATACGCAGGGATACTGACCAAAGGAATACTCGCCGCCGACATGAATGCCATGGTGAAACTCATGTGTTCAGAAAGCGCCAATAGCACCAGATAAAACAGCGTCATGGCAGCACCCACCATGGCGTACTGCAGCGCCGACAAGCTCTGTGCATTGCCTTGCTTCATACCAAGTTCAAACATCATCAATACAATAAACGTCAACGCAACAAACAGCAGACCGTACTTCAATGAGCGCTCAATCTTTCCGTAGTGAGTGTTTGGCTCAAATAGCTGGGTATAAGCATTCGCCTCGTCGAGGTTGATGCTGGCAGAATCAACAAAAACCTGCGGATAATTTCGGCTTAAATGGCTGATATTCCACGTGGCAGAAAAGCCGTTATCGTTAATGTTTCTCGCCGTTGGCAGTGCGCCCACAAAGCTTGGGTGCGGCCAGTCTGTTGTTAATTCAAACGTTGAGCTTTCCCCTAACGGCAAGAAACCAATTCCTTGCGAACCACGTAAACGGATTTTAAAATCCAACGTAAACGGCACGGGTGTTTCCGCCAGCGAGATAGGACGATGAAAGCCACGTTTCAGTGCATCAGTGTCCAGCCCGGTGCCCGACATCAAACTCATTTCAGCGGGTAGCCCTTCTCCTGTCACCGTGAACATGTCTACGCCATCAATCGCTTTGTTTGCGGATAACCCGAACACCAAACGTGCGGCATCAAAATGGAAGGTTTCGAGGTTGGCAATATTGGGTAGCGCAAATTGAAAATCAGCCTTACCTTCGATCGTGCTTTGGTAAACGAGAGACTGATAAATGCCTCGAGTGCGAAAGTCATGTGTTAATCCCGCTTTTAGATCGAGCGTTTTTGGCAAGATCACGACTTCATCATAGCGATGTGTTCGGCGCTCACTTACCTCTTTCAGTTCGCCGTCTCCCGTAGCCACTTCTTGAATCACCACATAGGTGTAAGGCAGCACGAGCACAGGCCCCGCCAAGGTTTGCTCACTCCCCCATGACTCACCGATTTCATTCACCACGTCTTTGTACAAATACTCTCGCTCATTCGCCATGTCATGCACCATAGAAAGCGGCACGATCGCAAGCAAGCAAAGCGTTAAAGCCAACACACCTTTGAGTAGTAGAGAGCTTCGGGCCTGCAATTCAGGTAAATCTATATTCACGTTTAGGCGGTTTAACCCGGTTCTAATGAGCACAAACGCGCCAAAAGCAAACACGGCGAGCAGCAAGAGGGCAAACAGCCCAAAGATTAAATCTGTCATGGGTCTTCCTTGCATGAGGAGAGTGAAGTGATCGTCGAGAGGACATTAAACCAAAGTGATGAGGTCACAGGCTGGCAATGTGGTGATCAATTGTGGCGAGAATATGGCGGACAGAATGGTTAAGGCGTTGAACAACAGCGAAGATATTCAACAACGCAACGTATTTAGCAAGGCTGGACTGTCGAGATCCTTTTCCTAGAAGAAGCCGCCACTCGTAAAAAGAACAACGTCACTTACGTTTCATGCCCAGAGTCGAAAGACAATCTCAACACTGCCCGCATGGGCTATTTGAGACTGTTCTCATCAGCCATATAGAAACCTTCTGGGCATAGCAGGTAAGTAACATCAATGGCGAAAGGCATTGAGTCAGGTTTGTTAACGTCGTTTGTTCTATGTCATTTAGCGAAGGGGCATTCATGACATGAGAATTTGAGCATCTTCACGCCGTTTAGGTACATCATCAAAATAAGATTGCGCCAAGGCCACCCAAACTGGCACCAAGCATTCCTAATAATGTTCCCAATTTTAAGTGGAAATTTGCGTCTTTAGGTATAGAAAGCCCAAGCCCAACAATCACTAAAATGGCACCGAATGCCGCCAAGATTGGGCCATCAATAACATCCACCAATAAACACACCAAACCAATGTAGACAAAAGCGACAAAGGGCAGTGCACATCTCAATATATACCACCAAAGATCCGCTTTACTTTCTTTCATAATATTTCCTTGGATAAAAGACACTATTTGATACCTTTCATCACTAAAAATAAAATTCAGTCCACAGATAGTCGGTCCAATTCATAAAATAAAAAGCTTTTGTCTCATGGCTTAAGACCTTCAGACCCAAAGGTTTGGCTCATACAAATGACATAGAGGATCGCTAAGCCTACTCTGTCGTTTTACGAGCAAATGAACGGTATGCGCTCGTTACCGGAACAATAACTTGAGATAGCAGTGCTATACCCCACAGAAGATTCCCCAAGATAGAGGGGATATATGGCACAAACAACAATGTTACCCCTGCCATAATAATGCCAAACCAGCGTATTTTGGCTATCGCAGACCGTTGCGCTTGGCGTTGTTCAATAACATGTTGGATCATCAATAGACTGAAAAGGTAAGCACATAAACCAAGGCAACCTATTACCGCATACTTGTAGGGATAGTTATCCCAAAAACCTATCTTTACTTCTGCAGAAAGGGCAACCCCGATACACACAGCCGAAAGCATCAATAACAGATGTGCGAGAGTCCAAATAATTAACGTTTTCTGATGCGTGTTTTTGGGTTTACCGTCCCCTACAAAATCAAAATACATCCAGCACATGACGAAAATTGCAGCTGCACCAATCACATAATTGACGAAGACATCAGCACTCACGGTGTCGATGCCAACGTCTGATAAGGTGAGCACGAGCTTAAAGAAGCCTTCCCCTGCAACGATTAACAGCAATAGTGCAAAACGCTCAGCCATATGCCCAATGCGGGGTACACTGCGTTCAAAGCGCATAGTGCCGAGTTTGGGTAGGGTAAAAAGGCAGAGCATTAGGATAATACCCGCCCCAAACAGCGCATAGCTATAAGGTTGTGGCAAAAACGCACTGACACCAAAAATAGCAGCACCAATACCAAAGTTTCGGGACATTTCACATGGAAATGGGTCTTCTTTGTCGAGGCTAACAAACCGTGCTCGCCGGTAGAGATTCGCAATGATCAATCTATTGATGGCATAGCCCATCGCAAAGTATGCCCAACCGTCTCCGTCGATGGTCGTTATCGAAGAGGACATCAACATGACTGTCACGATCTGCGCGGACATAATATACCGATGATGAATATCTGTGCTGACATAGAGAGAGTTAAATAAAGAGAGATCAAACCACGCGAGCCAGACAACAATGAACAGGGCTGCAAACACAAAAAATCCGTTAAAACCCAAATGATGGCTTAAATAGTTACCCAAAACAAAAATCGACACGACATGCACAAGATCATAAAACAGTTCTAGCCAGTGCACGTGGTCGCGGCTTGCGTTGCTATCGAGATAATGCTGGGGCTTTCGCCACAAAGCTTGGTCTGACAAATTCATAAACTGTCGTACATCGTATATCGCTGAATTGGGCAAACATTTTAATTCCCAGTACCAAACCAGTTATTATTGTTATTGAGAATGCCAATTCTAAAATTGGTTCTTACTGTGTGTTGAGTTCCTCTAATGACCCGAGAAAGTAAAGAAAAGAAGACAGATTTCATTTAAAAGAGCACTACTTTTGAATGTCACCCTTTTAGATTAAGTAAGAAAACTCGCTTAAAACCCTCGTAATATCTTGAAAAATTCAATTTCAGCCACTCTCAAAACCTGTACTCAGAGCAAATTCTCACAATGATTAAAGTCGTATTAATTAGACAGCCAAGGGGTCAATATTCGACCACATTTAATCACGTAACACAGGGCCTCAGGGTAATTATTGCCTTTTTATTCATAGCCCACCTCGAATGTTATTAAGCAAAATCATTAAGGAGATCCTAATGAAAGCTGCAGTCGCTCATGAATTTAAACAAGACCTGAAGATAGAAGATGTCGAGATCCCTTCCATAGGTGTTAACGATGTTCTCGTTAATATTAAAGCCTCTGGTGTTTGCCATACTGACATCCATGCCTGCCACGGTGATTGGCCTGTAAAACCCAAGATGCCGCTTATTCCAGGTCATGAGGGCGTAGGAGAGATTACCGAGGTAGGGATGAATGTCGGGCATTTAAAAAAAGGCGACCGGGTGGGCATTCCATTTTTGTATACCGCATGTGGCTATTGTGACTACTGCTTAGAGGGAAAAGAAACACTCTGCCCTGACTGTCGATATACGGGTTATCACGAAGACGGAGGGTACGCTGACTACTGCCGCGCAGACGCGCGTTACGTTGTGAAAATTCCTGATGACATTGACTATATTGAGGCCGCTCCTCTATTTTGTGCAGGTGTCACATCATACAAAGCACTTAAAGTCAGCAAAACCAAGCCTGGCGACTGGGTTTCTGTCGTTGGTGTTGGCGGTCTGGGTCATTTGGCCGTTCAATATGCAGTTGCAATGGGTCTCAATGTGATTGCTGTTGACACGGGCGCTGACAAAAAAGATTTATCACTGCAACTAGGTGCGTCACATTTCATTGATTTTAAATCTGGCCCTCCAGAACGACAAATCAAATCCCTATTAGGCACGGGTGTCCATGCTGCCGTCTGCACTGCGGTGTCAAAAGCAGGCTTTGAAAGCGCCTATGCATCTGTGCGAAGAGGGGGAACGCTGGTACTTGTAGGTTTGCCACCAGAAGACATGCCAGTACCGATTTTTGATACCGTTATTAATGGTATTACCTTGGTTGGCTCTATTGTAGGTACGCGCAGAGATTTAGAAGAGTGCCTTAATTTTGCAGCGGCTGGAAAGATAAAAACAAATATAGAGGTGCGTAAACTTGAGGAGATCAACACCATTTTTGATGAGCTTGAAAAAGGTCAAGTTACTGGACGCATTGTCATGGATTTGTCCTAGTGCACGAACCAGAAAAGCCATCGCAACAAGCCAATGATGGCTTTTCGGTCAATGAAGACTGTGAGTAGATATCAAAGGCTCGCCAACAAGGCGCACGCCTCACTGAACTGATTTGGCCAAATATTTGGCCATTTCGGCCTCAGGCACCATGCCGCCACCTGTTGCCCATACTAAGTGAGTCGCATTTGCTAGTGTGTTATCCGTCATTTTCAAGCGAGCCTGATATTCCGCACCATTGGATACATGCACAGGTCCAATCATGCCAGCAAGGGCTGATGGTTCAAGGCGAACGTTCTCTAACTCACTTAGCTCACGCAGATGAAGATACATGCGCTCATCAGAAAGGGTGTAATAACCATCAATTAGTCTCTCCATCGCTCGACCAACAAATCCAGACGCTCTACCAACCGCAAGACCGTCTGCAGCAGTGACATTATCAATGCCAAGATCTTGCACGGCTATTTCGTCATGCAGCCCAGTATGCACACCCAGTAGCATACAGGGTGAGTGTGTCGGCTCTGCAAATAAGCAATGAACGTGATCACCGAAAGCCATTTTGAGGCCAAATGCAACACCACCAGGTCCACCACCGACCCCACAAGGCAAATAGACAAAGAGTGGGTGCTCTGCATCAACCACAATGCCTTTTTCACTAAATTGTTGCTTTAATCGCTCTCCAGCAACCGCATACCCAAGAAACAAAGTACGGGAGTTTTCGTCATCGATGAAAAAACATGTAGGGTCTTTTGCTGCCTCTAAGCGTCCCTGCTCTACGGCCATCCCATAGTCTTGTTCATATTCGATCACCGTTACACCATGAGACCTAAGTCGACGCTTTTTCCATTCCCGCGCATCGGCAGACATATGAACAGACACTGTAAACCCAAGTTTTGCGCTCATAATGCCAATAGACATCCCCAAGTTACCAGTCGAACCGACCGCAATACTGTATTGGCTAAAAAACGCATTAAATGAATCATTATGCAAAACGCTGTAGTCATCACTCTCTTTTAAAATCCCGGCATTTAGCACAAGCTTCTCAGCATGAGCTAACACTTCATAAATTCCGCCACGTGCTTTAATCGATCCCGAGATAGGCAAATGGCTGTCTTTTTTTAGCATCATGCGCCCTGAAATAGGCGTTTGGTATTGAGCTTCTAGACACGCTTTCATCCTGTCTATAAACACAACGTCAGATTCAATAATCCCCTTGGTTTTTGCTGTTTCTGGAAACGCCTTTGCAAGATAAGGGGCGAATCGACGCAGTCTTTCACTGGCATCTTTGATGCTCTCGGCATCAAGACCTACATAGGGTAAACCGACATCAAGCGAGGTGATCTTTGGGTTAAACCACATCACTTCTTCCAGATCTATTAGCTTCTTTACCAAAGGAAACTCAGTAATGAGTGAGTTAGTACTTTGCATGGCATTTTTCCCGCATACTCGGTCTATTTAACGCCCATTACAACAGATGAGGAGAGAGCATGACAAATGATCAAAAATCACACTCAGATGAATTTATTTCACACAAAGGCAAAGGTTAACAAAAAGGCGCGATTTCAATTTTTATCGCATTTCACTCAATAGATGTGAAGATACCTATTAATATCTGCGTCATGTTGAGCACGACAATCCTTTATAAATACAAATACCCTCATGTTGTACGGACATATAAGGTGAATTATTATTTAACAAAGACGCGATGGTTAAGATCCAGTGCACAATGAAGAAACAGCTAGCTGTATGATGACTGGAATACCTTTTTGCTCCATTCGGTTTCATCTTGAGTAACGAGCTATGTACAGTAACGAAGCGTATACAACGACGAATCAACGTATTAATAGTTTTCAGTTGTCAAAACTGCACACCTTTGAGGTGGCTGCAAGGCACAGTTCTTTTTCACTTGCCGCGAAAGAACTTTCAATAACTCCAAGTGCCATTTCTCACCGAATCAACAAACTTGAACAAGAGCTTGGCATCACATTATTTGCCCGTTCTCATCGAAAGATCACACTCACAGAAGAAGGAAGGCGCATTTATTTTGCGCTCACGCAAACACTCAACACATTGAATCAAGAAGTCATGGACGTAAGGAGTGGCGATGTCTCTGGCGCATTGACCATCTATTCCCGGCCCTCTTTTGCGCAAGGCTGGTTAGTGCCGAGACTCCGACATTTTTCACAGCGATACCCTTCCATTTCACTGACGATACTGACGGGAAATGAACACGTCAACTTTCAAGGTTTTGGCATCGATGCGGCAATTTATTTTGAAAAAAGTGCGCCTGAAGACCTATGGGCACAGCCGCTGATGTCAGAAAGCATTCTTCCCGTATGTACCAAAGCGTATGCAGATTCACTTGGACTGATTGATCAACCTCAAAACCTTAAAAACGCAACACTATTGCACGATAATCAAGCGTGGGACTACCACTCAAATAGTGATGAATGGGCGCTTTGGGCGAACAAGAATTGCGTTCCCAATATACATCAAATCCCAAGCATTTCCTTTGACCGTTCAGACTTAGCCGTCACAGCAGCATTGAATAGTGCTGGTGTCGCCATTGGACGTTTGAATTTAGTCGCCGACATGCTTGCAGGTGGGCAGTTGCTTTCACCTTTTGGTAACAATGCTATGCCTTGTAAACAAAAATACTACGTCGTGACGGGCAATCAAAAACACTCGCGCAAACTTTCTCTCTTCATTAATTGGCTGAAAGAAGAGAACGGTGTTCAGCCTTAAAGGGGAAAAAGCGTTCTTCTTAGTGAGTATTAACCTTACAGATACTGTTTGACCACAAGTTAAGAAAACGCTCAATAATGCATATAAAAATCAAGGGCTCCTTGGTTTCCTAGCACACCAGATATACAAAAATTAATACAGACGTTACATAGAAAAGAAATCAGTACGGTTGTTGTTTATCATGTTAACAATAGTTGTTACATTGTAATGATTCTTATTCACACCAAGCTGGTGCCGTGCCCGTTTTTCATTGTGTTACAGGATCATCGCGTTTTGCATTTTTACTCCTTGTTTTAGTTCTGGGGTTAAATGCTGTTTCTTTTTACCACGAAGCCGATACATCTGAAGATTTTCACGCAACACACTCATGCATGCTTTTTGATTCAATTCACCATGCCGTGATTTACGCGACCGTTTCGATACCAACAACCGTGGATCCCGAACATGACAAAACCTTTGAAAGTGTAGAAGCGCGCCTTAGCGCGAATTTCCGTCCACGCACTCGCTCGCCACCGTTGTGATAGCACCCTCCATTTAATCATTACACCTTCATTTTTATAACGTTAAAGGAATACGTTAGGGATCTTTATGACTGAAATTTCATACGCCACGGTGGCAAAAAAGAAGAAAATCGTTCGAGTGTTCGTTTATGGTGCCCTCATTCTTGCATGTGTTGCGGTATGGTTTTCAACCCAACAGCCAGCACAATTAACCCCCGAGAAATCAAACACATTATCCATCAGTGGGCCTTGGGAAATCTCCAGCCTGGATCCGTCCAAGCAAGGCTACATTCTCACTCGCATGCAGGTTATCGAAACCTTGTTGAATGTGAATGAGAAAGGCGAAATCACGCCAGGTTTAGCGTCTGCATGGCAGGTAAGCGATGATGGCGTAGATTGGACGTTCACACTGAAAGATGACGTGGTTTTTCACGATGGCACAGCCATGAATGTCGATGCGGTATTGGGCAGCCTCAACAACGCGTTAAAAAAGCACGGTACGCTCAAAAAAGCCTCCGTAGAAAGCATTAAAGCCGTTGGCGATAACCAAATCCAATTTCACTTGAGCGAACCTTACGTCGCCTTCCCTGCACTTCTGACCAACTATTCGACCGCCATTGTTGCGCCGGCGTCTTATAACGAAACGGGAGACGTTGCGACACTTTACGGAACAGGCCCATATCAAATGGAAAGCTTCGAACCACCCCACAAACTAACGGTGAAAAAGTTTGGCGACTATTGGGGCGACAAAGCCAACATCACGTTCGCGACCTACCTGACAGGGCACCGTCCTGAAAGCCGTATTCTTCAAGCAAAATCGGGCGAAGCTGACATCGTGTTTACACTTGCCCCCGCCATGATCACGCAGTTGGCAGACACCAGTGACGTGAACGTGCACAGCAACCTGATCCCCCGTACCTTGTTTGTAAAACTCAACAGTGGCCATCCTTTCCTTGATGACGTGCGCGCTCGTAAAGCCCTGAGCATGGCGATAAACCGTGCGGCGATTGCGAAAAATGTCTTGAGTGCTGAAGGTTCTGAAACCGCGCAGTTGCTACCAAGCTCGATGTCTCAATGGTATGTCGCGGACTTGCCAAACGACGAATTTAACCACGCTGAGGCCAAAGCACTGCTGGCAGAAATGGGTTGGGAAGCCAACGAGAGCGGAAAACTCACTCGAGGTGGTAAGCCTTTCCAAATTCGTTTAATCACCTATGCCGATCGCCCTGAACTTGCCACCGTCGCTACCGCGATTCAAGCGCAGTGGGCAGAGCTTGGTGTGGACTTGATTGTCGATATCACCAACTCCAGCATGATCCCAGCAGGACACGCAGACGGCTCACTGGAAATGGCGCTGATTGCGCGTAATTTTGGCTTCATTGCGGACCCTCTTCCTATCATCAGCACCGATTTCTCAAACGGTGGTGGCGACTGGGGCACCATGAACTGGGAAAACGCCGAGGTGGATGCCGCCATTGCAGAGCTCATGCAGACTCGCGACACAGCTCGAAGCACAGTATTGAGCCAACACGTCGCGAAAGCCATCCACGAAGATTACCCCGTGCTACCTATCTCCAGTTACAGCCAGCACACCGCGGTAAACAGCCGTGTTCAAGGCTTCGCGTTTGACCCGTTTGAGCGCAACTACTTCATCAACCAAATGGATTTTAAATAAGCATGCTTTCGCTGATTAAAAAGCGGTTTTTCCAATTGGTTCTCGTGGCGTGGGGGGTTGGTACCCTCACGTTTATCATGATGAGAAGCTTACCCGGTGATATGGCTTACCGCATTGCGGCAAGCCGATACGGGCAAGATAACGTGGATACCGCCGCTGCTAACTTGGTGCGCGAAGAATTGAACCTCGACCAAGGCTGGGTGAGCAGTTATGTAAGCTGGTTGATGGATCTGATGCAATTTAACCTTGGCAATTCACTCGTGAGTGGTTTGCCAGTGAGTGAAGCCGTTGCCCACCAGCTCGGCCATTCGCTACTGCTGGCGGTATTCGGGATTTTGCTGTCTTCCCTGATTGCCGTGCCCTTGGGGATTTGGTCAGCAAAGAAAGGCGGTGCGATTAACAGCGCGCTCGTTTGGTTTTCAACGAGCACCAAAGCGCTGCCAGTTTTTGTGTTGGGCTTGGTATTGATCCTTGTTTTTTCGATGGAATGGCAACTGCTTCCCGTCGCTGGATTTGGTACCTGGCAACATATCGTTCTGCCAGCCCTCACGCTAGGTATCAGCTTGGCCGCAGTGTCTAACCGTGTTGTGCATGCCAGCGCACTCAACGTGCTGCGATCTCCGTTCTATCAATTCTCCCGTGTCAAAGGATTGTCTGAGTTACAAACCTTTCTTCGCCATGGCGTAAGAAACATGGCTGTGCCCGTGATTGCGTTTATCGGCATTCAACTGGTGAGCGTGATTGAAGGCATCGTGATGATCGAATCCCTCTTTTCATGGCCGGGCGTTGGGCATGGTTTAGCGCACGCCATTTTTGCGCGTGACATTCCCGTCATCCAAGGCTGCGCACTCGCAATGGGGGTGCTGTTTGTGTTACTGAACAGCGTTATCGACGTCGCGTGTTATTGGATCGATCCAAGAGGGAGAGAAGCGTAATGATGAAGAATCTTAAGGCTCGCCAGTATAGTGGATTGTCCCTTTTGTTTGTGCTGTTTGGCTTCGCATTGTCTGTCAGCTGGCTATCGCCTTACACCATTGAACAACAAGATCTCGCCATGACTTTACTTCCTCCAGACAGTGCGCACTGGCTAGGAACCGATCACTTCGGACGTGATATGGCAACACGCCTTGCAAGTGCGATTGCACTGTCTTTCTCGCTAAGTTTGCTCTGCGTGATCACATCATCCGTGTTGGGGGTTGCCTTGGGGGTGTGCTCAGCATGGGCAGGAGGTCGCTTTGAACAAGCCTTAGATGTATTGGTGAACATCCTGTTGGCCTTGCCTGGATTGGTCATGGTGCTGCTGCTTGCCGCCATCGCACCGGGGTCGTTCCTTGTGCTTTATTTGGCGATTTCATTGGTTCAGTGGGTTGAGTATTATCGCGTCACCCGCGTCATTACTCGTACCAAAATCAACAGCCCAGAAAGACAACTCTCCGCCATGATGGGGTTTGGAAAGTGGTATCAATTCAAACGTCATATTTGGCCAGCCATTTTGCCGTCGGTATTAACCATGGCTGCTTTTGGGGGAGCAAACGCCATTCTCATGATGGCATCCCTCGGCTTCGTCGCTGTTGGCATTCAGCCACCGCTCGCCGAACTGGGGTTAATGAGTGTCGAGCTTTTCCCGTTCTATATCGAAGCACCGTGGGTGTTGGCGCAACCTTTGGTTGTGGTCGCATTGCTGGTGTTAGGTTTTCATCTTTTAGCAGGAACAGGCGATGACCCCATTAATTCAATTGACTGATCTCTCGATCAACGCGGAGGATGTATCGCTTCTTGAGCCACTCTCGTTATCGCTCTTTCAGGACAAACCCTTAACCATTTTGGGTCAAACCGGCTCAGGAAAAAGCCTGTTAGCGCAAGCGATCATCGGCTTGCTACCTTCCACTTTGCAGCAACACGGTCGCGTCGAAATCATGGGAAAATCCCATGATATTCCCGCTCTAAAAACGCTTTGGGGTAAACAGATGATCATGTTGCCTCAAGAACCTTGGCGTGCGTTAGATCCGCTGATGCAAAGCTATCAACAAGTGGCCGAAGTGTATGAATGCGTGCACGACCAAAGCCCTGAATCCGCGTTTAATAGTGCAATCAATGATTTGGATGAATTGGGGCTAAAATCCAGTGCGTTGAAGCGACCCGGCCAGCTTTCAGGCGGTATGGCGCAACGTTTAGCGGTAGCAGCCGCAACAGCGGGCGGCGCAACCCTGATTCTGGCGGACGAACCCACCAAAGGGCTCGATGTTAGCCGCAGGGATGACATCATTCAGCTTTTGATAAAAAGTGCACAAGGCGGCGGCTTGCTGACCATCACGCACGATATCGATGTCGCTCGCCAAATTGGTGGCGACATCATAGTGATGAAAGAAGGCACCGTGGTTGAGCAAGGCACAGCGACTCAAGTGCTCGAACAACCGCAGCATCCCTACACACAAGCACTGATCGCCGCAGACCCTCGTCATTGGAGTAAAAGTGAGTATCCACAAGCACTCACCAAACCCGTGCTGAACGTCAGCGGTTTAAGCATTGGTCGTCAACACCAATCCCTCGCGAACGACATTTCTTTCACGCTTCACGCAGGCGAAGTCATGGGCGTGGTTGGCGACAGCGGCTGCGGGAAAAGTACATTGGGTGACACGCTGCTTGGGCTGCTTCCTCCCTTAGAAGGCAGCATCAATAAGCTGGGTGAAAACATCACACCTTATCAATGGCTCAAACTGTTTCAAGACCCGCCATCCGCCGTCACATCGAGCGTTACGCTTGGGACGTTACTGGACGATCTGATTGTGCTTCATAACATCAATAGGCAGAAAATTGCGCCTTTGATGGAAAAGCTCAAACTTGCCCCTGAACTGCTTGAAAGACGAAGTACCTCAGTATCAGGCGGCGAGCTACAACGTTTTTCGATTCTTCGTGCGCTACTGCTCGACCCTGTGTTCTTGTTCGCCGATGAACCCACATCTCGACTCGACCCGATCATTGCCAAGGAAGTGACAGAGATTTTAATCGCCCTCGCCAAAGAGCAAGACTGCGCTGTATTGTTGGTCAGTCATGATAAGAATCTTATCGAGAAACGCTGTGATTCGGTGATTCATTTGGGTTAGGACTAGAAAAATAAGATAGGTGCAAAAAACAGCCCACCGTCAACTAGGACAGGTGGGCTGTTTCATCATCAATTGAGGCCCAGTGAAAGCTCTTAGATAAGCTTGTTTCGAATATGAATAACAAGCGCCTCAGCGATGACAACCACGGCAAAAATGCTCACAAGAACCATGGACACTTTTTGCCATTCGAACAGGTTTTGAGCATCGTTTAGCACCACACCGATCCCCCCTGCGCCAACCAACCCTAGCACCGCTGATTCGCGAACATTGATATCCCAACGGAACAGAACAATAGAGTAAAAAGCTGGCATAACCTGCGGCCAATAACCTTTAAGCAAAATACTCATCCACGACGCCCCTGTTGCCCGTAGGGCTTCGATCGTCCCCATGTTGACCTCTGCAATCGCTTCAGCCAACAACTTACCGACAAACCCAATACTTCTCACCGCAATCGCCATCACTCCCGCAAGCACACCTGGACCAAACAAGGCGATGAACAGTAATGCCCATACAAGCGAGTTTACCGATCGAGACGAGACCAGAAAGAACTGTGCTATCCAATTTAAGGTTTTGCTTGGTGTGATATTAGGTGCGTTGAGCAATGCTAATGGGATTGCAAATACCAAAGTAAACAAGGTTCCCAGCGTAGCAATATTCAATGTTTCAATCAGCGCAGCGTGAATAGATTCAGGGTAAAACCCGTAGTCCATAGGCACCATGCGTTGGAACATGTCAGCGAACTGTGCAGGTGCGTCGTACAGGAACTCAGGAATGACTTCGACGGTTTGCCAAGACCATACAATGGCAGACACAAGGCAAAGATACACCGCGAAGCGAGCAATACGTTCATTGAATGTAAAACGATGCCATTCTTTATCAATAGAAGCCGTCGTCATTAGAATACTCTCCTGACAATATTAGACAGAAACTCACCGACGAGAATAAGTGCAATAATGGTGAGCAAAATCGCTGCGACGAAGTCGTAGTCAAAACGTTGGAAAGCAGAAAACAAGGTCCCGCCTAACCCGCCCGCGCCGACAATACCGACCATGGTTGAGTTACGTAAATTAGAGTCCAACTGGTAGCTGGCGAAACCGATAAAACGGGTAAACACTTGCGGCATCACCGCATACAGGATCACAGACATGAAGCTTGCCCCTGTCGCGCGTATTGCTTCAACTGGTTTAAACGAAATCTCTTCTATGGCTTCTGCAAAAAGCTTAGCGATGAAGCCGATTGAGGCGAAAACCAAGGTCAAAATCCCTGCCAGCGCACCAAAGCCCACGGCTTTCACAAATAAAATCGCGATAATAACGGGATGAAAAGATCGACATAATGCGATGAACCCTCGAACGGGCATCGATATCATCGATGGCATCATGTTCCTCGCCGCCAACAAGCCCAAAACCAGCGAAATCACAATCCCAAAGAAGCTCGAAATAATGGCGATTTGTAAGCTTTCAGCCAATCCACTTAATAGCAGACTGGTTCTTGAAAAATCAGGGGGAAACATTCTCGATAAGAGTCGTTCACTCTCACCCAAACCAATAACCAGTCGGTCATAGGTGACGCCGAGCGTCGACACACTATAAAAAAGGTAAACGGCCACCGCAGCGAGTAAAGCACGATGGGTCCATGACACGTTAAACGGGTTTTGAACCGGTAAGGTTGAAGACGAAGACGCCGAACCTTGGCTTAATCCAGCCATGACTCACCCCCATAAATCACTTTCAAATCATCTTCCGTGATCCCCTCTGGTGTGCCGTCATAATGTACCTTTCCGTTACACATTCCGATGACTCGCTTGGCAAATTTTTTGGCGAGATTAACGTCATGAATATTCACCAGCACAGGAATGTTTTTCTGTTCAGCGAGCGTTTCCATCAGACCCATAATTTCCGAGGCTGTTTTTGGATCGAGTGAAGACGTTGGCTCGTCCGCCAGTAAAATGTAAGGGTTTTGCATCACCGCGCGCGCAATACCGACACGTTGCCGTTGACCGCCAGAAAGGCTATCTGCACGTTGGTTAGCAAAGTCTTCTAAACCCACAAATTCAAGTAGTTCAAACGCTTTGGCGAGATCTTCGGATGAGTAACGTCTGCGCCATGCGTTCCAAGCACTCATGTATCCCAAACGCCCACTTAAAACATTCTCAATGACAGTGAGACGCTCAACTAAATTGTATTCTTGGAATACCATACCAATGTGACGGCGCTGCATACGAAGTGCGTAACCTTTGAGTTGCGTCAGGTCGACACCATCAAACAGAATTTCGCCTCGGGTTGGATCGTTAAGGCGATTAATACACCGTAAAAGCGTACTTTTCCCTGTGCCCGACGGACCAATAATGGCAATAATTCCCGGTTGGTCGATATCAATATTAATCCCTTTTAGGATGGGCTTTCCCGCCACATATTCATGATAAAGGTTATTGATTTTTATTCCGTCATAGCTTGCTACGGCCATTCTGTGTTTCCTTGTACAAACGTTAAAGTGATCTATGCCCTACCCAGAAGGGCATAGATATTTAAATAGGCTTATTACATGAATAAGCGGGGAGGGCTAAACGAGGCGAGAACTACTGAATTTTCGCTTGCTTCGCTAATTCAGCGGCCTTTTTCTTGGCGCGTTTTGCAGCATCTTTTTCCGCGAGCTTTTTCAGGCCCGTTTTGGTGTATGCCGTGCCAGTCGCATGAGCGATATCTCGAATCACGCCCCATTCTTCTTTATAAGTGATAGGAGAGAAACGATCGGCACCTTTAAATGCAGCACTCATTTCTGGGGTAAAGCGGTAACTGAAAAATGCCTCCTCGATTTTCTTGACCAGTTCTGGCTTGAGGTTATAGGCATAACCAAACGCAGACGTAGGGAAGCGAGGACTGCGGTAAATCACCTTCAACTCAGAGTCGTCGACGCGGCCTGCGGCAACCATGCGGTCATAGACATCAGAGGCAACGGGCGCCGCATCATAGTCTCCGTTATATACACCCAAAATAGATTGGTCATGTTTACCAGAGTAAAGCACCTTGTAATCTTGATCTGGCACTAGACCTTTTTCAGGGAACAGTGCACGGGGTGCTAGGTTACCTGAATTGGAGGACGCGGAGGTGTGCGCAACCTTTTTACCTTTTAAATCCGTCATGGAATCAATGCCGCTATCTTTGCGAACAATGGTGATCAAGTTATAACCTTGAAAACCTTTTTCATCGCCTTTAACTGCAATAGGCACATAGCCTGCAAGGTTCACGGCATAACCTGTTGGACCCGTCGAAAAGCCAGCGACATGAAGTCGACCAGAACGCATGGCTTCTACTTGTGCGGAGTTTGAGTGAACGGTGTAGTAAATAACACGTTTACCCGTAATTTTACTTAGGTGTGCTTGGAAGTCTGCGAATGCATCTTTATATAAAGCGGGATCTTCAACGGGTGTGTAAGTAAAAACGAGGGTGCTTGGGTCGATCCATTCATCGGCGTTCTTTGGGGAATCTGCCACCAAATCTTGGTTTTCATCACAGTATCTATTATCTAGCACGCCGCGGTTTACACACTCGCTTGCTGAGGCAACTGTAGGAAGAAGCAATGAGCTAGCGATTAACAATCCTTTAACGCTGGTTTTCATATTCATATCCTATTTCTACGTTTTGTTAAAAGTCGCTTACTCTATTGCACCCTTCATGCCAGATTTTTACCCCTTAATTATCAATAAGTTAAAATTAAATTGGTTTTCACCCCTTGATTTTGGGTCATCGATGTCCACTAAAAAAAGTAACGTTTGGGTCATTTGTGTCCCGCTTCAGAAAGACATATGAGGCCATGCTTGAATCTTGAAAGAAGGCGATTTGAGCGCTAGCTCACAGCTGCACGCACCACATGTCAATCTTATTAGCCTAGTCTTGTATAAATCTTCGTCATCTCAAAATGTTAAGTCATTAGTGGCAAGTCCCGCACAACACGCCTATTCGTTTTTGGGTCATTCTTGTCTCTTATTTGGATGCATATAACGCAAGCTCGCCGGCCTTATCAATCCTTAAAGCTGTCTTTATCCAGTTGATGCTTTTTCATTTTTCGATAAAGGGTCTTACGCGGAAGATTGAGTTTATTCGACACCTCATTAATGTTTCCTGAGGATTCAATCAGGGCTTCTGTCAACACGTTCTTCTCATACTGTTCCATCTGTTTTTCAAACGCAAAATCGTCACCCACCCCTTCACCGGTCGGCGATGTAAGGTCAAACCCATCACCCACGATGCCTAACACAAAACGGTCAGCCACATTGCGCAGCTCTCGGACATTTCCGGGCCAGTCATGGCGGCTTAATTGTTGGCTTTGCTCTGGATAAATCGTAGAAGGACGCGTTTTGTATTTCAGGCTGGCTTGTACCACGAAATGCCGAAACAGCACCAAAATATCCTCTTTACGCTGTCGTAACGGGGGCAGATGCAAGCTGGCGATATTTAATCGATAGAACAAATCTGAACGAAACTCGCCAGATTCACCCAGGCTGGCTAAATCGGCTTTACTGGCTGCAATGACAACGATGTCGACAGGGATCAGTGTATTTCCCCCTACACGTTCAATCGCGCGTTCTTGGATAACCCGAAGCAGTTTAATTTGAACCGCGATAGGCATACTTTCTATCTCATCGAGAAATAACGTTCCGCCACTGGCCTGCTCGATTTTGCCAATTCGCTTCTTATTGGCACTGGTGAACGATCCTGCTTCGTGGCCAAACAGCTCGCTCTCAATGATGCTCTCTGTCATTCCGCCACAGTTAATTGCAACAAAGGGTTTTTCTTTGCGGCAACTAAAGTCATGAAGCGCTCGCGCTATCACTTCCTTGCCAGTACCCGTTTCGCCATTGATGATAGTGTCCACACCCGTGTGTGCTAGCGCCATGACCTGTTGACGAACTATATCCATGCTTTTAGATTGCCCGATGATGACGGATTCAATCGGTAATGCGCTTGCAGAAGACGCATTGTCTGTTTCTGAGGGCTGCGATTGCTGACAATGCGTGACAGCAAGATTGAGCTTTTCGATCAGCTCATCCGCGTTGAGGGGTTTCTCCAGAAAATCAAACGCACCCAGTTTGATGGCTTCTATCGCCATCGGAATATCGCCATGACCACTCATCAGCAACACGGGAACTTGGGGTGCACGGTGTTGTATTGCTGTCACCAACGTAAGGCCATCCACATCGGGCATTTTTACATCACAGAGAACAACGGATTGGCAATGATGATCTAACGAGCGAAGGCCTGCATTCGGGTCAGTAAACCCACTGACTGAAAACCCCTCAAGCTCAAGCATTTCACTGACAGCTTCAACAACATCTGATTCGTCGTCGATCAGTACAACGTGTTTATCGTGTTTCATCAATGGCTGCCTTTTTGTAACGTAACAATGAATTCTGTTCCTTCATGCTCTACAGACTCAACAGCAATGGTGCCGCCAAAGCCTTGAATGATGTTGTAGGCAATCGACAAGCCTAAGCCCAAGCCCTTGCCCACCTCTTTTCGGGTATAAAAAGGGTCAAACAGATAAGAAAGATCGCCTGAAGGAATACCAAGACCATTATCTTTTACCGAGAACTGAACACCTTTTGATGTACCCTTCACCGCAACAGCGACCCGCGAGTTTGGCTGATTTTCGACAGCATCTAAAGCATTACTGATCAAATTGACCAATACCTGCTCAAGGCGAATACGATTTGCCCGCACCCACTGTTCTTCCGTTTTCTCATATTCAATCAATACACTGGTTTGCCTCGTCTCGAAAAGTCCAATGGCATCTCGAATAACCTCGTCCAAGAGTACGTTATCTACCTTTCCATCACTTTTGCGCGAAAACGCCTTAAGATGCCTTGTTATCGCGGCCACTTTTTCAAGTAGCCCCTGTATTTTCTCTAGGTTATTCTGCACCTTGTCGGGCCGGTCTTGCTCTAACCAACGTTGAGCGCTACGAATATGACTATTTACAGCCGTCAACGGTTGATTGATTTCGTGGGTAATCCCCACACTCAACTGACCTAATGCAGCAAGCTTTCCAGCCTGTACAAGCTCATCTTGTGTCACCCGCAGTTTGGCTTCCGCCAACGTTCTTTCTTCGACTTCCGCCTCTAGTTTCTGATTGGTCTTTTTCACCACTTTGGCCGTCAATTGGAAGACCTTTAAGTATTTCGCCATTTGAGTTACTTCATCTTCACCACGAATCGCGACTTCTGTGTCTAAGTGCCCGGTTGAAATCGCGAACATATTGTCCTTTAGCTGCAATAAACGCTCTAGTATGTTTTTGCGGACATAAAACCAAGAAATGGCAGCCGCCGCCAATACACTGAATATTGAAAGAAAGAGTGACCACTTTTGGTTAAATAACAAAGACTGCTGAGCTTGAACGATGGAAAGATCAATATTTCGGTTGACCTTGCTCGTGTTAGTCTCAATTTGCACGGTTAATTGATTGAGGTGTTCGCGGCTATTTTGTAAGAAATATTGCTCTTGATAATGGTGATCTAACGCTTTGTTTTTCAGCGCATAAAGGCTGCTAGAACGCGATGCTAAGTTGTATATCACAGAGAGTTGTCGATTTAATTCTGGAAACTCATCACCTAACCCGCCAACAACCCAAAGCGTCCACCATGATTCGCCCACTTGCTCTAATCGAGACCCCGTGTAATCGAGATCGTTAAAACTTGCGTCGTTATACAGTTTTTCGACCAAGCCTAACTGGTAATACAAGAGCGCTTTAAGTTGGGCATAGTCAATCTTGTTCTTGCTATCCTCTGGCAGTTGATCAAGCGATTGACTTGCTTGTTGAAGCAATGGATAGAAACCTTCCAGCAAATCCCCCAACTCTTTGTTGAGGTGTTCAGATTCGACTTCACTTTGAAACAACAAGCTCAGGCTATTATTGACTTGTGCAATGAGATCTTTGAAATAGGCATGATATTCGGGAAACTCCACGACAATGCCATCCATCACCAAAATCGCTTGTTCGATCTTTTCCATTGCCTGCTTTCGTTCAATGTTGGATTCTGCATCACCAATCTGCGAAGAAGTGGTGATAATCACGCGCACCATGTCATTGAGTCTTGCGGCTTGTTCCAATGCAGGAATCTCACTTTCCTTTAATTCCTCCAGACGCTGGTTAAGATCTGTAAATGTAAAGGAAGAAACAACAAAGAGAAAAAGTGTTGTCATTGATAGCATCGATAACGCCATAACAAGTCGTAACTCAATGCCTTTCCAACCAAAATTTTTCCTACGCAATCGAGAATGAGGCTTAGTTTGTAACGCCCCATTTTGCTCAGACTGAAACACTCCGCCGTCCACTGGCATCCACCTTATTGGTTACATCAAAACGTATTTTTCTGCAGGTAGTTTGAAGGGTCAGTACCCTAAAACGCGCTAAAATCCACATCAAATAACGGCAGATCAGCCACCGTTTCCACCCTGAATGTTCACTAAACACTGCCACAATCAATATAAAAAACTATATACCCAAGGCCCAAACACCTCTCGCTTTTTTCTTTTTCTACTCCTAATACGCTTTATGGTTAGCGTTCAAGTTAAAGACGTACCATTTCAAAACCTATTAACCAGAAAACAGCGGCCACTTACTTATTTTTTGTGTTTATATCTAAGCTGACTTTACACCTGCCTATTTTATCGACCAAAACTGCCAATATTTTTCATATAAAACAATATGAACTGCCTCATTAATGAAAATATCATTTAGTTAAAGAAACAATCCATACCTCACTAATTGACACATTCCAAGAGCACTAGCAACAATGATGAACGACTTAACAGAAGATGTGTTCAATCAAACATGGATGTTTCAAAAATGAATCAAAAAACTTCTCACTCCCAGCGCCGATTGAGCAAAAAAGGCATTGTTAAATCATTGCTGCTGGGCATGCTTTACCTAAATTACGCCCATGCAGGCAACGAACTCGAAGATGACAGTTATTTTCCTGCCGCAAGAATGTCTTTTGGATCACAAGCAAATGTTCGCTTGTTTGATGAGGCAGCCAATACCACTGCTCACCAAAAAGGGATGTGGAGCACTTCGGGAAATTGGCCGTTATATGCCATTCATATGGCGTTATTGCCAAATGGCAATGTGATCACCTACGGCACAGACGAGTCGGGTCGTGGTCTCGGCTTGGCGTATGATGTATGGACACCTTCACAGGGCTTCACTGACGCATCTCATAACACCTTAGATATCACCACTGACACCAATGTATTTTGCTCAGCACAACAACTTTTGGGCAATGGTAGCCTGCTTATTTCTGGTGGTGACCAGCGACCAAACGGCATCAATGGTGCGGGCATAAAAAGCGCAAATGTCTTCAACCCCAATGATAACAGCATGTCACTTACGGGAGAGATGAATCAACAGCGCTGGTACCCAACGCTAACGACAATGCCCAATGGCGATATACTCGTCCACGGTGGACGTATCGACAAAGAGACCCCTACCACATTACCGGAACTATACAGCCAAACGTCAGGCACCTGGTCTCAACTTCATGGCGCTGACTCGCCGGATGTGTATTCCGTAAAAGGTTGGTATTATCCAAGAAGCTTTGTGAACAACAAAGGAAATGTCGTTTTTATCAAAGGTAATGACAATGGCGTTTATGAATTAGACGCCTATAAAACAACCGCTAATGGACAAGGTGGAATTAATCACAAAATAAACACTGGTACGGGCGATTTTAAATTCTTTTACCCCACCGTGAGTTATGCAAGCGGCAAAGTACTTGCGTTTAAAGAAGGTAAAAAAGTTTATTCCATCAATATTAATAATTTCAGTTCCAAACGACTCGCTAATATTCCGTCTGAGCGAATCTGGTCTGATGCCACCCTGTTAGCAAATGGCGAAGTACTCGTTTCTGGTGGTTCATCTGTCCGACAAGACCTCGATTCTGCTCACTTCACTGCCGAGGTTTACAACCCAGAAAATGATAAGTGGCGAACCACAGAAGCTTCCCAGAAAGCGCGCCTCTATCATTCCTCAGCTGTGTTGTTACCTAGCGGTGCCGTTTTGGTTGCGGGTGGCGGTCCTCCAGGCCCTATTTATCAACTGAATGCTGAAATGTATTACCCTGACTATTTATTTGATGTAAACGGTAATTGGGCAACACGACCAACCATAACAAGCATTACGACGAACGTATCGTATGACAAAAATATCTCCGTCAAATACTCGGGAAATAAGAAGATTGAAAGGATCACCATGGTTAAACTGGGTTCAACGACACACAGTTGGAACATGGGGCAAATCTTCCGTGAAGTGAACTTCAAAGAACGCCAAAACAACCGTTTGGTGATTGGGTCAGGGCAACTGACACCTCAAAAAATGACACAGGGTTACTATATGGTCTTTGTCATTGATGCCGATGGCGTTCCATCAGAAGCAAAAATCATTAAGCTCTCATAGATAAAGCTCTCATAGATAAAGTTGTCTCGGGCGGCATGGGGAAATACCCAGCCGCCATTCTCAAAACCCACACGCCCACGCTTTGAAAATCCCCTTACTCTAACGCTCTCTGTGCCAAACCGATTGAAACGTCTATCTTTTCAATAACACGCCATCATTGAGTGAGTCATGAACCTTAAACGTATCGAAACTTTTGTCTTGGTCGCGACACTGCGCAGCTTTCGAAAAGCCGCCGAGCAACAATTCACCACTCAACCGGCGATTTCATCCCGCATTGCAGGGCTTGAGAAAGAACTTGGCGTGATCTTGTTTGATCGTGATGCGTCACCGATTTCATTGACCGCGAAAGGGCGAGAGCTATTGCCTTATGCTGAGAAGATGTTGATTTCGGCGGAGCAGTTTGAACGCCGCGCAGAGAACAATGCGCTATTGAGTGGCACCTTGCGATTAGGGGTGTCGGAATCCATCGTGCATACATGGCTGACTGCGTTCTTGCGCTGCTTGCATGACAAATTCCCAAGTTTAGACATTGATGTGACTGTCGATGTGACGTCGAACCTACGTCATGATTTGCTCGATAGAACCTTGGATTTGGCGTTTCTAATGGGACCCGTCTCGGAGCCTTCCGTGACCAATTTACCCTTGTGCAGCTACCCGCTTGCATGGGTTGCGAGCCCGTCGATTGCCTTGCCAGATTCAGTGGAATCTCTGGAACATCTTGCACCTTGGCCCATCATTACATACGCCCGCAATACCCTGCCATTTTGCGAAATCAAAGAGCATGTGGCGCAAGCCGATGTGTCTGGTGTGCATTTCTTTACGTCCAGTTCTTTATCGGCTTGTTTGCGGATGACAGCGGATGGGCTTGGCGTTGCCACCTTGCCCATGGCGATTGCAGCGCCTGAAATTGCATCAGGCAGGTTGAGGATAGTGGAATGCAATTGGACGCCTTCACCACTCGAATTCACCGCATCTTTCATGCGAGCACCACTGAATGGCGCGGCACAAGAAGCGGCGAAACTGGCCACGAAAGTCGCGGCTCGTCACGCTGGAGAACACACCTTGATTGCGTAAATCTGCGTGATTAAGAAGGGGGGATTTGTTTGGCATTCACCAGCGTTTGTGGCCGATAGTCGAGTGCCTGCCACCGTTTCCACACGCTCGGATCGACACGGACATTCAATGCGGGTAGCCCCCCTCGGCCGAGATTATACGCGCGATAAAAGCGTCCGTTTTCGTCTCCTTTACCACGAAAGCGCTGAAAGGCTGCATAGAAGCCGCGAATAAATTCATGAAAGGAGTCGCGAGGTTGTTTACGCCAAGGATCGTCCGTAAACACGTGTTGCGACATCTCTAGATCAAGCCCGAGTCCCATCGCTTTCTCAGCTATCCAACCGAAGGGGATTTCCCGCAAGGTATCATTGGGATAGCCACCTCCCACATTGGCATGTGCGCCGGTAAACCAGCGCTGTTCAACCTCTTCAATCGGCCTCATTTCGGTGTTTGCGTTGCACGTCCACAATGCCGCGTTGTAAGCGCTTCGGTGTTCATCTAACGCCATGGCATGAAAAGCATGTTTAATGCTGTCAGAGAGCGTTGTGTCGTGCCAACTGAACACGCCTTTTTCCGATAAAATGGTACCCGGCACGCCAAGTGCCCCCACCGTGTCCCACACCCCCATAAAATGAATGTCCACGTCGCGGCTGAAGTTTCTTCGGAAGTTCACACTCGCTTCGGAATCCCGTGAGAGCGACGGATTGCTGTAGAGCGCCATTGCACGTTTTAACAGATCAGGTGTGACGATTTTTAACAGTCCACACATACGCACGATCCCGCCCAAGCTGCGTGCAGTGTAAGCACCGCGACTGAACCCAAAGACCCAAATTTCTTCTTGAGAGTGGCAATGTTTGGCGAGCCATTCATACCCTTGAAGGAGATTTTTGGTTAACCCCCAGCCAGATGTGCCGCCAAGAAAACGCGTGGCGGCAGACGTTCCCACTCCCGGATCGTAGAAAAAACGCTGACGTACACCGTGTTCATCAAAAGGTTTAATGTATTTGGCGAGTCGATAGACATTGGTTTGATCTTGCGGGTCATTCCATGTGCCGTCGAATAGCACGATAAGACGTTGCTGAGATTTTGCTCTAAATGGGTTTTTTCTTGCGCCGTCGCTCGTCATAAATACCTCCAGCGACCAAGGTCTACATTCTGTGAAAGCGAACGTGACCTGTTCGTGTTTTTTGTGTCAATGGCATCCTTCGGGGGCTGCGTTGTTCCATGCTTTGGACACTTTACCTAGAAATTTTATGCATTAACCACGAGCAATGAATACGCAAGGTCGAGACAAATCGAGTGGTTTGCCGCCGCAAAGGCGTTTAAAACAACCCATTTCGTGACGAATTCCAGATGTTTCGCAGTGTTCAATGACCGATTAATTTTTTTTATGACAAAAGGTAAAAAACTATAATTGGACGGAATGACACCAAACTGCAACATTTAATTAACACAACAAATCACTGTAAGGGTTAAGGATGACGACCACGTTACCGACAGGCATGGAACGTCCTATCGCATTTATGCAGCGCGATGCTGCGTTGGCGGAAGCACGTAATCTACGAACGAAAATCCGCCGCGGCGAATTTCAGGACGCCACCAGCGGCTATGCTTCAGGCCTAGCACAAGGCAACGTGGTGATTCTGCCCAAAAACTGGGCGGATGATTTCTTGCTGTTCTGCCAAAAAAACCCGATTGCTTGCCCACTGCTTGCCGTCTCTCTCCCCGGCCAGCCTCTGCTCGACGCACTGGGTGACGACATTGATATTCGCTCAGACGTACCAGAATATCGTGTGTTTCGACATGGCGAGTTTACAAAAGAAACACAAGACATCAGTGATCTGTGGCGCGCCGACATGGTGACGTTTGTGCTCGGCTGTTCGTTTTCATTTGAAGATGCGTTAATGCGCGCTGGGTTGTCGCTTCGTAACATCGAAAGCCAGTCCAACGTCTCTATGTATAAAACGAATATCCCCGCGAATCCTAGCCAACATTTCAGCGGCAACTTGGTGGTGTCTATGCGCCCCTTTACGCCGGCCGATGCCATTCGCGCTATTCAAATCACATCGCGTTTACCGAAATCTCACGGTGCGCCGATTCACTTTGGCAACCCAGAAATGATCGGTATCAGCGACATTTCTTCGCCCGACTTTGGCGACCCGGTAACCATTAAAGACGATGAAATTCCCGTATTTTGGGCGTGTGGTGTGACGCCGCAATTAGCCATTGCAAATGCACGCCCACCCATTGCTATCACTCACGCGCCAGGGAAGATGCTCGTGACTGATATCAGTACTGAACAACTCTCAATTCTTTAACGAACACATGTGAAAAGGAGACTTCCAATGAAGTTGTTGAAAACCCTGCTACCTGCCATGGTCGTGTCATTCTCAGCATTGACCGCCTCCTCTACGATTGCTGCTCAATGGCACATGCCGACGCCCTATGGTGACGCGAATCTGCCAACCAAAATTGCCTATGACTTCGCTGAGCAAATCAAACAATCAACGGGCGGTGATATCGACATCATCGTGCACTCTGGCGCCTCGTTGATGAAGCACCCTGAAATCCCTCGCGCTGTGCGTACGGGACAAGTTCAGCTCGGTGAAGTGTTCATTGGCATCATGGGTAACACCCACCCTATTTTTAAACACGACAACATTCCTTTCCTTGCCACGGACTACAACCAAGCTCAGAAACTGTGGGAAGCGGCAAAGCCTGAAATTGAAAAGCAACTGAGTAAGGAAGGCATGATCCTGCTTTACACCGTGCCTTGGCCTGCACAAAGCCTTTACACCAAAAAGCCGGTGAACGCGTTGGCGGACATTAAAGGCACCAAGATGCGCGCTTACAGCCCTTCAACATCGCGTTTGGCTGATTTAATGAACACCACGCCGACGACGGTACAAGTGCCAGACATTCCACAAGCGTTCAGCACCGGCATTATCGATGCGATGATCACCTCTCCTTCAACGGGTGCGAACGGTCAAGCATGGGATTACCTGAGCCACTTCAATGAAATCAAAGCGTGGATCCCGAAAAACTTCGTTGTCGTGAACAAACGTGCGTTTAAACGCCTCGACAAAGACGATCAAAAAGCCATTCTTGATGCGGCTGAAAAAGCAGAAGCACGTGGCTGGAACGAAGTAACAGCACAAGAAGCGAAAGACACCAAAACCCTTGCTGATAACGGCATCGTGGTGTCTCAACCTTCTGAGCAATTGCTGGGTGAACTGCAAGCCATTGGTCAAACCATGACGAATGAGTGGGAACAAGAAGATCCTGCCGCACTGACACCTGTATTGAGCGCGTATAGCGCCAAGTAAACCGTCACTGAATCGACATCGCTCGCACTCAGCGTCAACCTTGGCTAGGTATATATAACAAGGTGCGTCGCGATGACGAAACGTGAAAAAAGCGTTCGCCCCCATCATTGGCTTTTTGTCTGCGCGGTGTGTTCACCGCGAACATAACAAAGCAGGGATGTTAAGTGATGGGGAGACACCGCGCTGTTGTGCCAATCGCTTGCTGTCATTCGCAGCACGCAAGGCAGCGCCAGACTAGGAAGGTTGAAATGAAACGAGCCCTGTATTTGCTGTCGGGCGGTTTATCCGGATTTTTTATCGTGGTGATCATGCTGATCATCCTCGCCCAAATCGTCGGCCGACTCTTCGGCTTTATTATACCCTCTGCGGAGGATTTCTCAGGCTACGCACTTGCCGCCTCTACGTTCTTTGGCTTGGCGTATACCTTTCGCGAAGGTGGACACATTCGCGTAAACCTCGCCATTCAGCGTTTGCCTGAATCATGGCAACGTCCGCTCGAAAGCGTGGTGCTGTTTCTCGCGTTTTTGCTGCTTTGCTTCGCCAGCTATTACTGCGCTTATATGGTGTGGGAATCCTATGATTTTGAGGAAGTGACGCACGGTTACATCCCTATTCCTTTATGGATTCCACAAGTCCCACTCGCGGTCGGCATGATTGCCTTTAACCTTGCGGTGTTGGACAGCCTCATCGATAACCTTCGTGGCATTACTCCGCATTACCGAGTGCGTGAAGATGAAGACGCGAACATTGACCTTTCAGAAGATCAGGAGCGCGCGTAATGGCTGACATATCTCTTATTTCCATCATTCTTGCCGTCAGCTTGCTGCTGTTTCTTGCCGCAGGTATGTGGGTTTCCCTCTCCCTGATCGGCGTTGGTGTGATTGGTTTGTACCTCACGGGCAACGAACAGATTGGATTGTTGTTTGCATCATCCAGTTGGGGCGCCAGCACCAGTTGGTCACTCACCGCACTCCCTATGTTTATTTGGATGGGTGAACTGTTATTCAGAACACGCTTGTCGGAAGATTTGTTTAAAGGCCTGTCCCCTTGGCTAAGCGGATTCCCCGGCAAGCTCTTGCACGTCAATGTCTTGAGCTGTGGCATCTTTGCTGCGGTATCAGGCTCATCTGCCGCCACCGCTGCCACCATCGGCCGCATGACCCTGCCTGAACTAAAAGCGCAAGGTTACAGCGAACGCATGGCAATTGGCACACTGGCAGGTTCTGGCACCTTGGGGCTGCTAATTCCCCCATCAATCATCTTGATTGTGTACGGCGTCGCTGCAGAAGTATCAATTGGCCGTTTGTTCATTGCAGGTGCCTTACCAGGGCTGATGCTGATGGGCTTATTTGTGGGTTACACCACCATCTGGGCACTGCTCAATAAAGATGAACTGCCTGCACACAACGCTGAAGAAACCTCATGGGCTACACGCTTCGCCGCCTTGCGTAAGCTGATCCCGATCGTCAGTTTGATCACCTTTGTATTGGGCTCGATTTACGGCGGACTAACCACGCCAACCGAAGCCGCTGCATTGGGTGTGTTTGGCGCCATGATATTGGCGTGGCTCACAGGATCGTTAACCTTCCAAGGGTTTATTGACAGCTTGCTCGGTGCAGTAAAAAGCGCCTGCATGATTGGCTTTATCTTGGTGGGCGCGCACTTCCTTACACTGGCAATGGGTTTCCTTGGTATTCCGCGTGAGCTGGCAGAATGGATTGCATCCATGTCTCTCACACCGATGGAACTGTTGTTGTATCTCACCATCTTGTTCGTGGTGCTGGGTTGCTTCCTTGACGGTATCTCCGTGGTCGTACTCACCGTTGCCGTGGTCATGCCCATGGTGCAGCAAGCGGGTATTGATCTGCTGTGGTTTGGTATTTTCATTGTGCTTGTGGTTGAGCTGTCACAGATCACACCGCCTGTTGGCTTTAATCTGTTTGTTATTCAGGCACTCACGGGCAAAAACATACTCTATGTCGCACGGGCTGCCTTCCCGTTTTTTATGCTGATCCTTTTAGGGTTAGTGTTGATTACCGTCTTCCCTGACATCGTGACGTACCTACCAACCACCATGAGTCAGCGATAGCGGCAGCGACCAAATAACAGCGGAGCGTTATTGATGAAATTGAATTGCGATATGGGTGAAAGTTACGGCGCTTGGGTGATGGGCAATGACGAAGCGGTCATGCCGTGTATTGATATGGCGAGCATTGCCTGCGGCTTTCACGCCTCAGACCCAGTCACCATGCAGCAAACCGTCGCGATGGCGCTCAAACACGGCGTCTCAATTGGTGCGCACCCTGGCTACCCGGATTTACTCGGATTTGGTCGCAGAAAGTTCGATTGTACAACCGAAGAATTGCGCGCGTGGTTAGCGTATCAAATCGGTGCATTGCAAGGCATTTGCCGTCAGCAACGCACCTATGTTGATTACGTCAAACCTCATGGTGCGCTTTACAACACCATGATGCGTGACATGGATGTGTTGCGCACCGTGATGCTCGCGGTGAAAGAAGCAGCACCCGGTTCAGCGTTGGTGGTGATGGCAATCCCGAGCCGTTGTGTTATCGAAGGCATGGCAGAAGACATTGGTATTGAGCTGATGTACGAAGCGTTTTCTGATCGCGCATATGACGATGCGGGATACTTGGTTGATCGCAAAGTCGAAGGGGCCGTTCACGGCAGCGCCGACGCCATCATTCGCCAAGTTCAGCAAATCGTGGAAAACGGCACTGTCACCACACTCAGTGGCAAAACACTGGCAGTGAAGGCTGACACGCTCTGCATTCATGGCGATGGCCCTCATGCCACCGCTGTCGCCTCTGCCCTTCATCACTGGCGCAAGAAAGACAAGCTGTAACGGAGTACCCATGCTTAAGATTGAAGCAGTCAGCGAGCAATCCCTGATTGTGTATTTTGGCGACACCATTGATGAAGCGATTGCGGCCAACGTCAATCGCGCCATCTTTCAAGTAAGACGCGAACTAGACGATGTTGTGACTGACATTGTCCCGTCTTACAACTCGATGCTGGTATGTTTTGATTTAAACCAAACCGACCGCTTCGACATTATCAAACGCATTAAACATGCCCTCGCCAGCAATGCTGAAGGTTTGAGTGACAGCAGTGATAACGTCGTGATTGAAATCCCCGTGTATTACGGCGAAGAAGTCGCGCTCGACATGGCCGATGTGTGTGAAAAGACAACGCTAGATGCAGAGACAGTCATCAAGCTGCACAGCGAGCGACAATACCGGGTGTATGCCATCGGCTTTAGCCCAGGGTTTGCTTACCTTGGCAGCTTAGACGATGCCATTGTCATGCCACGTAAATCCACGCCGCGCCTCAAAGTGCCAACAGGCAGTGTGGGGTTGGCAGATAATCAAACCGCGATTTACCCCAGCAGCACACCTGGTGGCTGGCAGATCATCGGCCGCACACCGCTGAGCATGTTGGATTGGGAAAGCCGCAACCTTGCCAGAGTCAACGTGGGGAATCGCGTGAAGTTTTGCCCTATCGACAAACAAGAGTTTCTCGCCCAAGGCGGTGTATTAAATGATTCGGAGGGCAAATGAGCTTTAACGTCATTAACCCCGGCATGCTGACCTTAATAGAAGACAGCGGTCGCCAAGGTTTCCAACACCTCGGCATTACCACTGGCGGGCCAATGGACGAGCACGCCTTTTATTGGGCAAACCGTTTGCTGGGCAACTCGCCTGATACAAACCAGTTGGAAATCACCTTTGGTCAGTTACAGCTCATCGCCAATCATGCGACCAGCGTGGCGATCACAGGCGCAGATCTTGCTGCACGTTTGAATGATAAGCCGATTCAACCTTGGTGTACGTACGCACTGAAAAAAGGCGATACCTTAGCATTCGGTGCGCCAGTCAACGGACTTCGCGCTTACCTGGCGGTTGTGGGTGGTTTTCAAGTAGAGGAAAAACTGGGAAGTGCTTCAACGGTAAAACGCGAGCAATTGGGCGGGCTATCGGGTAACGGCGACCCCTTGAAAAAGGGCGATGTGTTGCACTTCACGCCTCATGCAGAACCCATTGTTCAACGCGCGCCAAAATGGACCATTCCTGATTACAACGCACCGTTAGAATTGGGCGTGATGCCTGCGTATCAAAATGCCTCGTTTTCGCATGATGAACAAATGACATTTTTCACCCATAATTATGAAGTGAGCCAGAATATCGATCGCATGGGCTATCGACTCTCTGGCACACCCATCAAAAGCAGCTTAGACGGCATCATTTCTGAAGGTATTGCGTTCGGGGCGATCCAGATCCCTAACGATGGGCAACCCATCGTGTTGATGAAAGATCGTCAAACCATTGGCGGCTATCCCAAGATCGGTTGTTTGAGCAGTTTAGGTGCAGGCCAACTGTCCCAACGTCAGCCAGGACAAATCGTGACGTTCACATCCATGGATGTGGCAGATGCCGAAGTGGAAAGACGGTTGTTCAATCGCGTCATCTTTGGCTAATTCGACTCACCTATTGAAGCATAGCTAACCGCTCAACGGATCTAGGGGAATGTGAATCGATGCAGAAAAACGATATTACCCCGTTTTTATCGACCATCAATCGCTACATCGCAGCGAAAGATAACAACAAACCGCACCTGCTTTCGCAGGTGTTTACCCAGCAGGCAACCCTCTCTATGCAGGTAAACACAGACGGCATTTCATTCCCATCAGAAGTCGTAGGAAGACACGCAATTTCAGATGTTTTGGTCTCCCAGTTCAATCAAACGTATGAGAACATTTATACCTTTTGTCTGTCAGATTCCATCGATCGAAATGGGTCGCTCTTGGCCTGTAAATGGTTAGTGGCCATGACAGAAAAGGAAAGCGGAAACCTAAAAGTAGGCTGCGGACATTATGATTGGGAATTTCAATCTGAAGACGGTTCAAGCGTGAAGAAGCTGAGCATTACAATCAGACACATGTTCACCCTGGATTTTCAAAACACAGCGCATTTTCTTCATGGATTAAGTGAACTGCCCTACCCGTGGTGTTTCAGCAGTTCAGCACGTATCGAGATGCCTGCCATCCCAGCATTGCAGGATATTCGCACATTCCTTGACCAGATTTAATTCACACTAAACAACGCCTTCTGCATTAACACGTTTGATGCAGAATATTCGCTGGCGTCGCGCTACACGAGTGCGCTACGCTTCGTCCATATGACTGTTTATCGATGATTTACGCTATGAACCCAACCATTCGCACCGCATTGCCTTCTGACGCTCAACGCATTACTGACATCATTAACCCGATCATCGAAGGTGGGCAGTTCACCATCCTAGATTCGACGTTTTCGGTGTCTGACCAAAGCTTCTTTATTCAGTATTTCCCGGTCAACGGCGTGTTCCTCGTGGCAGAAGATCAAACCACCAAAACCACGCTGGGCTACCAAACCGTAGAACCGTTTGCCAGCTTCACCCGCACGCTGGATCACGTTGGTATTCTTTCAACGTACGTTGAGGAAAACAGCCGTCAAAGAGGCGTTGCATCCGCCCTGTTTGCGACCACGTTAGAGATAGCCAAATCACGGGGTTTTGAAAAGCTGATCGCCCAAGTACGTGCTGACAACGACGTCGCGTTGAACACGTATTTGAAACAAGGGTTTACCGTGGCAGGCACATTGACCAAGCATGCCAAAATCAACGGACAATACGTTGATGAAGTCATGTTAGAAGCCTTTCTATAATTCCCAACTTGTTTCACCCCCGCCCAAAAAGAATTCCCTGCAGGCCAGATAAAATCAGGCCTGTTTCGTTCAAACCCTGACATATCTCCAAAAGAATTGACGCAAATTTGTTGTTTCTTTCTCGTCTGGCGCTACACTCCGTCGCTTTTCGGCGATATGCCGATTTTTGAACGACTCACAGAGATACATAAGAATGAAAATGAAAACGCTACTTTCCCTGATATGCGTTTTAACGAGCATGCTGACGCTATCAAACAACGCCCATGCTGAAGAAAGAATCACACTCGGTCGTACTATCCTGCTAGAAAACGCGAGCCATGGTGCAGATATCCCATTGCTAATGTGCCGCCGCGTTAACGCGATCAAACTCAAAGCGGACCGTGACGCCTATGTGCGCAAGGTGAAAGTAACCTTTAAGAACGACGAAACCAAAACCATCAATTTCTATCGCAACATCAAAGAAGACGCGACAACCGATTGGCGTAAATTTGCTTACAAACGGTGTGTGAAGAAATTGGAAGTGTTTGGCGAATCGAAGAACTCGTCGGCGGGTATTCGCGTTTACGGGCGTCAGTGATCTATTCCTTATTATAAAAAGAAACGCTGCTCATTTAGCAGCGTTTTTGTCCTTCAACTAAAAAACAATTCCACTCTATGAATAAAAGCCAATAGATATATTAAAGCCCTAGAAATAAAATCCCACCCATTAAAAATGAAAAGATATATTTACAGGTAAAACTCATTTTCTAAAGTCATGACAGCGTTAATCACATCGCATTAAAATAAAATATGCTCACAGTTTTAAAATAGTCAACTAGTGAAAACACCACTCATACCACCACGATTAAGATAGAGTTCAAATTTTCACATGTCACCTGCAACATTCAGCACGTTAATATGAGCGAAAGGCCTTATTATCTCCTTAAAAAATATATGAAAATTTACATAATAAAACAGTAAACCATTCCTTACAAAAATCCCTTTAAACATTTGGCAAGCAGACATACACACCTAATCAAATACCTGCTTTACTTGGGTGGAGATATGAAACAAATCTATTAATTTCAGAATTATTACGACTAATGACAAATAAATAATAAGTAACAACCTTCATTCCCAACATGAATTTGAAATTAACGCATTACACATATATGCCTTAAAACGTCAAAATAAAATTGAAGTATTTTTTGTCGTTTATCACTAACAGGTGCCCATTTGCAGTTAGGTATCTTATTTAATTATTGGAGTTAATATGAAAATGAAAACGGGCTTTTCATTGCTCACTATCTGTGTGGCTAGCCTTGCTGCAATCAATGTATACGCTGCTGAAAGAACAACGCTAAACGAGGAGGCAATGTTCAAAGTAAAGGCAGATTCCCTCGCTAGTCGCATCATCAATAGTCAGTCTTTTTCTACGGGCGCTTCTTTTATTGATGCTGAAGGCAACCTCAAAGTACGTATCAATCAGATCTATCAAGGTCTTCCAATATATGGAGAGAGCTTTGTCGCGACACAGAATTCACGAGGTGATTTCCAGCGTTTCTCAGGTGATGCCGTCTCGGGTATTGCACAAGATTTGCCCTCTGTCGAAGCCACTGTTTCGTCAAACGAAGCATTGGCCACTCTGGCTGTGCATTGGAAGCATCAAAATCACCAGTTCTCCCACCCTGAACAACAATTGGTCGTCTGGCTTGATCATAAAGACATTGCTCATCTTGCATGGCAACTTTCCTATGTTGTTTACAGCGAAGAGCCAATAAGACCAATAGGGTTCGTTGACGCTCACAGTGGAGAGCTCCTCGACACTTGGGATGGGCTTAATCATGCTCACGGTAAAGGGCCTGGTGGTAACCAAAAAACGGGACGCTATGAATTTGGGCAGGATTACCCCGCGTTTGAGGTAAAACAAAACGGCTCTACCTGTTCACTGGATAGCGAAAACGTCGAAACACATGACATGCAACACCGAAAATATGGCGGAAACATTCACGCATTCCCATGTTTTGAAAACAGTGAACGTGAGGTGAATGGTGCTTATTCAGCACTCAACGATGCCCATGCATTCGGCCAAGTCGTTTTTAATATGTACAAAGATTGGTACGGCATCGCCCCCATTTCCCAGAAACTCAAGATGCGTGTCCATTACGACAGTAATTATGAAAATGCATTTTGGGATGGGCGCCAAATGACATTCGGCGATGGAAAATCCTATTTCTATCCACTTGTATCGTTAGATGTCGTTTCCCACGAAGTCAGCCATGGCGTCACGCAGCAAAACTCAAACCTTGAATATAAAAACCAATCAGGTGGCATTAACGAAGCTTTTTCTGATATCGCGGGCGCCGCTGCAATCCATTATTTCGAAGGTGACTATAACTGGAAAATTGGCGATCGCATTAAAAAAGGAAGTGGTGCCATGCGCCATATGGATAACCCTCCATTAGATGGTAAATCGATCGGCCATGCGAAAGATTATTATGATGGTATGGATGTCCACCATAGTTCGGGCGTGTTCAATAAGGCTTTTTATCTACTCAGCACTACGCCAAACTGGAATATCCGAAAAGGGTTCAACATTTTTGTAAAGGCCAATCAACTGTATTGGACACCTCGCTCAACCTACGACCAAGCAAGTGTCGGTGTCGTGAACGCCGCGCGAGATTTAGGCTATTGCGTCGATGATGTTATCCATGCGTTTGAGAAAGTCGGGGTTGATGCTGGCAGAGCAACAGCGGAATACTGTACAGATGTGCCACCCATTGTTGTGGAAGCCCAATTCACCGCGACAACCGATAAACTCTCCGTCGCGTTTAAAGACCAATCGGTTGGCAAAGTGCTTACCCATTATTGGCAATTTGGCGATGGAAATACATCCGCTCAAAAAAGTCCAACCCATGTTTACGCGGCATCTGGCTCTTACAACGTCTCTTTAACCGTCACCAGCGCGTCAGGTTACAACGATGTTTACACACAAAACGTCACAGTAGACGATAACATAACCTCGCCTTGTCGCATTGAGGCGTGGGAGAGAAGTAAGAGCTACAGTTCTGGTGACGAAGTAAGCTTTGAAGGAAAGACATACCTTGCCAATTGGTGGTCGACTGGCGCTCAACCTGATCTTTATCCACAAGTATGGAAAATGACCGGGAATTGCGATTTAGGCCCTATTGATAATATTGCCCCCGTTGCAGCGTTCTCGTACTCAGCGCAAGAGCTTATTGTTTCATTTTCAAATACTTCGTCTGACGACAAAGCCATTGTTTCCCAACAATGGACCTTCGGAGATGGAATTAGCTCTACAGAGAACAATCCAAACCATATATACGCAACAGCCGGCAACTACACCGTCGAGCTTTTAGTAAAAGATGCAGAAGGGTTAACGCACTCAACGACAAAGAACATCACCCTGACGGACACTCCGACAACATGTTCGGTCGCGGCATGGCGAGCAACGGATACTTACAACACTGGTGATCTCGTCGCGCACAAAGGCCAACGTTACAAAGCAGGATGGTGGACGAAAAATGAAGAACCGGGTACCACAGGACAGTGGGGCGTATGGAAAGCACTAGGCCCTTGTGAATAAACGTAAATAATATAAAAGGAGCACATAAGTGCTCCTTTACTTGCGTCAAATACGCGCTATTCACTCGATATGTCTACTTGACCGTTGCACCTACAACATCCTAAACACAGGCAATATATCGGTCTAATAGTGCTGTCTAATGAAGGTAAACCTTCACCAACGTTTCCGGCTCTAGTTCTATGTAGTAATTACCCTTTTTTTCACCGTCAAGGTATTCAACATACACAGAACCTTCGACGGGACATTGCTTATCTTCATAGCATTGCAGTAGCTCACCAAATTCATTCATACAGATCATAAATAGCACCTCAACTCACTCTCAATCCCTATCGAAAACGACTTAACCCTATATTTTTTCTGTCTCTTCTTTTACTTGATGATATTCCGTATATAGACATGAGCATATAACAGGCCAAGGTTATAAAATCTTAAATAGTTGTTTATTTTCAGAGAGTAAACTAGGTAGTAACACAGTGTTCAGCAATGGCAGCGGCATCTTATTGCAAAACGATTTTCATATTGCGACGAGCGTGGTCGAAAAACGGCCAACAAAAACGTCACAGCGGCACACCAACAGATTCGAAAGCAGACACGCAGAATAGCGACGCTACGGATTCAGAGAAGAAAAAGCGCGGTATCGGCTTTTGGATTTTTGCGATTATCTTTTCTCCGATCATATTGATTGTCGCCATGGCTCGCGCCTCAACCACGGCGAAAATAGCATTCGCCGCATCACTCTTCTTTTGGGTGTATTACTTCTTTATGTGATTCCGCGATTTGCTCTCACACATGCACCTGTTGAGCGCCAGCATACATTCGAGGGGTTCCGTGATACCGTCTGGCATTATCACTCTGACAGTTCTCGCACGCCGTGGCATAATCTGCCCCCTACAACGATCAATAACAAAAGAAAGCAACGATGAAACTGATTGATAAATTGGCTTGGCTGACCATCAAAGACGGCAAACTTCTGGCAGTGCGTTCTAAAGGGAAAACGCTGTTCTACCTTCCTGGTGGCAAACGTGAAGCAGGTGAAACCGATGAACAGGCGCTGATTCGCGAAATCAAAGAAGAACTGTCTGTTGATTTAGTGCCAGACAGCCTGAAGTATGTTGACACTTTTACTGGCCCTGCCGATGGCAAAGCGGAAGGTGTGTCTGTGCAATTAACCTGCTACTTCGCCGATTACACAGGCGAGCTAGTCGCAGATTCAGAAATTGAAGAGTTGGCTTACTTAGGGGCAGCGGATGAATCTGTGACCTCAAAAGCGGCGTGGATTGCAATGGAATCGCTCATTGAGCAAGGGCATATCACCCAATAATTGCTCCCTTCAAATAGAAAGAAAACGCGCCACAATGGCGCGTTTTTTTATTCGGGTTACGACGTTATGACAGCAGCATCTCGAACGCCACTTCATCAGATTCCGTCACACAAAATGTCGTGACTAGAGTGGCGGCTTCATGTGGCGTGAGTGTTCTTACTTTCCCATGCCATTCCAATTCGCAATAAGGGTACGCAGCGGAGTTGTAGACTTCAAAGGCATTCCCATGCGCATAGTCAGCCGCATCTGTCAGCGCTTCAACAAAAGAAGTGAGCAACAAACCTTTCGAGGTATTTTCAATGGGGCAATACGCCAACGCTGTCGAGGAGTCAGGATGAACACCGACTTTAAACTCGTTATCATCGTTACATATCACCACCCCATGACATCCTGTCGTTTGCAGATTGTTCGCGGGCTCGCCGAAGTACGTCTCTAGCTTTGATGCCTCATTTTGCTTGTACGCGATGATGGCATTACGCTGCAACATCATCACTGACCAGCACCCAACCTTGACCACGTCTGCGCCTTCATTGGTGATCTGATGATGGATTTCAAACTGCCCTTCCACGGTTTCAGACAATGACACCATTCTGGTAATCACCAATCCATCGCTATTTTTAGGACTGGTCATTTTCACAGAATGCGCACCTAACCACTCAACATGGTATGCCGCCGAATCCAGCACAGGAATCGGGCCCTTATCCTGCCAATAACGTTCTGGTGCAAGCCATGTTTTCTCACCGCCCCATAACGGAAAAGGGACATGCTTAGCCCGTGTCGGGAAGGTGTTTAGCTCACCTGTCACTGAATCTGCATGAATGCCCTTCAAGTCAGGGTTGGTAAACAATAGCGAGTGCCCCTTGTACACCACATCCATAAGACGCCCACCAATGCTGGGCATCAAAATCAACGATAGATCGCCACGTGTCAGCGTGGTCTCTTGCCAAGTATTTTTCACAGTCAAACCTTTGTATCCCCAAATACCAGTCGCGCTGGTTTAGTTGCTGAGTTTTATCTTTTTTTTTTGCGACGAAATCATACTCACTCATAAAAACAGAAGATGCCTGTTTTCCTAGAATCTGCAGAAATTGTCGTGTTTTGTTGTTTCACTCATTCGTGCAGATCCATATCCATCAAAGCATCGAACGCTAACCCCAACAAATTAGCACGTTAGACACAAAGGGGTTTCACTTCCATTAGCACATATGAATACACTTTTGTAATCATATATTTAAGGTGTTTCTTATGATTGATACGCGACACAACATTGCGAAAACCGACGACATATTGAATGCTTAACCTATTGGATAAATGTTGGAAATACCGTTTGCAGGTTGTATGTCACCTTTGTGATCACGTATCGAATGTGCCCGAGCTTAATGAGAATCAAGTGGCGGTTTGTCGCGTCTGTGGTGGGCATGTTGTGGAAGGCGCAAAACATGATGACGAAAAAGTCATCGCCTTCGCGACCACTGCCAGCATTCTCTTATTATGCTCGTTACTGTTTGAACTGATTTCGTTTTCTCGCCAAGGCCTCGTCCAGTCTATGGGGTTGATGGACGTGTCACTCGTGATGGTGAAACACCAATACGAGCCGCTGGGCGCTTTGATGGCCGCCACCATAACAATGCTGCCTGCCAGTCTGCTGCTGTTTGCGTTTTTCCTGCATACCCCGCTACGCAAACTCTTGCCGACGTCCCTGCAGATCTTCATGACCAAAGCCATTTTCTTTTGCAAAGATTGGAGCATGCCAGAAATTTTTCTGGTCGCCGTACTCGTTAGTTTGGTGAAAATCACCTCACTCGCAGACATTGGGATGGGGCTGTCATTCTGGGCGTACATTGGCTTCGTGGTCTTCTTCTTGCTGACCATGCTCAACATTCATCGACAGAATTTATGGGACAGCATTTCCCACCATTCCAAATATCCCCAGTATCCCACCCTCGGACGCGCCATCGATTCAGACGTTGGTGGTTGTCACACCTGTGATTTGATCACCAAAGAATCGGAATGCCCACGCTGCCATAGTGCCGTCCATACGCGCAACCCACAAAGTGTGCAGAAAACCTTGGCGTGGTTAGCAACGATTCATGTTGTATATCCCCGCGAATATCGCGCCGATTTTGATTACCGTTTTTCTTAACTCGCCTGAACCCTCAACCATCATCGGTGGTGTGGCTGTTCTTATCGAACACGGGTCTTATCCCATAGCCATCGTTATTTTCGTCGCGAGCGTGATGCTACCGCTCGCCAAAATGGCAGCGTTTGCGCTGTTCTGCTGGGTCGTCACCAAACAGAAGAATATCTGCCGTTTATCGTTTACGCAGATCTACATGATTGCAGAATTTTTAGGGAAATGGTCGATGATTGATGTGTATGTCGTCGCCGTTTTGGCCGCGCTGGTGCAACTCTCCGGCATGATGGAAATCGTGCCGGGCGTAGGCGCAGTGTATTTCTCACTGATGGTGATCGCCTCCATGATTGCGGCACACAGTTTTGACCCCAAATTGCTCTGGGATTTAGAGCAGAAATACGCCGATAAGGAATAATATGGCAGAGGCAGATAACGCCGTCATCACACAGCGCAACGGCATATCCAAAATCTGGTTTGTGCCGCTGATGGCGCTGATTTTAGGTATTTGGATGGTCTACGCTTATCTCGATGACAAAGGCACCATGATCACCATTGTGATGCCGAATGCGGAAGGTATTAGCCCCGGTAAAACCCAAATAAAAACACGCAGCGTCCCCATTGGGTTGATCACTGAAGTTCACCTCACCGATGATCGACGCCAAGTGGAAGTCACTGCGGAGATTGAAAAGCGCTATGACGATCTTCTCACTAAAGATGCGCAAATTTGGGCCGTTCAACCACGCATAGACCAATCGGGTATCAGTGGCTTGGGCACATTACTTTCAGGTATCTACTTTGAATTTCGCCCTGGCAACGCACAAGAAAACAGTGATGAATTCACTGTACTACCCGAACCACCATTAGTGTCCATAAACCTTAAAGGGAAACGCTACGAGTTGATCAGCTATAACGCGGATGCGATGGCGGTTGGCTCACCGGTTTACTTCAAAGGTTACAATGTTGGCACTATCGAAAAAGCCCAGTTCGATTGGCAACAGCAAGTGATGAACTATCAGGTTTTTATCCAAGACCCTTATCACAACCTCATCACACAGAAAACGCTGTTCTGGGTTGAAACTGGCTTAGAAATGGATTTGTCTGCTGATGGATTGAGTGTGCGCGCTGGCCCGCTGACAAAATTCGTGGATGGCGGCATCACGTTCGGGGTGCCTAATCGCGAAGATCCGGGGGCAATCGCCAAAGAAAACAGCCAGTTTGTCTTGAGCAAAAGCTACAGCGAGAGTTTGGAAGAACGCTACCCTGATTATCAATACTATGTCGTGATGTTTGAACACTCGATACGCGGATTGCGCGCGGGTGCGCCCGTTGAATACCGCGGTGTGCGCATAGGCACCGTCGTTGAAGTGCCTCTCAACGAAGGAAAAGACGGCATGCCGGTGCTTGTCACAGAGAACAACACTGACATTCCCGTGCTGATCAAAGTGGAGTTTGCGCGCATCAATGAAGATGTCGCGCTGGCCGAAAACTTCTGGCGCAAGAATATCGGTATTTGGCTGAAAAATGGCCTTCGCGCCTCCATGGAAACAGGCAGCCTGATAACGGGGGCGTTGTTCGTCAACGTGGACTTTTTGTCAACGCGACGAGAAGCCCTATGCGGCAACGTTTGGCGGTTATAACGTGATCCCAAGTACCGCGGATGGCTTTACCCAGCTTACAGACCAAATGTCAGGCTTCCTCAATAAGCTCAATGCGCTGGAAATCGAGAAAACCCTCGCCAGCATTGACGACACCTTGGCGTCTTTCTCGTCGCTCGCAGGCTCAACGGAGAAAATCGTCAGCAGCGCCAACATCGAAAGCGTGCCAAAAGAAATCACGGAGAGCTTGGAAGAACTGCAAACCACGCTACAGAGTTATCAAAAAGGATCGCCGCTGTATAACGACATCCAGAACGCGATTCAATCCATGGAAGTGCTGATGAAGCAAATTCAGCCGTTGGCGGAAGAACTCAGCGAACATCCAAACATACTGATTTTTGATAAACCTGATGAAGACGATGTGCAACCCAAAGCCCGAGGAAATGAATAATGATCATGAAACGCACCCTCGCAGGATTGGGATTCGCTGCGGCTCTAGTTGTGTTAAGTGGCTGCTCAGCGCAGACAGAACGCAAAGTGTCTTACTACCAGTTCGACATTGTGGCGGAAGACAAGGTGGTGACCACACCCGCATCGAAGCCGCAACTCATTGTTGAAAACGTCGACATGTATTCAGGGCTTAACGAACCCGGCATGGTACAGCGTGTTGACAACTACCGCGCCCGCGCTGCAACTTGGCATCAGTGGGCGATTCTGCCTGCTGACATGTTGGAATCCGCCACGGCGAATTTATTGTCACAGCAGTTATCGGGTTGGTTGGTGCTGATCGAAAAAGACGGCGATATTCCGCAGTCTGCAGCCGCAGAAAAAGCCAGTTATGCCGTGCGACTTTTCGTTGAGCGCTTTAACGGCGGGCTAAATGGCGATGCAGAAGTGGTGGGCAGCTGGTCACTGTATGACGCTAATCAGCAACTGGTGATTAAAAACACCTTCAACAAATCGGTGCCATTAGAGCAAGACGGTTATGTCGGCCTGACGCAATCATTGCAGGCCGCGTGGGTTGAGGTGAGCGAGGATATTGCGCGCTATGTGAAAACGCGCTGAACCTTCGCATTTTCGCCAAGTCGCGATCAACGCATTCCGCTTTACCCAATAAAAAACGCGCCCTGTTGGCGCGTTTTTTTCGATCTTATTTTAACGAACGCGCGTTAACCGATCACGTCAGTCAAAGCGCGGCTCGACACCCATTTGATCAAAGCAAAATGCATACACGTCAGCATTCGAATCGAGCACTTTGTGGGTAGGCATCCCAGCACCATGGCCTGCATTCACATCAATACGAATGAACACAGGATTCTCGCCCACATGTTTGGCTTGAAGCTCTGCAATGAACTTGTAGGAATGTGCAGGTACAACACGGTCATCATGGTCTGCTGTCGTCACCAAGGTTGACGGGTACGCCACGCCTTCTTTCACGTTATGAACAGGCGAATACCCCAGCAGATATTCAAACATTGCTTGGCTTTGCGCCGAGGTGCCAAAGTCATACGCCCAGCCTTCACCCGATGTGAAGGTGTGATAACGCAGCATGTCTAACACGCCAACCGCAGGCAACGCGACACGGAAAAGTTCTGGTCGTTGCGTCATGCATGCCCCCACCAGCAAACCCCCGTTAGAACCACCGCGGATCGCGAGCTTTTCTGATGATGTGTATTTTGCATCAATCAGGTATTCCGCTGCCGCAAAGAAATCATCAAACACGTTTTGCTTTTGCTGTTGTGTCCCTGCATCGTGCCACGCTTTTCCGTATTCACCACCGCCGCGAAGGTTCGCCACAGCGTAGATCCCGCCAAGCTCAATCCATGTCGCGACATTCGGATTAAACGCAGGCTCAAGACTGATATTAAAACCGCCGTAGCCATACAAAATCGTCGGGTGACTGCCGTCCAGCGTGATGCCCTTACGATAGCAAATCGTCATCGGCACCTTGGTGCCATCTTTGGAGGTATAAAACACCTGCTTCGATTCCAGCTTGGCACTGGCGATCACACACTCACTCTTTCGATAAAGGGTCACATCGCCGCTTTCAGGATCGTAGCGATAGATAGCGCTTGCCGTGGTGTAATTGGTAAAGCTAAAGAACAAGTCCGATTCTTGTTCACGCGCACTGAACCCTGAGGCACTGCCAATATCAGGAAGTTGAATGTCTCTCACCTTCTCGCCAGAATACCGATACTGGGTGACTTGGGTTTGCACGTCGACCAAGTAACTGACAAACAAATACCCACACCCTGAACCAATGCTTAACTCATGCTCGGTCTCAGGGATCAAATCTTGCCAATGTTCTTGTGTCGGCGTGGTGGCATCCACGGAAACGATACGCCCCATGGGTGCGTTGAGGTTGGTATAGAGGATGAGGGTGCCGTCGTGATGTTCGATCACATCACTGTCGAACGCATCATCTTGTGTTAAACAGGTTAACGGCGTGCCCGCTTTTAGGTCTTGCACATAGAGCATGTTGCCCGAGGTGGCATTCGCACCACTGATCACCAAGAAGCGATCATCTTCCGTCATGTAACCGCTCACGTAGCGATATTGCGGGTCACCTTCGCCACCAAATACCAGTTCATCGTCGCTTTGCGTTGTGCCGATACGGTGGAAATAGAGTTTATGGTGCTCCGTGCGTGCTGACAGTTCGCTGCCTTCCGGCTTGTCATAGGTCGAGTAATAAAAGCCTTCACTTCCGCGCCACGAAATACCTGAAAATTTCACGTTCTCGATGGTATCACCCAGCGCCTTGCCCGATTCTGCATCAATCACATACACGGTGCGCCAATCACTACCACCCTCGGACGTAGAATACGCCACCAGAGTGTCATCACGAGAAAACTGCAGACGATCAAGCGACGTAGTGCCTTCGCCACTCCATGTGTTGGGGTCAAGAAAGATCTCTAGCTCAGAGGCGTCTGTATTGTCACGATGCGTTTTTGAACGGAATAGAATCGCGTGATCTTGTAAGCCATCATTGCGATAGAAGTAGGTGTGATCTCCCCGAACAAATGGGCTTGATTGTTTCACGTAGTCGTTCGCACGGATCAGGCGCAATCGGATTTCATCACGGCACTCAATCGCGCGAAGGTAGTCAAAGGTCACGGCATTTTGCGCATCTACCCAATCGGCCGTTTCATCGCTCAAATCGTCTTCTAGCCAACGATAAGGGTCAGGAATATTGTTGGAAAAATAGGTATCAACGGTGTCGTCTTTGCGAGTTTGGGGATAGCGGAACATGTGTTACTCCGTGCTGACGTTATGTTTTTCATCATAACGAAAGGCGCGAACTTCTGCCTAACGTTTCTACCCAAACAGCACAGTATTCAATGTCTCTGAGGCAAAAATATTGTATTCACATATTGGTGGAAATATCCCTTGTTTCGATTTATTTCCCCTCTCTCTCGGCCAGTCTTTTTGGACATAACTCGCAAAATATCTAACCGATAAACACGACCGTTCCCTTAATTTTCAACCACCAAGCACGAGATGCCTTTTCGACGCCTTAGTATTAAATATCGAGGTAACTAATTAATTTTACTATGAGCGAACGAAAGGGTGATTTTCTGGGCATTTCATTTTACCGACACAAAAGGTGATCTTTTTCATTCACACCATCAATGATTCTCAGTGACTAGCAGGAAATCTCGATTGCTCACGTGCCGGAACATCTGCTTAAATAGTCGCCGACCTGTTAAGAAAGGAGGCAAAATAATGTCGATCACAACCGATACTTACGCGATGCGCGAGACACTGGAACGCCTCAATAAAGATGCAACAAACACCATGGATAAGGCAGATAACTGCACCGTAAAACTCAGCGATCTTTCTACCCTGTTGGCTGCATATAAAATCGAGCTCAACAAAGGTAATCACCTGCGAAAACTTCTGGACCAAGAGACTAACGCCCAATAGGCGTTATCACGTCGCCTATCGTTAATCCCTCTGGTGCCCACATGGCAATAGGCGACGTTTTTATTTGATACATCCCTATTCAATACCCCCACCCATCTTGTCCAATATTTATTTCTCTTCCCCGATAAAACTGCATGGGTGCAGGTGCTATATCAATACTCTTTACAGGGAAAAGAAACTCATGATAAATTCGCGCAATTGACGGCAAGCGTCGAACGAACCAATACCAAAACCAATAAAGTACCGCAACCAGGAGGAAAAAAATGATTGTAGCAATGACCCACCCGGCAGGAATCGTACGCTAAATAGCGCATTTTAAACGATCGGTAAAACCGCGTTTACGCCCTCAGCGACACCCTTCCTTTGCCCGGTGAATCTCGACCGGGGTCTTTCCAAATTGATTCGACCCTACAACACTCTGTTACTCAAACACACAGAGCGACTCTCTGTGCGTAGGGAAAAGCAATGACATCTTTAAAAACATTGAGCCAACTTGGCTGGCAACCTGTATTTCAACAACAACTGACTCTGGAAGATTACGAAAATTGTCGTATCGCCAGAATTGCAGAGCATCACCGTGGCCACTATGTACTGATCAGCGAATCGGGCATCGAATCGCTTGAAATCCGCCCATCGTTTCCCAGTATGACGGTTGGTGATTGGCTTTTATTGGATGATGACGGTCAGTTCATTCGCCCGCTCGATCGCCAATCTTTGTTTGCGCGCAAAGGCGCAGGCACGAAAGTGATTGAACAGTTGATTGCCGCCAACATCGACACCGCGTTTGTGGTGTGCGCGTTGGATCATGACTTCAACCTGAACCGCATCGAACGCTATTTGGCGATGTGTGCGGACGCATCCGTTGAACCTGTGGTGGTCTTAACCAAGCGTGACCTTGCTGAAAGTAGCCTTGATGCAGACGGCAACGCGTTCGATGTGAATGACACCCTTCGTTCTGTCGAAGCATTAGCGCCATTTTTGGCCGTTGAAGCGGTAAACGCCCTCGACGAACAGACCAAGAGCGCCCTTAGCCCTTGGCTAAAACCGGGGAAAACGCTGGTCGTGATGGGATCATCTGGCGTGGGTAAATCCACCTTAGTGAACACCTTGTTGGGGGATTTCGTGCAAGCAACCGGCGGTATTCGTGAAAGTGATAGCAAAGGTCGCCACACCACAACAGCAAGAAGCCTGCACTGTTTGCCTTCTGGCGCAGTGTTATTGGATACACCGGGAATGCGAGAGCTAAAAATCTTCGACAGCGAAGACGGCCTCAATACCTTGTTTTCCGACATCAAGGCACTGGAATCACAATGTCGATTCAGCGATTGCCAACACGGTAACGAACCGGGCTGTGCCATTCGTGACGCCTTGGCATCTGGCAGCATCGACGAACGTCGACTCAACAACTACATCAAACTGCAAAGTGAAGACGCGAGAAACTCGGCAACCATGGCGCAAAAACGCGCAAAGGATAAAGCCTTCACCAAAATGGTGAACACGGTGCAATCCAGCCATCGCCATATTAAGAAAGGGTTCTAACACCCCAAGACATGATGTTTCTAATGAAACGATAAGGAAGCGTGGACTGGCACTTTACGAGCGTGTTGTTCCTCGCGCGCTTAGTGTTGTCCTCGTGCGATCGAGTGGAAAGCCGACATTCTCGATAGCCTGAGTGCAATCCACCACCGCAACCTGATCAAAGCGCGGGAAGCATTGCAGCGTCACGCACAAGAAATGCACACCTCAAAATAACAAGCCTTGGCATGGACCCGCTTTGAATAGCGGCGTCCATCGCCTACGCTTTTTATATCTTAATCAACGCATTGTTTAATCTTTAGAACACATGCCGCTCACGAATTTCGATAGAGTAGTCACGCGCTATCCTCAGCAAATGCTGGGTGATGGAACCGCAAGGATGGCGCTTCATCGAATTACTAACAGGGACTCACTATGGACATGCTAGCAGGGCTACTTTCCGGCCTTCCTAACTTTCTGATCTACTTCGCGACCTCAATTGCCTTCGTTCTCATTTTCAAATTTATCTATGTGCGCATCACGCCATACGATGAATGGTCGTTGATCAAAGATGACAAAAGTGTCACTGCTGCTGTTGCGCTTGGCGGCGCATTCTTAGGTTACTGTCTCGCCATTGCAGGGGCGGCGCAGAACTCCGTCAACATCATCGATTTCATGGTGTGGGGCGTGATTGCCATGGTTGCGCAGTTTATTGCCTTCGCGATAGTGCGCTTTTTGCTGCTGAAAGAGCTGACCAAGCGTATCGAAAACGATGAGTTGCCAGCCGGTATTGTGTTAGCGGTCGTCTCTGTGTCCATAGGCATTTTGAATGCCGCGTGTCTGACCTATTAATTCGGGAGAGACACCATGACGCAGCACAATACTGAGCAACACGCTAATCGTTCAAAACGAAGCAACAACGTGAAACGCTCCGCCATGAACAAAGCTGCGCGCGTGATCCCTTTCGCGTTCGTTGGCGGCATTTCAGGGTGCTTTTTCGAACCTGAAACCGAAGGGTTTGTGTTCGAAAACCCACGCCAATGTGGGAATTCATTTCCTGAACAAATGGAAGAATGTGAAATCGCGTATCAAGAAGCCTTACGCGACGCCGCTGAATCCGCGCCGCGTTACTACAACCAACAAGAATGTGAAATGGACTTCTTAGACGGTTGTCAGCGCTACTCATCGTTTTTCATTCCAGCGCTCGCGGGGTACTTCTTCGCCCGAGGGTTGGATGACGATTACTTCAAGCGCAAGAAAAAACGCCACTACTCGCAACCGCTTTATCGCTACCGTGGCAAGTTCTTCTCTGGCGACGGCAAATCTTTTGGCAACGTGGCGAACAAGGCAGTGAACGTCAGTTCTAGCACGATTAACCGTAAGGGCGGCACCGTCGGTCAAGTGATGTCTCGCGGCGGCTTCGGTAAGTCCGTGTCATCGTCATCACGCTCATCGAGCAGGGGCAGCTAATACATGTTCCGTCGGAATATCTCTGAACGCCCGCATTGGCGTGAACTCGCCAAGAAATACGGGTTTGGTTTTCACTCCATGTATGACGCCCCTTACTGGGACGAAACGGCGTATTACCAATTTAACCTCAAGCAAATTGAGGAAGATTTAGAGAAACCGACGGAAGACATCCACCAAATGTGTTTAGACGTGGTGGAAAAAGTGGTGCGAGACGATGCGTTATTGCAGCGTTTTGGCATTCCTGAAAGCATGTGGGATTTGGTCGCAAACTCATGGCGTCGTCGCGATCCATCGCTGTATGCACGCCTTGATTTTGCGTATGACGGCGTCAACCCCGCCAAACTCTACGAGAACAACGCAGATACCCCCACCTCTCTCTTCGAGACAGGTTTCTGGCAATGGGTGTGGCTGGAAGATGTGGTCGACAGTGGTCGCATTCATCGCAGCGCAGATCAGTTCAATATCTTGCAAGACTTCATCATTGAGCGCTTTGCCGATCTTGCGCGTCGACAACCGGGGCAAACGCTGCATTTCAGTTGCTGCAAAGACACTGAAGAAGACAGGGCCACAGTGCAATACCTTGAAGATTGCGCCATTGAGGCAGGGTTACACACCGCCTTTGTGTTCGTAGAAGACATTGGCGTCAACACGCATGGCGAATTTATCGACCTCAGCAACCGCCCGATCCGTTGGATGTTTAAGCTCTACCCGTGGGAGTTTATGTTTGACGAGGAGTACGCCACACACCTGAAAACGTCTACCGTCAATTGGTTAGAGCCTATGTGGAAGTCTGTGCTTTCCAACAAAGCCCTGCTGCCCATGCTTTGGCAAATGCAGCCAAACCATCCGAATTTGCTGCCTGCCTATTTCGCTGACGACCCAAGGGCCTCTTCATTAACCGACTTCGTGATCAAGCCTTTGTTCTCACGCGAAGGCGCGAACATCGAAATCATCCGAGACGGCAAGTCGTTCGTCAAAACCGACGGCCCTTACGCATCCACACAGGCGATTGTTCAGCAATACCAACCGCTGCCTAAGTTTGGGGATAGCTACACCTTGATCGGCAGTTGGCTCGTCAACGATCGCGCCGCGGGCATTTCCATTCGTGAAGACGCCAGTTTGATCACTCAAGACGTTGCCCGATATATCCCGCACATTATTCTTTAGCTTTCGTGCTTCAACTTTTCTTCTTTTAATTTCCCCTTCACCGCGCAAGCATAAGGTGTTGATTTATTGAGATTGGCACGCCTTCTCTCTTTTTAATCGCCTATCTTTTAAAAATAAATGTCCCCGTTTGGTCACCCTCAAACGTTGTCTATACGAGATTAAATCTCACAACAACAATTCATGAAATGGAGAGACGAAGATGAAAGAATTTATGTTTATCTACCAAGGTGGTGACCCAGAATGGATGAAACACACTTCCCCTGAAGACATAGCCGCAGTGATGAAATGCTGGGAAGAGTGGATGACCAAACTGCAGGAAGCCGTTCCTGAATGACTTATGCCCATGATTTGTTCCGCTTTCCTCTTGTGTGATACAGACAACGTAGATGACTATTCAAACAATTTGAAAATGAAGGGCGCAGTGAATTTGACGGGCGTTTTGCCTCGCTTTTAAACCAGCAAGATCAAACACCTCAAAGAAAACCTGACGCTGATAAAGCAAAAAAACGGCTCTTATGAGCCGTTTTTTTGTATACCTAATCCACTAAAAAATCATTACGATTGTTGCGGTGTTGGCACCATTGGATAACGCAGGCCAGCCATGTGTTCAATACAGTGAATCACCTGACAGCTGTAACCAAACTCATTGTCATACCAGATGTAAAGCACACAACGGTTGCCATCGGCAATGGTTGCTTCGCTATCAACAACACCCGCATAGCGCGAGCCAACGATATCTGACGAAACGATTTCCGTCGATTGCGTGTAATCCACTTGTCCCGCTAACTCTGACACTAACGCCGTATCACGCAAAAATGCGTTGAGGGATTCGCGCTCTACCTCTGAGCCAAGGTTAAGGTTCGCAATCGCCATCGACACATTCGGCGTCGGTACACGAATCGAGTTACCCGTTAGCTTGCCCTTCAGCGCAGGCAACGCCTTCGCAACGGCGGTTGCAGCACCCGTGGACGTTAACACCATGTTCAATGATGCAGCGCGACCACGACGATCACCACTGTGGAAGTTATCAATCAGGTTTTGGTCATTCGTGAACGAGTGAACCGTTTCGATGTGCCCTGATTCCACGCCGTAACGATCATGCATTGCTTTTAACACTGGCGTGATGGCATTTGTGGTGCAACTTGCAGCCGAAATGATGGTGTCTGCATCATCAATGTCGTCTTGGTTAACGCCATATACGATATTTTTGATGTCGCCTTTGCCCGGTGCAGTCAGTAAGACTTTACCTGCACCTTTAGCAGTAAGGTGTTGACCGAGGCCATCAGTGTCACGCCACATGCCTGTGTTATCCACCACCACTGCGTTTTCAATGCCGTAAGCCGTGTAATCTACTTCAGAAGGGTGATTGGCGTAAATGACTTGGATGTAGTTACCGTTTACGATCAGCGCATTTCTCGCTTCATCCACAAGGATTGAACCGTTGAAAGGACCATGCACGGAATCACGACGCAGCAAGCTCGCACGTTTTTCCAGATCGCCATCGCGTCCACCACGTACAACAATGGCACGTAAGCGAAGCGGGTAACCAGGGCCGCTTTTTTCGATCATAAGACGCGTAACAAGGCGTCCAATACGGCCAAAACCATAAAGCACAACGTCTCTTGGTGCGTCTAATGCATTGCCCTTTGGCAAGTCTGCGACGGCGCGCTCAAGAAAGCCCTCTAATGCAGTGCCATCTTCGTGCTCGCTCCAATAAAGGCTCGCAAGGCGACCAAGATCGACGCGGCATGGTGGTAAATCCATGTTAGAGAGGGCTTGAAGCAGCGGGAGGGTGTGTTCAGTAGTGACTTCTTGGCCGGTGTACCAGCGCGCAACGCGATGTGCTTTCACAACATCAATGGTACTTGCCGTGACCATTGCGCGGCCATAAATGTGAATGTCGACGCCTTTTTCTCGGTACAATTTCCCGATCAACGGATACATGGATTCTGCGTCGGCTTGACTTTGTTGCCATTGGGTAAGGTACTGTTCTGGACTCATTGTTACTTTCTATGCCTTTTAACTAATACGTGAAAAGAAGAACAACTAAGGGTGATTATTATTATTTTGGTCGTGAGTCTAACGAGTGAACAATTATTAACCAACCAAAAATAACATAGCCCCAATGTCATACTATTCAATCAGTTAAATCGCACAGTGATGAATAATTACTGTCTTATTGCACCTTCTTCGCTTTTCCCTCAAAAATTGATTGAAAGTTTACTACTTCCCGCTGAATTCAAGCGGGCTTGTTGTTACTTTTTAATCGCAGGGAATTAAGTAAATCCCCTGCCTGTCGAAAAATTTTTCGTGATCTTACTCGAAATAAAAATGTCATTTCATTGCCTTAATAGCGCAATATTTTCGTTATACATCTAATGATTTCCATTTTCCCGGACTAAAAATTACATCCATATATAACAATAAGATACAAATTTAAAGTCTCATAAACGTGACGAAAACTTGATAATTGATGAGCAAACTGTATCCTTTAGGTGGCTTTAATGTTTAGACCTCTAAAGGATTAGTTAATCAAATGAGCACTACGACGATCTACCAAACTGCGGCTTTAGCGCGTTTGAGTCAGGATGAAGATGCATGGGTTTTTCGCGTTCCAACCCTTAAAGATGGCATCGGGATCCACCAATTAATCGCCAGTTGTCCGCCGCTTGATGAAAACTCTTCTTACTGTAATTTCCTTCAGTCCTCCCACTTCCACAAAACCTGCATCCTTGCAGAGTATGATGGCGAAATTGTTGGTTTTATTTCCGCCTACCTAAAGCCCGAATCAAATGACGAACTCTTCGTCTGGCAAGTGGCTGTTTCACCGACCATGCGCGGCAAAGGCCTCGCATACCATATGTTGCAAGAACTGCTGATGCGCGAATATTTGCAGCATGTTCAAGCCGTCGAAACCACGATCACCAAATCTAATGAAGGCTCTTGGAACCTGTTCAAGAAGCTCGATAAGTCGCATGGCGAAACGGGTTCGGTATCGGTATTTCTCGACGAGCAGCAGCACTTCAAAGGTCATCACGACACGGAATTTCTTTACCGCATTCCTTTGAACAACAACCAATAAATTGGAGTTAAAACGGAATCCTTATGGATATTTATAACAAGCAAGAATCAAACGTTAGGTCTTACTCAAACAGCTTCCCTGTGGTTTTCTCTTCCGCAAAAGGGTGCTGGCTGAAAACCGAAAACGGCGATCGTTACATTGATTTTCTCGCCGGCGCTGGTTCGCTTAATTACGGTCACAACAATGCCATCTTCAAAAAAGCACTGATCGAATACATCGAAAGTGATGGCGTGACCCATGGCCTTGATATGCACACGGAAGCCAAGTCTGCATTCCTAACCGCACTCCGTAATCACATCTTCGAACCACGAAATCTTGATTACAAAGTGCAGTTTACGGGCCCGACTGGCACCAATGCCGTTGAAGCGGCAATGAAGCTTGCACGTAAAGTGACGGGCCGTGCCAACATCGTGACCTTCACTAATGGTTTTCACGGCTGTACCTATGGCGCATTGGCGGCAACCGGTAACCAACACCACCGTGGCGGTTCAGGCATGCCATTGGCTGGCACTTCACGTTTGCCGTACGAAGGCTATGCAGGCGTAGACAGCCTATTGCTGCTTGAAACCATGCTGAACGACAACTCAAGCGGTTTAGATAAACCGGCTGCTGTGTTACTTGAAACCTTGCAAGGTGAAGGCGGCCTGAACGTGGCGTCCAACGAGTGGCTTCAGCGTTTAAGCAAAATCTGTAAAGACAACGGCGTGCTTGTGATTGTTGATGACATTCAAGCAGGTTGTGGCCGCACCGGGACCTTCTTTAGCTTTGAGCCGTCAGGCATCAAACCAGACATGGTGACCTTGTCGAAATCTATTGGTGGTTACGGCCTACCAATGGCACTTGTTCTGATGAAGCCTGAGCTGGACAAATGGGCGCCGGGTGAACATAACGGTACGTTCCGTGGTAACAACCACGCATTCGTTACTGCAACCAAAGCCATTGAAAGCTACTGGGCGAATGACGATTTCGAAAAGCACATTGCCGAGCGCAGCCAACAAGTGAAAAAGGTGATCGACCGTTCACTGAAGCGCCACTCGTCTTTGTTCGTTCGTGCTAAAGGGCGCGGCATGATGCAGGGCATTGAGTGTAAAGATGGTGATCTTGCTTCTGCCATTTCACGTCGCTGTTTTGAAAAAGGCATGATCATTGAAACTGCGGGTCCAAACGATGAAGTGGTGAAGTTTTTCTGTCCACTGACCATCAGCGAATCTGAGCTCGAACAAGGCCTTCATATTTTCGAGCAAGCCGCAGAATACGTTGCACAGACAGCAACACGAAAAGCATCTTAAGGAACAAGAAACATGATCGTAAGAACTCTGGAAGAGTGCAGAAACAGCGAGCGCCGCGTCGCGTCTGAAACGTGGGAAAGCGTTCGTATGTTGTTGAAAGACGACAAGATGGCGTTTTCTTTCCACATCACCACGATTTACGAAGGCACGGAAACACACATTCACTATAAGAACCACTTAGAGTCTGTGTATTGCATGTCGGGTGAAGGTGAAATTGAAGTGGTAGGCGGTGAAACCTACCCCATCAAACCAGGCACCTTATACATTCTGGATAAACATGATGAGCACTACCTTCGCGCCTATTCTGGCGAGGGTAAAGAGATGGTGATGGCATGTGTATTTAACCCGCCAATCACAGGTAACGAAGTCCACGATGAAAACGGTGTTTACCCCCTCGTCGACTAACGTCTCTCATCAATAAGGGGCGACTCGCCCCTTCTTTTTATCCTCTTTTGTGTAAAGGAAGCCCAAATGACTTACACCGTAGAAAAGATTGGTGGCACGTCCATGTCGGCGTTTGATGCTGTCTTAGACAACATCTTGCTGCACCCGGCATCCCCTTATAACCGTGTTTTTGTCGTCTCTGCTTATGGCGGTATCACGGATGCATTGTTGGAATGTAAACGCTCTGGTGAACCCGGTATTTACCAACAAGTTGCGAAACGCGATGAAAACTGGATGAGTGCGTTCACAACCGTGAAACAACGCATGATGATGACCAATGAAAATCTATTTGCAGACCCGGTCAGTCGTAAGCGCGCAGACAAGTTCATTACTGAACGCTTGGATGATGCGCAAAACTGTATCACCAACATATTGGCGACCTGCGAATACGGCCAGTTCACCCTCCGCCAATACCTTCCACAAATTCGAGAATTTTTATCTTCGATCGGCGAAGCACACAGTGCGTTCAACACCGCTCTGAAGCTAAAAACTCTTGGCGTGAACGCACGTTTTATTGATTTGTCAGGATGGGATAACAACCTTTCGGGCAACTTGGACACTGTCATTAAAAGTGCCTTTGAAGATATTGATGTCACCAAAGAACTGCCGATTGTCACAGGCTATGCATACTGTGATGAAGGGTTGATGAAAACCTATGACCGTGGTTACAGCGAGATGACATTTAGTCGTATTGCTTGCCTGACCTCTGCAGACCTTGCCGTGATCCACAAAGAATACCACTTGAGCAGCGCCGACCCACGCATTGCAGGGCCTGAAAATGTGCTGCCGATTGGTAAATCAAACTTTGATGTTGCTGACCAGCTCGCGAACTTGGGGATGGAAGCCATTCACCCAAATGCCGCCTCTGGCCTGCGTCAAAACAACATTCCGCTTCAGATTAAAAACACCTTTGAGCCGGAACACCAAGGCACCTTGATCTCTCAGGAATACCAGCCTGATGCAGAGAAAATTGAAATCATTGCGGGTAAAAACAAAGTGTTTGCGCTGCACGTTTTCGACCAAGCCATGGTAGGACAGGTTGATAACGTGGGTTATGAAATGATGGAAATCATTGCCGATGCGCGCGTCAGCTTGGTGGGTAAGGAAATGAATGCCAACTCCATTACTTACTACTTGAGCGGCGCAGGTAAAAACCTCAACCACTTGCTGTACAAAGCAGAGAAACGCTTCCCTAGCTCGACCATTACTGGTCAATGGGTCGCACTCATCTCCGCCATTGGCGCTGAAATAAACACCAACACAACGTTGAGCCGTGGCGTGCTGGCACTCATGAACCATGACATCGCACCGATTGCTGTGCATTCGTCAATGCGTAACGTGAACGTTCAGTTTGTGGTAAAAGACGATGCTTATGATCGCACCATTCGCGCACTGCATGATGAGTTCTTTACCGCCAAAGCGATGAAAAAACAGCATGTTGCTTAAACATACCCGTTAAAGACAACCGCTGTCACAAGACCACAAACGCTCATTGATAACCTCAATGAGCGTTTCTCTTTTCCGCTAGTCTTAAAGTAACGTGTTAACTCGCCTTCGACACGCATTCATCAACACGACCAGTGACATCATCAGCAAAAGGGAGACACGATGAGATTGGATAAATACGACGTGAAGATTTTGCATATCTTGGCAACACAAGGCCGTATTACAAAATCTCACCTCGCAGAGGCCATCAACCTCTCTGTGAGCCCTTGTTGGGAGCGCGTAAAACGCTTGGAAGAAGCCGGTGTCATTGAAGGGTATGGTGCAAAGATTAATCGCAATGTGTTATCCAAACAAACGCCCGTCATTGTAGAAGTGACGCTCGGTCAGCACAGCGCGAATAGTTTTGAGCGCTTCGAACGCGCGATGCAAGAATGCGATGAAGTCGCCGACTGCTTTGCAACAGGTGGCGGCGTTGATTACGTGCTTCGTGTTGTCGCGAGCGACATTGACCAATACCAGCGCTTAATCGACCACTGGCTCGTGTCCGATTTAGGCATTGAACGCTACTACACCTACATCGTCACCAAGACCATCAAGCACCAGCAAGAATCCTTGTTCATCGACGATACCCAATTGTCATAAAAACGCCGTCCTGATAAAACGAAAAAGCCAACCGCATCATCTGCCGTTGGCTTTTTCTGTGTTTCTGCTAGGGTCCGTTGAGCTTGAGTGTTGCCCATTAAAACGTGACGCCAACGCTCCGCGCCAACACCCTTAGTTAGCTTTAATTAGCACTGACGTATCCATACGCCCCAAACCTTGCTCTTGCAGGCTGGCATACTTGCTATCGACCTCTTGCGTCAGTGACAGCGTTAAGTCATGGCGTTTTGCTTCATCAAGGCAAATCCCCAAATCTTTGCGCATCCAATCAATGGCAAAACCAAAGTCGAACGTATCTTTCGCCATGGTCACCGCGCGGTTTTCCATTTGCCATGAACCCGCTGCACCGTGCTTCAGCACACTGGTCACCTGCTCAATGTCTAAGCCAGACGCTTGCGCCAGCAATAGGCCTTCGCTCAACCCCTGTAAAATGCCCGCAATACAGATTTGGTTCACCATTTTACAGCGCTGACCTTGTCCATTCTCGCCCAACAACACTGCTTGCTTGGCATAAGCGTCAAAAACAGGGTTGACGATGTTAAAGATGCCTTCATCGCCGCCACACATAATGGTTAGCGCACCATTTTCAGCGCCCGCTTGGCCGCCCGACACCGGCGCATCAATAAAGTGCACGCCCTTTTCCTTACAGGCTGCCGCCAACTCTTCTGCTAACTCTGCCGACGTAGTGGTGTGATCGACCAAAATACTGTCCGGTTTCATGCTCGTTAGCACGCCATCATCACCATAAATAACGCTTCTCACGTCATTGTCGTTACCCACACAAACAAACACGATGTCGCAATCTGATGCTGCTTCACGCGGTGTATTAGCAAACGTTTGTTGATATTCAGACGCCCACCTCTCTGCTCGCGCCGTCGTGCGGTTATAAACGGTAGTGTCGAAGCCAGCACGGGCCAGATGACCTGCCATTGGATACCCCATGACACCCAAACCGATAAACGAAACCTTTTTCTCTGACATATCCTTATCCTCTCATGTTGGGTGCATGCAAACTGGCGTGACTGATTCAGCCTCACAAACAAAAACGTATGATTAGTGAGTAATGAGATGACTATAATTGCACCGATTGACATATGTCAATATTAAGTTTGATTGCACTAAGCTATTTCAATTCGGTTGAAAGCTGGCCATAATTTGTTCCAGTGATAGAAAATACATGGAATGCCAGTGAGCGAAACCAAATTCAAAGACATCGCCCGTCAAATTGAGCAACGCATTGATGAAGGGATTTACCCACCCAACGCCAAGCTACCTCCGCACCGCGAGCTTGCTGCTGAGTTAGACACCACGCCAGCCACCATTTCCAAAGCCTATAAGCTACTGGCGGAAATGAATCGAGTGGAGTCGTTTGTCGGTCGTGGCACGTTCGTCGTGGGTGAGTCTCAATTGAATCAAGCCATTCAGCCTGGCGAAAGTGATACCGAATTTAACTTCTCGATCCTTCAACCTTACGTGTTGCAGAATCTATCCTCACTGCGCACCGCCTATCAAAAAGCATCCCTCGCGTTTACACCAGAACTCTTGGTCTATACCGACCATTCTGGTCACCATGCGCACCGTGAAGCGGGCGCAATGTGGGCAAAACGCTACGGTTTGAATTCGGCAACAGCAAGCAATGTGCTCTTAACCAATGGTGCACAACATGCGCTGTCACTGCTGGTTGAAACGTTGACTCAACCCGGCGATGTTATCGCGGTCGAAATGCTCACTTACCCTGGAATTTTGGCTATTGCCAGTTTAGCGGGACGCCAAATCATCGGCATAGACATGGACGAAGACGGACTCATCCCGTCCGCGCTCGAAACAGTATTACACACACACAAACCCAAACTGGTCATTGCCATACCGTCACACCAGAACCCCACTGGCATCACTATGCCAATTCAGCGTCGACAAGCCATTGCCGCCATCATTGAGCAATCCGCCGCCTATTTGGTGGAAGATGACATTTACGGGTTTCTAAACGAAGACACCTTGCCTGCAATATGCCATTGGCTCCCAGAAAAAGGCATTCATGTTTCTGGGTTATCCAAGGCCATTAGCCCCGCCATGCGTTGCGGATTTGTGGTTGCTCCTGAGCATCTATTGCCGGTGCTAAATGCCCATATTCGCGCCAATGTCTGGTTAGCCTCACCCATGAATTTCATTGTTGCCGAACAGTTGATCAACAGCGGCGACGCGTTTTCTATGGCAGATACCCAGCGCGATATTGCCAAACAGCGACAAGCCATCGCAAAAGACATTCTCGGTGACGTAATATCTGAATCTGATGGTTACCACGTTTGGGTTACCTTGCCAGCACATTGGCAACAAGAGCGCTTTGTGATGGAAGCGAAGCAACGAGATTTGATCGTGACAAGTGGTAGCTATTTTGTTGCTGGAAACACCAACCCGAATTGCATTCGGCTGTCTTTGATGTCGATAAAACACAACGAGGCATTGAAGCAAGGCCTGCGTGCATTAAAGGCGTTACTCGAAAGTCATGAGGTATCTTTAGCACCGTTTTGAACCCGATAATTCAAAGCGGTTGCTCTTTCGGGTATACCTCAGAATTTTCCGATGGTTAGACTGAACAAGGCCTCTCGTCGCAAACGTTGGATGGCGATTTCGTCCCACCAGCATAAGCAACGTATTTCTTGGCATTCTCCGGTTTTACATCATGCAAGCGCATTCCGGATTAAAGTGATATTCTAGCGCTCGCATTGAATCACTGAGAATCCAAAAATGAGCAAATTGACTGCTGACATCGAAGCAAACTTGACGCTTTTCATTGAAGAAACACAAGAAACCGCCAAAGTTTGGGGTCTAACCAATGAAGAAGGTTGGCTGGCATGCGATTCTACCGAATTTGAAAACAGCGAAATCATGCCTTTCTGGTCTTCAAAAGAAGATGCAGAACTTCACAACGTTGAAGAATGGGCAGATTTCGAGGTTCAAGAAATCCCACTAGATGTGTTCGTTCAAGATTGGTTGATCACGCTAGATGAAGACGGCGTACTGGTTGGTATCAACTGGAACTCTGCGCTAGAAGGCAAAGAACTTGAGCCAGCAACACTGGCGAAAATGTATCTGTAATCGTCTTCTCGACAAGTAAGATCACAAAGGGCATCCACGTTCTCGTCGATGCCCTTTTTCATGTCTGTTGTTTATCGATGCTGACGCTTAATTCGCGATCACATATAGACGTGGTTAAACACGTATTACGGCGCAGCACGGCCCAACAAACGAAAGTTCCAGTTTTCCACTTCATTCGTCTCTTGGCGTTGTTTCACTTTCCCCATCCAACTGTCAGACAGGGCAGATTGCTCGCGCAGTTTCGCTAGTCCTTCCGTGTTCAAAGGATCACCAAAGAACACATCACACACCTCACGCAGCGTCATGGAATTCTTAGGGCGCGATAAAAGCACGAGTGGCAATTGCTTGTTCACAGTGCCGGTTTGAATTACGCGATAAAGCCAACCGCAACGGCTGACGGCTTGCATGTCGACGGAAAGGTTTTCGACTTCCCAGCGCTGATTGAGCTTAAAACATGGCGAACGTGGCTGACTCACTTCGATGATCGCATCGCCCCACTGGTAACGATCACCAATGCATACCGTGTCTTCCGTCATCCCCACGGAGCTGATGTTTTCGCCCATACCCGGTGCTTGCCAATCTTGCATATCACCATGCTTTTCTCGCCAAAATACATAGTGCTCCTGCGGGTAATGGTGAAGGGCGCGCTCTGGACCACCGTGATGCTTCTTATCCGCAGTTTCATCACCGTCTAATCCCGTGTTTGACAGAAAAACATCGCCCGTAATGTCAACCTTGTCCATCGCCGTTTGAAGGCCATAGCGTTCGGCCACTTTCCCACGATAAATGTTAGCAAGCTGAAAGGTCAGTGTTGGTGAAGGCGCTGGGTTCGATGCATCTTGCAAAGCGGAATCTCCAAAGCGAATAGTCGAGACTATCTAAAACGTTATTTTCTTGGTGTTATCGAGTGAAGAAAAAAATGCACTGATGTCTTTCACATCCTCTTCACTGAGTTTCACCCCAAGTTGATGCCATGCTGTGTCACGCACAGCCTGATCCAGATTGAACACTGCACCATCGTGAAAATAGGGGGCAGTTTGCGCCACATTTCTTAAGGTCGGCACTTTAAACATAAAGTTGTCAGCAGAGCTGCCCGTCACATGCGCGCGGCCTTTGTCGATCTTGTTAGGATACGGCTTCACTAAGCCCATTTTCATGAAGAGTTCGCCGCCAAGCAATGGGCCGTTGTGACACGCATTACACCCTGTGGAAATAAATTGTTCTAATCCCCGTTTTTCTTGAGCATTCAGCGCTGTTATGTCTCCCGCTAGGTACATATCGAACCTGTCTTCGGTCACTAACGTGCGTTGAAAGGCGGCGAGAGACTCCGTCAAGTGATCAAAGGTCAGCGCATCATCTGCATCGGGAAACGCAGCAGCGAACGCGTCTTGGTAACCTTTGTCTTTGAGCTTATCAATGGCTTCGTCTTCTGAAGACAACCCCATCTCAATGGGGTTGGTGATCGGCCCACGCGCTTGCTCTGCCAGATCTTTCGCCCGCCCATCCCAAAACTGAGCAAATTGAAAACCGGCGTTCCACGTCGTGAGGCTATTGCGCGTGCCTAACTTACCGAGCGCGCCAACAGAAACAGACAATGGTTCAGCGCCTGACCCGCCATCTAAAAGATTGTGGCAGGTATTGCACGACTGATTATCAACAGCAGAAAGCGCCGTTTCGAAATAGAGCGCTTTGCCGAGGGCAATCCGCTCAGGCGTATCAAACTCGCTGCCCGGCATCGTCTCAGGTAGCGGGCCAAATAACTTATTGGCGAGGGTTTGCAAGGGTTCGGCTGCGGAGGTACTCAAAGAAAACCCCAGCATTGAAATAACGAAAAAGACAGTGCGTATCGTTTTCATCCTATGACCTCCTATCAGCAGCCTGTCTGGGAGTATAGGCAGCAATTTTCGACCATTTACAACGAGATCTTTCGATGGAAGCAACAGAAAAAACGAATCACAGGCGCTCTAAGCCAATGCGACGATCAAAAAGGCCTTTGATTGATTTAATCAAAGGCCTTTTTAACGCACTGTTTTTCAACATTCATTCACTCAAATGGCTCGGCAGGGATCCAGCAATTCTCACTTTCATCGTTCTCATCTGCCAGTACTACCAGCAACCCCATATCAACCATTTCTTTCAACGTGAGATCATCGGCGAGATGCATTTTCTCGCCAAATTGGTTTTCCAATTCCATGTTGCACTCCTTAACGACTTAGCGCAGTAAAAGTAAAGATAGCACCAGAAAAACCACCTGAAAGAAGAATGTTATTTAGCCTTAATTTCCTGAGGGTTACGCGTAAAGAATAAGTACACAATTGGCACAACGCAGACAAAAGGTAGCAACAGTAAATTCAACGATTGCCACCCCATCGTGGCCTCCAGATTCCCGGCTAACAGTGCTGTAAGCGTGACACAGCCAAACACCGCAAATTCATTCATCGCTTGTGCTCTTGCCTTGTCCTGCGGCAAGTATGTTTGGGTAAGTTGGCTGGTTGCACCAATGAACATAAAGTTCCAACCAATACCTAACAACACCAGTGCCACCCTAAAGTGCCACTCCGTCACGCCATTCAGGTTGACCAAAATACTGGCGATAAACATCAAGCTACCCAGCATGATGGTCATGCGCGTCCCTATCTTTCCAATCAGCGAACCTGTAAAGAACGAAGGAAGAAACATACCCAATACATGCCATTCAATAACAAGCGCCGCGGCTTCAAAGTGGAAGCCATGCTTGTGCATCGCAATTGGCGTTACCGTCATCAGAAGATTCATAACGGCATACGCGATAACCGCGGCAAAGACTGCCAACATGTATCCCGGCGCACGCAGAATATCGCCCACCGCGCTTTGAGAGGATTGATGCTGTTCAGGCGCAGCACGAGGAAGGCCTATAAATTGAAGCACCACCAGTGAGAGCACGTACAACACAGTAATACCAATAAATGCGCCACTGAAATTCGTGCCCGGCAACCAGTGCTGGCTTGCAATGGCCAGATTCGGCCCAAGCACCGCGGCAAGCACACCACCTGCCATCGACAATGAAATGGCTTTATCACGGCTTTCTGGCGCGCTTACCTCGATGGCCGCAAATCGGTATAACGTGCCGAACCCAATGCCTATCCCTAAAAGCATGGTGCTGAAACAAAACAGCCAAAATGCGCTTTGACCAAGGGCGTATACACACAACAACGCCCCAAAAATGCCAATGACATTTCCAAGCATAAAGCCGTTTTTTCTGCCTATTTTTGCCATGATCAGCGAGGCAGGAATGGTGGCCATCATCAAGCCAACAAACTGTGTAGAAACAGGTAAAGTTACCCAACTGTCATCCGGGGAGAGTGCTTGTCCAATCAGGCCGTTGACGGAAATAAGCACGATGTTACCGCTCATCAAAAGGGCTTGGCATAGCGCCAACAACCATACGTTTTTATTCATGCTTTCCCCTTTTGACTTTACTTTCGCAGCAAAGACAAACCATTCCTTAGTCAAGTGGCGAGTATCTCGCAGGGGCTGCGAGGCGGCAAGCATGTGGGCAATAAATCAGCAAATCACAGTCACACCAACACGAAACAATTGCCTTGTTAGTTTCCCAATGAAACTTATATACACCCCAACCACCTGAAGGTGCGTAAGTTCAGAAGTGAAATTGCCACTGGCCAGACGTTTGATTTCCATTTGTTGCAAACCACTTTCGACGTACTTCAACAATGAAATAAAAAAGAGTAAATCTTGCTTGGAAATCTATGAACTTGGTTGTTTTTCATACTTTCATCAATAAGATAAAAACCATTAAGTTGCTCATGGAAACTAACTCATTGTGACGATCAAGCTCAGCAGAACACATAGCACCGCGGGGATCATCAATTCGCTTTGGCAATCTCCAGGCGTTTCTCGCATCGAAATAGCGTCAAAGCTTGGTCTCGATAAATCTACCGTCACGAAAACCGTCAACCACCTCCTCGACATTGGCATGATTTTAGAGCAACCACAGATCGTGTCCGGCAAAGGCGGTCGCCCCAAAGTGTCTTTGGTATTCAACCCAGAGTTTGGTGTTGTTATCGGTGTCGATGTGAATTCAGACACACTCAAAGTTTCCGTCGTCAACTTGCTCGGGCAAGTGATTTATCACGACATGTTACCCATCGATACACAAATCTCGATAGACGCCGCTTTGCTTAATGCACTTCTCCCCTGCATTGAAGACATTGAAACACTGTTCCCGCGGATTCTTGCGATCGGCGTTGGCGTTCCCGGCCTTGTAGACCCTGAAAAATGCCAGCTCCAACTCTCACATTCGCTCAATGTTCGCTCTATTATTAATTTTGCACCGTTGTTTAAACGTCATGTCCCCTATCCCGTGTTTCTTGATAATGACGCCAACTGCGGCGCATGGGGCGAACTCATGCAACAGCGTAGCCTGCCTTATGAACACTTTTTGTATGTGCTGCTCTCTACCCACCATGCCCGTGAACACTATCACCGACTCGGCATAGGTGTTGGCGTGGTACTCAATCGTCAGTTGTTTTACGGCGAGCAACACATGGCGGGGCAATTTAACAGCCAAGCGTTGATGCGAGGTGCTGAGCCAACACCCAGCGTTATTATTGAAGAATTTTCCGAACTTGCCGTTAACCTTTGTAGTCTGATGAGCATTAAGCGCATCGTCATTGGTGGCAACGGCATGTCATTTGGTTCGGAGCTAGCATCATCACTGCGTAAACACAGTGACGCATTGGCGGGGTCTTATATCGTGAAGCCTAACATTGAGTTTTCGATTCTTGGCCCGCAAGCCGCCGCCATGGGCGCTGCTTCCATGGCTTGGCAAAAGCTACTCACACCTGACCTAAGATTGGCCGAAAGTTTGTGCTTACCAGAGAACGGTAATGTTTCAATTTAATGTGAATGACAAGGACGATGTCAGATGGAATTGATTTTCCCCGCCCCCAAACGCTTTATAGAGGGGTTTTCAGCACAGCGATTTCGCATAGCGAACGCGCTGCGCAGTTGTCCGACGGATTATGAAGCACGCTCATCACATGCGCTTTTGACTTATCTACACGATCCATCGCTACCCGAGCAAGGGTATCGACTGAGTTATTCCTCTTGCGGGTTGAACTTGGCCTATGCCGATCTGCACGGCCTGAGATACGGGCACCTCTCGATCAATCAATTGATCGAAAACGACGCTGAATTGAAGTTCGATTTTGTCATTGAAGACTGGCCCGATTTTTCCGCACGCAGTATTTTGCTCGATATCAGCCGAGATCGTGTACCTACCTTACCCGCGCTCAAGCGACTCATCGATTATTGGAGTGCGCTCAGGTACAACCAATTACAACTCTATACCGAACATACTTTTGCCTATAAAAAGCACGAGGCCGTATGGCGCGACTACACACCCATGACCGCGGAAGACATTCGTGATATTGACGTTTACTGTCGCCACAAAGGGATCGAACTGGTCGCAAACCAAGCCTGCTTCGGCCACATGGAAAAATGGCTGAATCACCCTGAATATAAGCACCTTGCTGAACAGAAAACCGGGTTTAAAGATCAACGTGGCGACCACCGCCCTGGGTCATTTGGTTTGAACCCCATCAGTACACAAACTGAAACCTTCATAGACGGACTGATCGCTGAGCTTACGCCAAACTTTTCCAGCCACACCTTAAATATCAACTTTGACGAAACCATGGATTTAGGTGTCGGTGCCAGCAAATCAGCGTGTGAGATTTTTGGAAAAGGGAAAGTCTATTTAAACTACTTACAGAAAGTTCTCACCATCGCCAACAAACACGGAAAGCGCTGTCAGATCTTCAGCGACATGCTCTTTCGTTACCCAAACCTAATTGACCAATTGCCTGACGACCTTACCTTGCTTAACTGGGGTTACGAACCGAATCACCCGTTTGATGCCGAGCACAAGCAACTTGCCTTGTTTGGCTACCCTTTCCATGTCGCGGTTTCCACCAGTTGTTTTGCATCAGTGTCGGGACGTTGGAATGCTGCTGTCACTCACATGCGAAAAGCAGCGAAATCGGCGAAAAAATTCGGCGCAAAAGGCTACATGGTGACGGAATGGGGCGACATGGGGCACGGCCAGCAATTCTCAATGCCGATCCCTGCATACGCCTTTGGTGGCGCGATGGCATGGGGAGAAATGCAGCAAAAAGATAACGATGTCATGCGCGCGATTTCATGGTTCTACCCTGATGTCACCCAAACAGAATGCGATGCACTGATTGCACTGCAAGACATCTATTTGATGACAGGCATTGAAACGCCGAACTGCGCCTTCTTTGGTCCTTTCCTGTTTGATCAAGCCTCGCGCCGTCATATCAAACATGCCAAAGGCATTGAGACGAACACGGTTAATACAGCGCTGAATGAATTGGCGCTGTGGCAAGAAAAGCTCGAAAACCTTTCTTCCGCATTAACCAAAGAGTTGCGCTGGACGATAGACGCATTACGCCTTGCTTGTCTTATTGCACAAGGTTATGAGCAAGAAGGCCATCGCCTTGTCGAACAATTTACAGACGATAGAAAAACCACGCTTGTGGCCGAATTGAAACCACTGATACGCACCTATCGCGCGCTGTGGACCAACAACTATCGTCCAGGTGGCATGAATCAAAGTACAAGCCGTCTTGAGTATTTATTGTCATTACTCGAGACAGTGACATCAAAAGCAGCAAACAAAGAGGCAACGCCGTGACCACGACGCAAAGTGATGTTCAACACGCCATCAAGGCACTGGCGCTTGAGAACAAAGTACTGTTTGTTCACTCGTCCATTCGATCATTCGGCCACCTTGATGGTGGGCCTGATACCTTGTTCGATGCCTTGCTTGAAGCAGGATGTACCCTCGTGGTGCCCACCTTCAATTACGACACACTTTGCCTTCCACCCAACGGTGACCCGTATCGCCAAAACGGATATCGCGGCGAGCTGCAACTTGAAGAAACGGTGACCTTCTGCGGCGAAGAAAACCGACTTGAACCCAGTATGGGGGCAATTTCTAAAGCCTTGCTCCACCGTCCAGACCGAATCCGTAGCACCCACCCAATTTGTAGCTATGCAGCATTAGGCCCACACGCGGAAGCCATATTGTCGAAACAAACGAATGATGACATCTACGGCCTGTATGCATGCGATGAAGCCAAAGATGCCCTTGTCATCTCAATGGGCGTGCCACTCACCACCATCACCCCTATTCACTATGCAGAACAACTTGCGGGCAGAAACCTTCTAAGGCGCTGGGCAAAAACTTACACACGCGGCATTGTCGAAACGTCAGTGGGAAGTTGCTCTGAGGGTTTTAACAAATTTGCCCCCTTGCTCACCGAGATATCACAGCAAGCCAAGGTAGGACACAGCACGTGGACGGCTTATCCGCTGCGAGCTCTGGTACAAACCTGTGCCAATGCCATCAAAACAACGCCAACCATCACCCATTGTGGCGATGAAAAATGCTACCGATGTGCGGATATGGAGAAAGGTGGATTAGTGAAGGCGTAACAATATTTGTTACACCGTCACTTACATTGCCGCAAGTATACGCTTTGATGACTCGGGCTATGGAGGCCTCTCGGTGAGGTGAAAAGAGCGCGTACTCATGACATGCCATAAGAACACGATCAGTTCACAATGGAGCCCATAGAACATTGCCTGCTGCGTCTCCTATTAGCATGTGGGAAAGAGATTCAGTAAGCACAATTGCCGTTACCTCAGCGTCCGTTGGTCGCCTCAAGATGAAGGCATCATCGGTCTCGTCTAGCATAACGAGAAAAACCGCACCGTCTCGGTATCCTGCCAACACACCTTTATCCCTAGAAAAAGCGTGCACACACGTCACGACTTGGTCATCACGTCGGCCAATGCAAACGGGTGAGCGCCTCAAAGGGCCATCTTTGCCATCAAACGGCCAACAAATCACTTCATCCGTGCCAGACGTTGCAAGGTATGGTGTTTCACCCACCCAGCTAAAACTCTTCACTTTTTTGGGATACCCGGACATTTCAAGATCAGCGCCATCCGACAAGCGCCATACGTGGACGGCTTTCTCTTGCATCAGTGTCATCAAAAAACGCCCGTCAGGACTAAAATCAACGGCCCCGTGGACGCCCTTCCAAGGTAAAAGCAACGATGTCCACTCACCGTTTTTATAGCTCCAGAGAGTGACACCACCATAGTGAGCGACGGCCAATTGCTCACCACATTTATCAAAGGCAACCCCTCCCACTGTGCTCGGATGCGCCAGTAACGTAGGAGAAGACTGCTCACCAGACCAAAGGTAAACCGTTCGACCTGACGAGCAAGCAAACCAATCGCATGTTGCCCCCACACAATCCACCCACTTGGTACCAAACGTCGCGATTTCCTGAATGCTGCCATCAGGTGATACTCGCAGAAAACGTCCATCATCGCCGCCGCTCAGCACGCTTTCCCCATCCGTGGCAAGACAGAGGACGACGCTCTCATGCGCTTGAACTAACGCAGGCTCCTCTTCAAATCCAAAGAAAGCGATTATCCCGTTCCCGAACCCTGCAGCAACGCCGCATCCCAAAGAAACGGCGCAAGTCACCGCTGCGCCAAACTCGAGGCGAATACCCCGGTTCTCGAGATACGTCTCCCCGGCTTCGAGAGGATGATAGGGTCCACCCCATAGACTAGGGTCTATTTTATCTTGCATGCGTCAAACCCCTCCTTCAGGCCCATGCTGTTTAGGTTTCGCCCAATAAACACCATTCTGGAATTGCGGGGCTTGTCTTCAGGCCAAGCTCCCATCATGGAGCCGTCCATCAGCATGTGTACCCCTTGGAAAACATACCGTTCTTCTTGCCCTTCAAAGTCAAGAATACCTTTTGAACGTAAAATGTCCTGACCGCGTGTTTGTAAAAGCCGACCAAACCAGCGTTGGAATTTTTCAAGATCAAGGGGAGTATCTGTTGTGAAAGAAACGCTAGTGACATCGTCATCGTGCTCGTGAGCATGTTCAGACGCTAAAAAATCCGGCTCAAATTCCAGCACACGATCTAGGCTGAAGGCTTTCAATCCAATAATGTCGTCAAGAGGGGCATCACAGCGGGCCGTTCGAATGATTTTTGCGTAAGGATTGCTTTTGCGAATACGCGCTTCAACGTGTTCAACGTCGCCGGCTCCCGCAAGATCCGTTTTGTTGAGCAAGACGACATCCGCAAAAGCCAGTTGCTCGTCAGCTTCATGATGTTCAGCTAATTGAGACTCAAGGTGAATGGCGTCTGCCACTGTCACAATGGCATCTAACCGCGTGCAATCTGCCACATCTTGGTCAACAAAGAACGTCTGAATCACGGGGCCTGGATCAGCAAGGCCCGTTGTCTCTACAATGATCGCATCGAATTGATCAGCGCGCTTTATCAACCCGCTAAGGATTCGGATGAGGTCACCACGCACCGTGCAGCATATGCATCCGTTGTTCATTTCGAACACTTCTTCATCAGCATCAACCACCAAATCGTTATCAATGCCTTCTTCACCGAATTCGTTAACAATGACGGCATAGCGACGCCCGTGCTTCTCAGTGAGGATTCGATTTAACAACGTTGTTTTTCCTGCACCAAGGAAACCAGTTAACACAGTGACAGGCACTTTTTCTGTTCGGATCATCGTCTTTCCTTCCTAGCGATTTTACAACCAATGACAAAGGGTAGATATCATTTGCGATGTTCAACTCGATGCTGCCTCAGAGCAGCTTAGTAAATGTTACGTTATAACATTACACCACACTTTAAATTGTTGGCATCTACTATCTGATACACCCTCCACTTTGCTGTTCAGGAGGCTCAAAAGAAGCGGTAAACAGATGACCTAGCGTTTAAAGAACAGAAACATGCCGACGCGTCAGTCGACATATTGTTAGCGAGATAAATATTCAAAGGGCTGCTGGAGTTCATGACGGGTCTACAATGATTCTTTAGCGTTGTGATGCGGAATCAATAGACAAACACCAAAACACCAGCGACCGTCACTGGCGTTATGCGCATGTGCAAAGGTGAGGTTCAAGAAGAAAACAAAGGCAGTCACCTCAAAAAAAGCCAGATTCAAAGCCTAAATCTGGACATAATGGAAGCAAACGAATGATGCAAGAGAGGCTTTGAACCCAACGGGAACCGTTGGAATCAGTTCATGACCATTGTTTCTTGCTTACCGTTGGCTTGATGTTGGTCCCCATTTTCAGGCTTTACATTAGATCGGGAAGGAAATACCGGTCTGCCACTCTCTACAGGGAAGGGTTCATAATGCTTTATTTCATTGGAGTACTGATACTCATTGGGTTTGTCGCTTACCGAATGACCCCACCAGAAAAGCTATTCGAGCTTGGCATTTCAGCAGAGCGAAGAATATCGGGTTTGACTTTAAAAACATCGGAGATTGAAGAGGGCGAAATTGCCTATCTGGAAGGTGGATCGGGTACGCCACTTCTGTTGCTTCACGGCTTCGGCGCAGACAAAGACAACTGGGTAAGAATGGCGAAACACCTAACTAGCAAGTACCGAGTGATAGCGCCGGATCTGCCAGGGTTTGGGGATAGCCTGAAACAACCTGACTTAAACTACGATGTGCCTGCTCAGGTGGCACGCCTTCAAGCATTTGCAGCGTCTATTGGCTTGTCGGCGTTTCACATTGGCGGCAATTCTATGGGAGGTTACATTGCGGGGAATTACGCGGTAGAGCACCCTGATCAAGTGCTAAGTTTGTGGCTTCTCAACCCACTAGGCGTGGCAACCTCGCCAGACAGCGAGATGTTTACCATGTTGCGCCAGCAAGAACGCCCCGCAGTGCTGGTCGGCGATGCCAATCAATACAGAGAACTGTTGGCGTTTGCATTTCACAAGCCACCCTTCATTCCAGAAGTAATGATCAAAGAACTCGCTAAACGGGCAGAAGCCAGCTTCCCACTTAACAGCAAGATCTTCCAGCAGATCCACCACATCACAGATGGACAAGTCCATTTCACTTTGCCGCTGGATACTGTGCTCGTTGGCTTCGAGAAACCAACACTGATTACCTGGGGAGACAATGATCGTGTTTTGCATGTCGCCGGTGCTGATATCCTTGGTAAATTAGTCTCTCAATCAGAAGTGCAAGTGATGAAGGATATGGGCCATCTGCCAATGATTGAAGCACCGTCCAAGACGGCGAAGCTGTTCCTTCAATTTGACCAAACGTAGAGCAAGGTGAAGCTAAATAAAGAAGAGACGAGCATGCTCAACAACAAACTAAGGACAGACATACCTAAAAATTCATCCCATTAGTGGTTCGTTGTCTGAACAGTTATAACGAGGATTTCATTTTCTCTACAAGCCGAAGGCACGCCTTCAAGAGCAAATGCTCCATATCTTTATTGTTATACAAGGGCTTATACCGAAAGAACAACCCATTGAGCGTCATTGAACGCCCAACAAAATCAGACCAAGAGAAACGCTCTACCACTTTGTATTTTTTGAATGTTTTCTGACTGTCTAAATAGAACAAACGTGAATGTATCTCTATCTTGGGTTTCCAAAATATAGGCACCGATATGGGATGCAAACCCGCATCAACAAGCTCTCCACCTCGGTATCCCACAACAGCCACTTGCAAACCAAGATCACGTCGCGTCACCTCTGACGCAGTAGAAATATGTGGCAAGTTAAAGATCTCACCAAGCTCAGCGCGAATACTCTCTTCAAAACTTTCAGCACTCGCCAGAAATCCCCATTCATCGCTTGACGTTAGCTCCCCACGAGGCACGACAAAGATCGAGTCGAGGTACACCCTTGGTTTTTCTTTCTTAAAGAACTTCCGTACAAACAACATTCATCACTCGGTCGCTACGTCATGTTCGCCAGAATACAGTATCTGAATGACATTCCCGTATTGAGCGCCCCAATCTGTGACAGTGCGGTTTAATATCAATGCAGCTTGATATCAATGAGCACGCACCAACAAACTGAACCGAGCAGTCAAAGGGTGCCACCTTTAGCAACGAAATCTCTACTATGTTCGCCCCCTGATAGTGATAAAATCTCCGCATCAGAATTAACGAGAAACGCTATGTTTATCCATCATGTTAACGGCATCGACTGGCTGGTGATTACCGCTTATGAAGAACTGAAAACGATGTTTATCGAAGAAGCCGGTGCGATCCCCTTTTGCTTCTCTACTACGAGCGAATTGAACCTGATTGATCAAGCCAAACGCACGTATGGATATTTGCCTACACTCAGCGGCGTCATCACCGATACTGGCACCTTTCAAAGTCAGGATAACGAAGAAGATTTGAACCCACAGCTTGCCTGCTTAGTTGAGGGACGTGGTCGGGTGTTTATCTATTATGGCGGCTTTGTGGCTTTTGTGGATGACGAGCAAACCTTTATTACCCGAATGGACTGAAAATTATTCAGTAAATTGAAATCGGCGAATTGGCATCCCTAGCAAGGAATGGGGAAATTTTGAGCTAGTCATCATTGCTAACTCAAAATTGGACAGAAATCATTTAGAGTAGGAGCTCCAAGCCACACGCTTCGCATAAGCTCAGTTTTGGTAAAGTTTGGCTTTTAACTGTCTGCCGAGGATTTATGTTACTTCCAGGAGGCGATCGCCTGTCAATCGATGGTCGGCGGGCATCCTCTCTATGCTCATCCGAGCAATTTACTTAATAAAGTAGCGACTGGCTTGTACATCACCCAAATAAAGTGGCGGCTGCGCGACACTTATTCTTATTTGTTATGCCATTTTTCCAATGCTAGACCATTGCCATTTTCAGATATAACAACTTCTTGATAGATTGTACTTTCCGGCATTTTTCTACGAATATAATCTCTTGTTTTTTCGGGCATTCGATAACCAAAAATGATTGATTTTATCCACTCGGGTTGAAACCTGACTAATGCAAGTTTCCCTAAATCTTTCACGATCAAATTTTGAGCACGATTACTTAAGTTAATGCGATATTCTGACTCATACTCCCATTCTTTTAGCTTAATCTTCAATGATAGCCAAGCCTGAGAAGCTATTTCATCTTTAGTCCTCAAACCGATTGTGGATTCAATCAACTCTAACAGGTCTAAAGTTGGGAGTTTGTCGCGGTATGTTACTTTCTCAGGTGGCATTGAACTACCATCCCATTCGATGCAAAACCCATTATGCGAGTTCGCATAATGAGACCACATCAAGTTATTAGCAGGATTTTCAGTCACACAATAGAATAAATAACCGTCTAAAACATCCTCGATACTCTTAACTAAAAGGTCGAAATTATGATTCGCATTTTCACCCATGTATAGGTATTTAAAAGTACGCTTGGATTCACCAGATAACTTTTGATAAGTCCTACGGACTCGCTCTCTTGAAGGGCGAAGAATTTTAACTTCTGAGTCGAACAAATCATTAAAGTTCTTTCTCCGTGAAAAAGATGCCTGATTCTCAAACAGGTTTACTAGTGAATACTCTTTTCCCAGATCATCATGCGAATAAATTGGACAATATTTATAAAAGCTTTCCATACTACTCCTGTTTAAAATGGCATAACGCTAAGCTAAGTAGAAAATTACAGTTTGGCTAAAATGCGCGTAGCGCGAGCCAAACTGTAATTTTTCCGTTTAAGCGCCTTGTTGAACGAAGCCGCTACGCGGCAGAATAGAATATCCCGCCTACGTTTCTCTCAACCCTGCCAATCGGGCAGCGGACAGGAGAAATACCATGAACCGTCAACAACAACAGCACTTCGATGCGCTTTACCAACAGCACCTCAATAATTTAACGCTACAAGGCAAACGACCCGCCACCATTGATGCCTACAGCCGTGCCGTACGGCGTATCGCCATGTTCTTTGATTGTCCGCCGGATAATCTCTCTCAGCAACAGCTCAAAACCTACTTCGTGAACCTTATCGGAACCCATTCTTGGAGTACCGTCAAACTCGATCGCAATGG
>NZ_FOWR01000023.1:1383-89794 GCF_900115495.1 Enterovibrio norvegicus DSM 15893 | reverse complement strand
AATCGGACGCGGGATGGAGCAGTCTGGTAGCTCGTCGGGCTCATAACCCGAAGGTCGTTGGTTCAAATCCGGCTCCCGCAACCACTTTCGAAAAGCCTGACTGCAAAGTCAGGCTTTTTTCGTTTTCGTCATGGATTGTCATCACCCTCAGGCCGTTGCAAAGGGTTTGCCCGTACAAATCCGTCACCCACATCACGCTCGAAATATCGGGCTGTAAAGTCAGGCTTTTTTCGTTTTTGCTATTTCTCTTCTCAATATCTATTCCCTTAACTTGGCCACTTCTATAGGTAATTTCTCTGTGTTACGTTATTGGACTGGTTATCTAGGACAGAGGAGAGAACTTACATGGCAGCTTCTGATACGTCGAACCTCGACCGCATTGATATCGAGATCCTTCGAATTCTGCAATCTAATGGGCGATTACCTGTCGTTGAATTAGCAAAGAGGGTGAACCTCACGACAACGCCTTGTTCAGAGCGTGTTAAGCGGTTGGAGAGGGAAGGGTATATCTCGGGTTATCACGCGGATATTTCTGCTGAGAAGCTTGGGTTAGAGGTTGTAGTATTCATCCATATCCGGCTAGACCAAACGAACTTGTCGATCTTTGATAAATTCGCAAAATCGGCGTTACTGATCCCCGAAATTGAAGAGTGTTACTCTTTGTCTGGTGACTTCGATGCAATGATTAAAATCCGCGTCAAAAACATAAAAGCCTACCAACAATTCATGTCGACGCGAATCATTCAGCTACCTGGCGTTATCCAAACACGCAGCGAAATCGTCATTGCTGAATACAAACGAAGTGCAGGGATTAATCCTGAGTTGATGTCTCCCTGTTGATCTCGTCAACACACGCTCGCTGAATCACCACCTTTAGATTGTTTAGGTTAAGAGAAAGTGACGGGGTGATTCTGTGCTATAAAGGTAAATTACCCATATATTCATTATAATTAAGGTTATTTACCTTTTGGTGGCCAAAGAGTTTCTGCAATTTAGGTAAATGTCTCTTCAGAGTGTTACTAAAATAAACCTCATAATAACAATGTTAATAAAATGTTGAGGTGTAAGATGGTCGCACCAGCGCTTAGAGATATGATCCCTGCTCCAAAAGAATATGTGCACTCGACCAATGCGGTTGTGATGGTGCCGCCTGTCGATTTCAAATTTAATGCTGAAACCAGCGCAGACAATGAATTTCAAAAGAAACTGGCCCTGACGGACGAACAAGTGCGTCAACAAGCTCTGTTGGAATTTAACGGTATGGTTGAGTTGCTTCGTCGTCATGGTGTGAACGTGACGGTGATGAATTACGAACAAGGCAAAGATGAAACGCCTGATGCCGTCTTTCCCAATAATTGGTTTTCTACCTCGCCGACGGGTGATGTGTATTTGTTTCCTATGGCATGTGAAAACCGCCGTCGAGAAGTGAGGACGCGACAATTGGTCTCGTCACTTGTCGCGCAAGGCTTCAATGTTCTGAATGTGCAGGAAATTGGTGACTTGAAGGCACCTCAATCTTTTCTAGAAAGCACCGGTGTCATGATCATGGATCATATCAACGCCACCATTTACGCCGCGTTATCTGTGCGATGTGACCGTGAGTTACTCCAGCAATTTGCTCATGAAGCGGGATTCAAGGATGTGGTCTTTTTTGACACGAAAATGGCGTCAGGGCAGGCTGTGTACCACTCCAACGTAATGATGGCAGTGGGTGAAGGGTTTGCGGTGATCTGTGATGAGATCATTGAGGAATTCGAGCGTCGTCGTGTTCTGTCATCACTTCAGAAAACGAAAGACGTGGTTTCAATCACCGAAGAACAGATGAACCACTTCTGCGGCAATATTTTGCAGCTGCGTAATGACAAAAATGAAAAGCTCATTGTGATGTCGATGTCCGCTTACAATGCGTTCACGAAGGAGCAGAAAGATGTGCTTCGTCATCATGGCCAATTGATTCCTATTGATGTGTCTACCATAGAGACCATTGGTGGTGGTAGCGTGCGCTGTATGCTGGCGGAAAATTTCCTTCCTCGCTAATGCGGTCGCTTTTCAGCAAAAGCCCTATCTCTTGATGGGCTTTTTGTTTTTGAACTGTCTCGTCCTGGAATAAGTTGACACTTTGTATAACAGCGATGTTTTCAATTCAGCTTCTCGCGTGCTGCCAAACAAGCTCTCGTTGTACAAGCACCTTGAGGTTGTTTGGGTATAAAAGCAATTAGTTGCACAATTGGGTATCCGTCTTATCCTTAAGAGAGTCTATAAGAATAAGCTAGTTAGCAATGAGAGGGGAATGTCTCCACCTCGATAAGGGAGAGTTGCTATGCCGGAAAGACGATACCGCCTTATCACTCGAAGCGATTTCGATGGGTTAGTGTGTGCGGTACTGCTCAAGCACATCGACTTGATTGACGACATCAAGTTTGTTCATCCGAAGGATATGCAAGATGGTGTGATTGATATCAACGAGTACGACATAACCACCAACCTTCCTTACAACCCGAAAGCACACCTTTGTATCGATCACCATGCGTCTGAGTTAATCCGAAACGGAGAACTCAGCCCTAACCATATTATCGATCCTGATGCCCCTTCTGCGGCGCGCGTTGTATGGAAGCATTTTGGTGGCGACAGCACGTTCCCTGCGGAGTGGGACGAAATGATGGAAGAAGTGGACAAAGGCGACTCTGCGCAATACACCAAAGATGAAGTTTTATACCCCGCAGGGTGGGGCTTGTTGAATTTCATTATGGATTCCCGCACAGGGCTAGGTCGATTCCAAGACTTCCGCATCTCTAATTATCAATTGATGATGGATTTGATTGACCACTGTCGTGATAAGAGTATTGATGAAATCATGTTGCTGGACGACGTGAAAGAACGCGTTGATCTGTATTTTAGTCATCGTGAGAAGTTTCAAGAGCAACTGCGTCGTTGTGGTTCGATATGCGGAAATTTGGTCATTCTCGACCTTCGCCATGAAGACAAGATTTGGGCTGGGAATCGCTTCGAAATCTATGCGTTGTTTCCACAATGCAATATTTCCATCCATGTACTGTGGGGCTTCAAAAAGCAAAACACCGTGTTTGCGTGTGGCAAATCCATCTTCGATAAATCCTCGAAGACGAACATTGGTGAATTGATGTTGAACTTCGGCGGCGGTGGACATGAGAACGCAGGAACCTGCCAAGTGCCGAACGAAATGGCGGCGCAGATCCAAGATGATCTGATCGTGAGGATCAACACGGACGGCTAGCCCCATGTGCAAGCCGAATGGCGAATGACATAACGGATAATAATAAAAAGTCGGGCATGCCCGACTTTTTCTGTTTTCGTCATGTGTAAACACTAACCCTAATTGGATGGCGTGTACGTGCCTACAAAGTGTTTTGCGCAGTAAGCCACACGCTCTTCGGGTGTTGGCGGTGTGGCAAGCACACCCATACGTTCAATATGACGAAGACGCGGTAACAAACCACAGTCATTAGCGATCTGAATGGCCAAACCTGGACGCGCGTTAAGTTCGAGCACCATCGGGCCTTTTTCTTTGTCCAACACCATGTCTGTACCTAGGTATCCAAGGCTTGTCATTTCCCATGCGCTGGCAGCAAGGGTTAATAATTGCTCCCAGTGAGGGACATGCAATTCTGACAGCGCACGACCAGTGTCTGGGTGATGCTCGATAGGACGGTTAAATTGCACGGCGCGAAGGGCTTTTCCAGTGGCGATATCAATACCGACACCCACAGCACCTTGGTGAAGGTTCGCTTTCCCGTCAGAGGCTGATGTCGAAAGACGCATCATCGCCATGACAGGGTAGCCTTTGAACACGATGACGCGAATATCAGGCACACCTTCGTAGCTAAAACCATCAAAGACATCGTCAAATTGAATCAAGTTTTCGACTACTGCGACATCGTTTTTTCCGCCAAGGGAGAAAAGGCCAGCAAGCGTGTTGGTGATATGGCGTTCAACTTCAATCTTGCTAACTTCAGTGCCTGAGGGCTTTTTGTAAATGCCATCTTGGTTTGAGGTAACAACCAGAATGCCTTTACCGCCAGAGCCTTGCGCGGGTTTGATAACAAAGCCTGGCCAGTCTTTCACCATGTCGTGAATGGATGGTACGCTGTGTTGCTCGCTGATGACGCCGATAAGCTCAGGTACGGTTGCCCCCGCGTGTTGTGCGAGGGTTTTCGTCTTGAGCTTGTCGTCCACTAAAGGGAACAACTTACGGTTGTTATAACGTCCAATGTAGCTGATGTTACGTCGGTTCATGCCCATGATGCCAGCGCGGTTCAGCTTAAAAGGGGACGTAAATTTTTTCGTCAGCAAAGAAAACATGGCGTTAATCCTTCACCAGCGGCTTGAAGCGCTTTAGCTCGCTCAAGCGATAACCCGTGTAGTTACCCAGCATCAAAATAACGGCCAGAATCACCAACTGAATACCGATGAAGTTAAACGTAATGTGGCGAACGAAATCATTGGTCATTGCCATGTAAACCAGCACGGCAGTAAGCAAAGAACCACCACCTTGAACAATCACTTCTTTCGCGCCTTCCTCTTCCCAAAGAATCGACATACGTTCGATAGTCCAGGAAAGAATGATCATTGGGAAGAAGGTAATCGTGAGGCCTTCCACCAAGCCAATCTTAAAGGCGACGACGGTGAACACGGAGATAATCAGAATCACCGTAATGATCACGGCTGATATTCGCGCAACGAGTAACAAGTTAAGCCGCGACAAGTAACTTCGGATGATCAGACCCGTACCAACGATCAGCAAGAAGCCAACAATGCCCGGGACCAATTGCGTTTGTACAAACGCGACGGCAATCAAAACAGGCATAAAGGTGCCTGACGTTTTAAGGCCAATGAGTACGCGCAACATGACCACAATCAGCGCGCCAATAGGAACAAGCATGATGGTTTTGAACATCGCTTGCTCTTCAATGGGTAGGCTGTGGATCGAGAAGTTCAGCAGGCTTTCGGCTTGGATCTTTTCATCCGTGGCTTGTTGCGGGCTAATGTCTTGCGCGATGATGGAGAAGCTGACTTGGCTATTCGTGCCTCCCATAACTTCAAGCAGTGGGGTGCCTTTTTGATTCCAAATCATCAGGTTCTTGGTGGTGTCTAATGCGCCTGTATCGAGGTTAAACAGTTCCCACTTGTCGTTATTCCAGATTTCTACCATTGGAATAATGCTTTGGCGGCGACGACCATCTTCAAGATGAAGCGCACCGACGACACGAGCATGAATGCCTTCTAAAGAAAGAATCGCTGAGATGGCATCCGCTTTGCTCATTTCTTTTGTTAGCAAGCCAGCATTCTGGCTTTCATTGTCGTTGAACTGTTTAATCAACTCGCGCGTGAGTGTGCTGTTATCCGCAGAACGTTGACGCGCCTGCGACAGCATGGCTTCAGCCGCGGTCATTAATGGGCTATCAAGCACGACGGGTTTGGCATCACCGAGGGGTGGCTCAGTGGGGAATTTCGCGTTTTCATCCACCAACATTTGGTTTTTGAAATAGAGGATCTGGTTACCGTTGGCCTCGCGCTTCGTCCATTCTGCACGACGTCCATTTTCCGTGTTTATCAATGCAAAACCATACCCTGGCGAGCTTGTGTTCTCATTGATCAGCGTAAAACCTTGCTGTGTGTCTGGCGTGGCGAGTGAAATCTTAACAGGGTCGCCTTTTGCCTGAAATTCAACGCGGGCTTCCACTTCCCACACTTGATGTTCTTGTCCCGCTGTCCACGGCACGCCGTACACATCATGACGATATAAACTCATGCCGAGACCAACAATGATCAGCATGGTGATGAGTAAGTAGAAAGGAACGCGTGAAGTCATTTTGTCCTCGTTATTTGCACTGATACTGACTCAGTGGCTTATTTATCGTCGGCTACGTATTTCGGGTGGATATACGATTTGCTGACATCAACAACCGCTATATCTTTGAAAAATTCGCGACCCAACAAGACTGGGAATTCCATGTGTGAGCGGTCTGCTAGTGTGAACTGTGCTTTTTCGTGCAAGTTACCGAGGCGAACACGAAGTTCGACGACAGGGCGACGCTCAAGTTGTTCAGAGGAGGCTTGGCGGATCTTCACCCAGCGCTTTACAGGCGCTTCGAGAGATTCTTCCGGCTCAATATCGCCTTTTTCGTTTTTGGTGTGCGCGAGGGTGAAACTGACCCATGTTTTACCGTCGCGTTCAAATTCTTGGATATTGGTGGCATTCAATGATGAGGTGGTTGCGCCGGTGTCGATACGCGCTTTGAAATTTGCGCTGGCAGCATCTATCCACACCCATTCTTGCTCGCCCAAAATGGCTTTATTGTCTGCCAGCGGCACAGGCACTTTCTTTTCTACATAGACAATTTCTGGCTCTGGGCGGTTGGCGGCTTCGCGCGCTTGCGTTTTGCGCATGATCTTGAGCGTTTCTGTCAGCTCATTCACTTGCGATTCTAGCGTGCTGATCTGTGTTTGCTGTTCCGTGAGTCCACCACTCAGCGTTGTTAGGTCGTCTTGAATTGACGTTTCTACGTTGTTTATTGCGTCCAAGGTTTGCTGATGCTGCTGTTGCGATGTAATCGAACAACCAGAAAGTGCAGCAGAAAAAAGTATCAGCAATCCGATGCGAGTTGGCATGAGGAGCTCCGTGCTGGGTGATTAAGGAGTTGATTTTAGGGCGCTAGTCTAGCCTGAAAAAAAGGGCGCGAGAAGCGCCCTATGTCATAGATCAGTCAGGATTCTTGGCTACAAGGATAGCACGCTTCGGTGCCGGGTAGCCCTCTACTGTCTTGGTTGGGTCGTTAGGATCCAAGTAGTCTGGAAGCGAGTTGTGGGTCATCCACCCCGTCGTACGCTGCTCGTCGGTGGTAGTGACACATTCATCAACAATGCGCACATCAACAAATCCCACTTTTTCGAGCCATACTTTCAAGGCTTTAGCCGACGGGAAAAAGTACACATTTCGCATTTGGGCATATCTGTCAAACGGAACCAATACCGCATTTTCGTCGCCATCAATGACCAGTGTTTCCAAAACCAGCTCGCCGTTTTTTACCAATTGGTTCTTTAATTGAATCAAATGGTCCAACGGTGAACGGCGGTGGTAAAGCACACCCATGCTGAACACAGTGTCGAAAGCTCTTAACTCTGGCAGGCGTTCAATCCCCAAAGGTAAAAGGTGCGCACGTTGGTCATTTCCCATCAAGCGACGGATCGCCTCAAATTGAACAAGGAAAAGTTCAGATGGGTCGATACCTACGGTGAGTTCTGCGCCTTCACCCAGCATGCGCCACATGTGATAACCATTGCCACAACCCACGTCGAGAACATAGCGACCTTTTAATGGAGAAATGTGCGGAAGCACGCGGTCCCATTTCCAATCTGATCGCCACTCTGTATCAATGTCGATGCCATGAACGCGGTATGGGCCTTTACGCCATGGGTGGAATGAGCGCAGCAAGTTTTCCAACTTAGCACGCTGACCTTCTGGTAACTCATCATCGCTGCCAACCGTTACGCTGTCTTTTAGTTCAAACGAGGATGGTGCGTCTGTTGGGATCTTCTTTAGTACGCGCATCCATTTTGGCATGTCGCCGTGCGGAAGCTCTTGCCACTCCGCCAGTTGAGCTGGCAAGACATTCAGCCAGTTTTGAAGACGGTTTTTAGCGATGAGTTGGTAGAAGTCAGAAAAGTCGAACATGGCGTATAAGTCTGTCTGTTAATGTATTTAATGAGTGCTGTGGGTTAGCGCGCGTTGTGTACCTGATTTACTTAATGGCAAACATAGAGCCAAAGTTAAAGCATTGGAACCACACAGCAACACTGCTGAAACCTATATTGCTCAAACGTTGCTTATGGCAATCGATGGTGTCGGGTTTCATCACGTTTTCAAGTGCGCTGCGTTTTTGGCTGATTTCGAGTTCGCTGTAACCGTTCGCACGTTTAAAATCGTGGTGAAGGTCAATAAGTAACTCATGCGCAGTTTCATCAGCAAAGCTGTATTTTTCTGACAGGATCAGAATACCGCCTGGCTTTAGTCCAGCGTAAATGCGTTCTAGCAGGGCTTGGCGGTCATCAGGGTTTAGAAACTGAAGCGTAAAGTTCAGCACAACCACAGAGGCGTTTTCGATATCGACATGACGAATATCATTCTCGATAACCGATACATCCGTTTCTGAACGGTAAGCGTTAACGTGCAGTTGGCAGCGTTCAACCATTGCTGGAGAGTTATCAACGGCGATAATTTTGCAGTTCGGCGCACTAATGTGGCGACGCATCGATAACGTTGCTGCACCCAGGGAGCAGCCAAGATCATAGATGTTTGAACCGTCTGAGGCATAACGTTCAGCAAGCATACCGATGGCAGAGATGATGTTGCTGTAGCCTGGAACCGAACGTTGGATCATGTCGGGGAAGACTTCAGCAACGTTAGCGTCGAACGTGAAATCGCCGAGTTTCTCAATAGGAGCAGCAAAAATATTGTCGTGATTGGCCATCTTAAACCTGCCTTGAAACTATGCTTACCGGCACGTTTTTCAGATCCTGACATGCGGTGAAAAATACAAGTGTGGCATCAGCATCCAGCAAACACCAAAAGGGCGCGTATTGTAGTGAATTTTGCTTTTGTTGTCTCTAATTACGGGGATATTCAATTGTATGAACCCTAAACTTGTTGATTTCATGGGATCAGAAAGTGAGGGATGACTGCGATTATATTTCTTATTTATGCTATAAAAGTAAGGATCTCTTGAGGATATTCACAATGTTAGAGCAAGCAGTTTTAAATCTAAGCAGTGATGACACGACATTAAGCCGTAAGCAAGTGGCCATGCGTGAGCGTGAAAGTGAGTTATTGGATATTGCATGTGGCATTGTGGCTAGGGAAGGGTTTGCGCAACTCAACATGGATAAAGTTGCCGCGGCCAGTCCGTATTCTAAAGGGACGATTTACAACCACTTTAACAGTAAAGAAGATTTGTTTGCTGCGCTTGCTATCCAAGCGCTAGGGAAAAAAATCCCGCTGTTCAAACGCGCGCTCGACTTTGAAGGCACAAGCCGTGAAAAGTTGATAGCCATGCATACAGGCATGCACCTTTTCTCCAAACTCTCTCCTATCCTGGCCATGTGCGCGTTAGTGAGTCGCACACCTGCTGTCACTGAAAAAAGTGCACCAGAGCGCTTAGAAAAGCTTAACGCTCTGGAAGAGTTAGTGGTGTCGTTTGGTGACAAATTCATCGAACTTGGCCAAAGATCAGGCGATCTGACCCTTGCTCCAGGCATCACGAGTGACAGTATTGTGTTTGCTAACTGGGCGATGGCATTTGGCACCAGCTCGCTGGTGAACAATGCAACGCAGAGCAGTTGTGTCTCTCGTCAACTCAGTACCAATATTGTGCTTCAAAATCTTAACTTCCTTCTTGATGGCATGCACTGGGCACCTTTGTCTTGTGATTTTGATTATCAGAAAACGTGGGAACGTGCCGAAAAAGACCTCTACGGAAAAGAAATCGCCCTGCTCGAAAATCAATCGTAGTTGCGAAAGATGTATCATTGTTGACGATTCGTCAAAATGAGCTTTAACATGTTGTAAAATTGTACTATATTGACGTTTCGTCAGAAATTGACGGAGCGTCATTGGAGAACGTAGAACAACGAACTACATTTTATTCATGTGAACGCGTATTTATATTTTGCTTGAACAGGATCCGAGTGACTGAAGTCCATGTTCTGGAAGTATTAAGCCATATCACTTGGCTTTTTAAAGCAGAGAATTTGACGAATCGTCACAAACGGAGTGTGTGATGAAAAAAGAACTATATCGAATGCCAACGGCGCGTCCTTGGTTATTCTTGATCCTCAGTGTGTTGCTTGCAGTTGTGGCAGCGATGGGCAGTCAGAACTTGTATTTCCGAGGCGACTACCAGATCTTTTTTGACAAAGGGAATCCACAGCTAAAAGCCTTCAAAGAGCTAGAAGCAACATTCAATAAGACGGATACGTTGGCCATTGTGGTTGCACCTCACAACAAAGACGTGTTTACAAAAGACAACCTCTCGCTGATTCAACAGCTCACCGATGAAGCTTGGCTAACGCCATATGCAAGTCGCGTGGATTCCATCACAAACTATCAGCATACCTCTGCAGAAGATGATGATCTTCTGGTTGAAGATCTCGCGCCCGATTATTACGAACTCGATGAGGCGCGAATCGATTATATCCGCGATGTTGCGTTGAGTGAGCCTCGCTTGGTGGGGGCGATTGTGGGTCAAACTGCGCAAGCTGCCATCGTGAACATCACTTTCCAATTACCCGATGGTGACCAAACGGCACAAGTGCAGGAAGTGGCTAATTTTGCGAAAGGGGTGTTGGCGAAAGCCAATGAAACCTATCCCGATGTTGACTTCCATTTGGCGGGCATTATTGCCATGAACAAAGCCTTTGCTGACGCTGCACAAGCAGACAGCCAAACGCTCGTGCCAATGATGTTTCTGGTTGTGCTGGTGTTCCTCGGCATTATGTTGAGATCTTGGAAATTTGTTGTGGCGACACTGCTGGTGATCGTGCTGACCATTGCAGCCACCATGGGCATGCTTGGTTGGGTGGGTCACTATCTGAATAACGGTACGGTGACAGTGCCGACCTTGGTAATGACGCTTGCTGTGGCTGACTGTGTGCACTTGATTACGTCATATGTGCATGCGTTGCGTGAAGGAAAAGATAAAACAGAAGCCATTAATTATGCGCTCAAACTTAACTTCCTCGCGCTATTAATCACGTCTGTGACGACGTCGATTGGTTTCCTAATGATGAATGCGTCGGATTCTCCTGTGTTGAGAGACATGGGTAACCTGGCAGCCTTGGGGGTCATGATCGCGTTTGTTCTGTCTGTAACGCTTTTGCCAGCATTGCTGCAATTGATGCCGTTCAAGGTGAAACCAGCGCGTAAGAACAGCAATAAAGCGATGTCTTGGGTGGCGGATACCGTGATCGCGAATCACAGGAAAATTCTTCCCGTCAGCGCCGTCATCATTGTGCTGAGCTCGGTATTGTTGGTGCAAAACCAAGCCAATGATAATGCGGTTGAATACTTCGATTCGGGCAATGATTTCCGCCAAGCCGCGGACTACATGGAAGATACCGTCAGTGGTACAACGGCGATCAGTATTTCCATCAAGTCCGGTCAACCTCAAGGGATCACACACCCTGAGTTTTTGAATGCTGTTGAAGGCTTCACGGAATGGTTACGTACACAACCAGAAACAGACCATGTCGCGTCAATTTCAGACACATTCAAGCGTTTGAACATGAACATGCACGGCGATGACAAAACCTATTACGCATTGCCTCAAGATCCTGAGCTCGCGGCACAATACTTATTACTGTATGAGATGTCGTTGCCTTACGGGCTTGATTTGAACAACGAAGTGAACATCGATAAATCTGCCGTCAAGCTTGTGCTGACTACCGATAACCTTGGCAGCGTGAAATTGATTGCGCTGGAAGACCGTATGGATGCGTGGTTTAAAGCCAATGCGCCTGACTACGAAATGACCTCGTCGGGCCCTAACCTTATGTTCGCGCACATTGGTGAAACAAACATTGCCAGCATGTTGAAGACGCTACCGATCGCATTGGTGCTGATTTCAGGATTGCTAGTGTTCGCACTGCGTTCATGGCGTCTTGGTGTCATCAGTCTCGTACCAAACTTGGTGCCAGCGATATTGGGCTTTGGTTTGTGGGCAATTGTGTCAGGAGAGATCAACTTAGGGCTTTCGGTGGTTATCACCTTGACCTTGGGGGTTGTGGTTGATGACACGGTGCATTTCTTGACCAAATATCGCCATGCGCGTTTGCAGGGACGAAACGTTGAAGACGGGATCCGTTATGCCTTTGATTCTGTCGGTCGCGCACTGTGGATCACCACTGTGGTGCTGGTGGCGGGTTTCAGCGTATTGGCAACATCAGGTTTCCGATTGAACAGTGACATGGGCTTACTCAGTGCCATTGTGATTTTCATTGCCCTCATCGTGGACTTTGTTCTTTTACCTGCTGTGCTCTTAATAGCAGACAAGAAAGCCTATGCCGATGAGTCTAAGCCTTTTAGCGAAGAAGCTGCGCAATAACGAATTCAAGGAGATAAGAATGAAAACAATGAGAACATTATCAAAAGCCGTTGTTATTGCATTTAGCATGATGGCGATGGCAGCGCCTGTGACGGCTGACGAAGTGAAGGGATTGGAAATCGCCAAAGAGCGAAAAGTCCGTGACCAAGGTTGGGGTGATACTGTCGCCGAAATGACCATGTTGCTGGAAAACGCCAATGGCGATACCAGTGACCGTAAACTGCGCATCAAGACACTGGAAGTGGAAGGCGATGGTGATAAAGGCCTAACCATATTTGATGAACCTCGCGATGTACGTGGCACTGTCTTCCTGAACTATTCACACATCACTGGTGCTGACGATCAGTGGCTGTATCTCCCTGCTTTGAAGCGTGTGAAACGCATTGCATCACGCAACAAGTCTGGGCCGTTCATGGGCAGTGAGTTTGCTTACGAAGATTTAAGCTCTTTTGAACTCGAAAAGTACACCTTTGACTTGGTGGGCGAAGAAGACATTAATGGTCAAAACACCTTTGTGATTGTGCAAACGCCAACAGACAAATTTTCAGGTTACACCAGCCAGAAAGTTTGGATTGATCAAGAGCACTACCGCCCGTTGAAAACCGAGTTCTATGACCGTCGTAAGTCATTGCTGAAAACCCTGACGTTCACGGATTACGAACAATATCTCGATCAATACTGGCGTGCGCACACCATGATGATGGTGAACCACCAGACAGGGAAATCGACCAAACTGACCACCACGGAATTGGCGTTTAAGACTGGGTTAGACGAAGGCGACTTCTCGAAATCTAGCTTGAAGCGCGCTCGCTAGGAGTCAGGATGAATACACGACTGTCATTGGCGGCGCTGCTTGCGCTGCCTCTTTTCCTCTCACCCAGCCATGCCTTTGACATTGAGGGCGAGGTGAGCTTCCAACAGCGTCAATTTGGACAGACAGGGGCTCAAGGTCAGGATAAAAGCCAAACGTCGATCGCCATTGAGCCTGAGCTTTATTGGGAAAGTGAAGAAGGGAACACGAGCTTTACGTTCACACCTTTCTTCCGTTGGGATTCAATGGATGATGAACGCACCCATGGCGATGTACGTGAAGCCTTGTTGATGCATTATGACGACAACTACGAACTGCGTTTCGGCGTGGGTATTGTCTTTTGGGGCGTGACAGAGTCACAGCACCTTGTCGATGTCATTAACCAAACCGACGCCGTTGAAGCGGTTGATGGTGAAGTGAAGTTGGGCCAGCCTATGGTGAGTCTCGGGCTGGAACTTGATTCTGGTTTGCTTGATTTGTATTTACTGCCTTATTTCCGTGAACGTACCTTTGCCAGTTCTGATGGCCGCTTAGCAGTGCCCGGTGCCGGAGATGCGAACGCGCAATATGAGTCTCGCCACGAAGAATTTTACCCCGATGTCGCTGCGCGCTATGGCACCATGCTGGATGATTGGGATGTGGGCTTGAGTGTGTTTCATGGCACCAATAGAGACCCCTATTTTTTCAATAGCTTGTCGCCATATTATGCGCTTATGACGCAAGTTGGCCTTGATGTGCAAGCTATCTACGGTGATTGGCTGTGGAAAGCAGAGGCCATCCGTCGTTACAGCTTGGAATCCAATACGGCGTTTACCGGTGGATTTGAATACACCTACGTAGGTGTGAACGAAGGCATCACCGATCTGGGTTTCTTAGTAGAATACCTTTACGACAGTCGCGGTGAAGACGCACCTGTTGCCGGTCAAAACGATGTGTTTGCAGGACTTCGTTGGGTACTTAACGATCACGATGGCACTGAGTTTTTGCTTGGTGGGACACTTGATTTAGATGACACCGATTCCATGACAGTGCGTTTGGAGTCGAGCGGTCGCTTCTCCAATGATTGGAGCTGGACAGTCACAGGCTGGATGTTCAATTCAGATCGCGTCACTGACCCGATTTATTCGTTAAAGCGTGATGATTTTATTGAAGCAGAAGTGAGTTGGTACTTCTAATTGAGTGGCGAGAAAGAGCAGAAACGAGATTCGAGTAAGAGCAAGAACATGCCAGATTAACCAATGCCATTACTTGCCTCGGTTGGCTTGCGCGCTTAGTTTTTCTCGTATCTCGTATCTCGTATCTCGTATCTCGTATCTCGTATCTCGTATCTAGAAACTACAGCAAACTCATCTGGCTCGAATTGTCTTCCGGTAACAGAGGCGCCAGTGGTGGCAGTGCGATTTGCTTGCTGAGCAAATCATAGAAGTGTGCTGCTAACTCTGGCGCTTGATCGTTATTCGCCGTGTGTATCATCAGATACGGCGTTTTTCCTTCCCCAATCCATTGCGGTATCTTTTTCTGCCAGTTAGCAAAGAACGCATCGTTTCGCTCCAGCGTTGGGTCACCAATGAACCTCACCATGGGTGTATTGGCGGTGGAAATGGCGTGAACCGGAACGTGAGGTTTCTTCTGCTGTGCATCAAGTAACGCGTCGGTATCTGGCGGCACTGCAAAGACAGGGCGGCTGTCCATGATGATGCGATCAGCGCCTCTTTCCAGCAACATGCTATTCAAAGCGTGTTCTTCTTCGCCTTTGGCGAAAAACGCAGGATGACGTACTTCTACGCCAATGTTAAAAGACGCTGGCATACCGTTCAGAAACTTCTGCAAATCCGGCATAGATTCAGGGCCAAACGCGGCGGGCAATTGAATTTTCCAAAGTCCGATGCGTGAATGCAGCGGTGCCATCAATGAAATGAATTCCGACACCATTTCGTCAGCGTGACGCAGCATTAGCTGATGAGTGACCGCTTGTGGAAGCTTGAAGGTAAATTCAAATGCATCGGTTGTTGCCGCTTTCCAGTTGGCAACGGTCGCGTGGGAAGGGCTGGCATAGAAAGTAGTATTGCCTTCTACCGTGTTAAACACCTCTGCGTACCGTGCCAAACGTTCACCACTCTTGGTACCTGATGGATAGAACTTACGTTGCCATGTGTTGTGCGACCATTGCGTCAGTCCAAGGCGCAGTGGTGGCGTGGTCAGTTGGTGCAGTGGTGTAGTCAGCATCGTATCCCTTCGATTTTATTTTTGCCTATTTTGGTCTTCTTGGCATTCCTGGGTCAATCCTTGTTCGTTTTTTGGCCGATTGCGATCTTTTCTGACCTTCATCTCGCTACGATTTCCCGCAAGGCCAATTTTTCCTTTATAATGCTGCGTCATTTTGAGGTATTTTTACTTTGGCGTGAGTGAACACTCAGGCGGAAGTTTGCAGAAGTATCTGCACAACCATATTTGTAGCTTTGCGCTTAATAGCGTAATAGGACAGTCAGTAACAGATCGGGAAATTCATATGCGCACCCAATATTGTGGTCACCTGAACAAAGCCCTCGTAGGGCAAACTGTAGAACTTTGCGGCTGGGTAAATCGCCGTCGTGATTTAGGCGGTCTTATCTTCATTGATATGCGTGACCGTGAAGGCGTGGTTCAGGTGGTGGTTGATCCGGATATGAAAGACGTATTCGAGGTTGCTAACAAACTGCGTAACGAATTCTGTATCAAATTTACCGGTGAAGTTCGTGCGCGCCCAGACAGCCAAATCAATAAAGACATGGCGACAGGTGAAGTTGAATTGCTTGCGACAGGTTTGGAAATCATCAACCGCGCAGCGCCATTGCCACTGGACTTCAATCAAAACAACTCAGAAGAACAGCGTCTGAAGCACCGTTACCTTGACTTGCGTCGTCCAGAAATGAGCGATCGCATCAAGCTGCGTGCAAAAGCATCAAGCTTTGTTCGTCGTTTCCTTGATGATAACGGCTTCCTTGACATCGAAACGCCAGTACTGACAAAAGCAACGCCAGAAGGCGCACGTGACTACTTGGTACCAAGCCGTGTTCATAAAGGCAGCTTCTACGCATTGCCACAATCACCACAGCTGTTCAAACAGCTTTTGATGATGTCTGGTTTTGACCGTTACTACCAAATCGTTAAGTGCTTCCGCGATGAAGACTTGCGTGCTGACCGCCAGCCTGAATTTACCCAAATCGATATCGAAACCTCATTCATGACCGCAGATCAAGTGCGTGAAGTGACTGAAAACATGGTTCGCGATATGTGGCAAGAATTGTTGAACGTGGATCTGGGCCAGTTCCCAATCATGACGTTTGAAGAAGCTGCGCGCCGTTTCGGTTCAGATAAACCAGACCTGCGTAACCCGCTAGAAATGGTCGATGTTGCCGACCTTCTGAAAGACGTTGAATTCAAAGTCTTCTCTGGCCCAGCGAATGACGAAAAAGGCCGTGTTGCTGTTATTCGTGTTCCGGGTGGTGCTGAGCTATCTCGTAAGCAAATCGATGAATACACCAAGTTTGTCGGCATCTATGGCGCGAAAGGTTTGGCGTGGATGAAGGTTAACGACCGTGCAGCAGGCATGGAAGGTGTTCAATCACCGGTTGCTAAATTCCTGAACGAAGACGTTGTTAACGGTATTCTTGAGCGCACTGGCGCTGAAACTGGCGACATCATCCTGTTCGGCGCTGATAGCAAGAAAGTAGTGACTGAGGCAATGGGCGCACTGCGTCTGAAGCTAGGTACAGACTTGGGTCTAACTGACAAATCTAAGTGGGCGCCACTTTGGGTTGTTGATTTCCCTATGTTCGAAGAAGACGAAGAAGGTAACCTGCACGCGATGCACCACCCATTCACGTCTCCTTTGGGTATGACTGCTGAAGAGCTAAAAGCAAATCCTGCGTCCGCAATTTCTAACGCTTATGACATGGTACTAAACGGCTACGAAGTGGGCGGTGGTTCTGTGCGTATTCATAATTCTGATATGCAAACCGTTGTGTTTGACATTCTGGGTATTGAATCTAGCGAACAGAAAGAAAAATTTGGCTTCCTACTAGAAGCTTTGAAGTACGGTACGCCGCCGCACGCGGGTCTAGCATTCGGTCTTGATCGTCTTGTTATGCTGCTTTGTGGTACTGACAACATCCGTGATGTTATTGCGTTCCCGAAAACTACCGCAGCAGCGTGTTTGCTAACGGATGCGCCAAGCCTTGCTAACCCAGCAGCACTTGAAGAACTCGCGATTACGGTTACCGCGGCAGCGAAGAAGAACGAAGAAAACGACGCATAAGTCGACCACCTCTTCTAACAATAAGGCCAGATTATCTGGCCTTATTTGTTCCTATACCCAAACAACCTCAGGATACTGGATTCAGAGCCTCTCATCTTGTTCAATTTGAGGAGAAAAGCCGAAGGAAGAGTCATCTCTTTCCAGACTTTTCGACAATGAAGTGGACGAGATGAGAGACTCCCAAAGGGCGAGTTTTGTTGGCCGTCATGCTTTGTTGCTGATTTTCAACGTAGAGTGACTATGTTTTAAAACCAGCGCCGCGCCTGACTGCCAACAAACTCTCGCTGAACAAGCATCTTGAGGTTGTTTGGGTATAATCCAAACAGATATGGGTGCTGTCTCAGACATTTGCGTTCTGTTTTGCTATAAATCCAAGAACTAACGTAACAACTTCAGCGGCGTGTCGGCCGCTGACAAAAGGAGTGAGAAATGGCAGGTCACAGTAAATTCGCCAACATCAAACACCGCAAAGCTGCGCAAGATGCCAAGCGCGGCAAAATCTTCACCAAACTCATCCGTGAAATCACCGTTGCTGCCAAAGAAGGTGGTGCAGAGCCTGAGAACAATCCGCGCCTACGTGCAGCCATCGATAAAGCACTGTCGAATAACATGACGCGTGACACTGTTAACCGCGCTGTGACGCGTGGGGCTGGCGGTGAAGGCGACGAGGGCATGGAAACCGTCATCTATGAAGGTTACGGCCCTGCTGGTACTGCAGTGATGGTGGAATGCATGACAGACAATCGCAACCGCACGGTGTCTGGTGTGCGTCACGCGTTTTCTAAAGCGGGTGGCAACCTTGGTACTGATGGCAGCGTAAACTACCTGTTTGACAAGAAAGGTGTGATTTCTTATGCGGCAGGCTTAGACGAAGACGACGTGATGGAAGCGGCACTAGAAGGGGGCGCTGACGACGTTGAAACACACGATGATGGTTCAATGGACGTTTACACCACGCCAGCTGAATTCGGCGCGGTGAAAGATGCATTGGATGCTGCGGGCTTTGAAGCACAAAACGCAGAAGTGACGCTGGTTCCTTCCACCAAAGCAGATTTAGACGAAACCACAGCACCTAAGCTGCTTCGTCTGATTGATGCACTTGAAGATTTGGATGACGTTCAAGAGGTTTACCATAATGGTGACATCTCTGATGAAGTCGCAGCAACATTGGAATAAGTATTTGTGGCAATTATTCTCGGGATTGACCCGGGCTCGCGGATCACAGGCTACGGCGTGATCCGCCATCAAGGCAGACACCTTGAGTATCTTGGCAGTGGCTGCATTCGCACTGACTCGGAAGATTTGGCAGGACGACTCGGCCAAATCTATGCAGGTGTGAGTGAAGTAATTACACAGTTTCAACCAGACACTTTCGCCATTGAGCAAGTCTTCATGGCGCGTAATGCTGATTCCGCCTTGAAACTCGGTCAGGCGCGCGGCGCAGCGATGGTCGCAGCGGTTAATGCTAGCTTGCCCGTTAGCGAGTATGCGGCGCGTCTCATCAAGCAATCAGTTGTCGGCAATGGTGGTGCTGATAAGAAGCAAGTTCAGCACATGGTTGTACACATGCTGAAATTGCCTTCAACACCACAAGCCGATGCCGCAGATGCCTTGGCTGTTGCGATTTGTCACGCCCACACCAACCATACGCTGGTGGCTATGGCGGGCAAAGCAACCAGCGCAAGGCGCGGGCGTTATCGCTAACGAATATCAATTCTTGTATTAGAAAAAGCAGCTTAGGCTGCTTTTTTTACATCTATCCCTCTGTCCCTTTATGACTTGGAGTATCAGGCTTATCTCAGTCCTTATGGTGCTTAAGGTATGAATCTCGGTTGAACTGTAATGTTTCAGGTGAGTCACAGGTCTAGTAATGGGACAAGATACGAAACAAAGAAAAGCAAAGCGCAATTGCGTTCAACAATGCGTGACGAAGGGAAGCACATTTCTCACTTGGGGAAGTGGCGAAATATCTGTTCTTTCCTATCGTTAAAGTACTTAATTTCAGGGTGTTATAAGGCGGAGTAATAATGAAATATCTTAAATGGGGTTTGTGTATCTTCATCGCGTTTGTGTTTGTTCAATCGCTGTTCTTTAAGTTTACAGGTTCACCAGAAACCACATTTATCTTTGGCACATTGGGTGAATGGTCTGGGCTTGCTTGGTTTGGTCAGTATGGCGCCTACATGGTGGGTATTGCTGAGCTTATCGCATCAATTTTGCTGTTCACACGTTTACATGCATTAGGCGCGTTGATGGCGGTCGGCACCATGACCGGTGCCATTTTCTTCCACCTGTTCACGCCAATCGGCGTTGCGCAGCCTGCGTTTAATGAAGTGGGTGACGTTGTCGGCAATGACGGTGGTACATTGTTTGTGATGGCGTGCTTGGTGTGGCTATCAGCGGCGTTTTTGCTGTATCAATCACGCAATGGCGATCAAGAGCAAGTGGACTAACGCTAGCCAACTAACGCGAAAGTTTTACTGTCGAATGAATCGCCCCTTGGGTATTCGCGGTCGAACCTAACGAAGAAACACAATTTCGCCCCTGATATGGTCATGATTGGAGAGACAAATCAGGGGCGAGTGTTTGAGACAACCCAAAAATAATCTTATCGTCCTTGATACGAAGTAGACAGTAATGCGTATAAACCTCAGCAACTTGAATTGGTTTGCGTATAGTAAGCACATTACTCGTAGAAAGGACTCGCCGTGTCAATGTCCAATTTATCTTCTCCTCAAAGTACGCGTTCTGTTTTGACATGGATTGCGAGCTTTCTTGCGCCTTATCGTTCGCGTGTTATCGGTGCAGTTTTCTTCCTCATGCTCGGTTCGCTCAGCTGGCTGGCTCTCGGTCAAGGCGTCAAACTCATCGTCGATGATGGGTTCTTGACGGGCAACGCATCGCGACTTGATCAGATGATGTTGGTGATCCTCGCGATTACCTTTGTCAGCGGTATTGCGACCTTCTTCCGTTTTTATCTTATGAGTTGGTTAGGTGAACGTGTCAGTGCAGATATTCGCATTAAGGTTTACCAACAGCTCTTGCACTTATCCCCAACGTTTTACGCCAAAGAACGCACGGGTGAAGTGATCAGTCGCTTTACGGCAGATACGACGTTACTGCAAACCGTGGTGGGGTCGAGCTTGTCGATGGCACTGCGATCTGCTGTTTCTGTCACGGGTGGCTTGATCATGATGGCAGTCACTAGCCTAACGTTAACGGGATTGGTGTTGTTAGCTGTGCCCGTCGTGTTGGTGCCCATAGGGGTGTTAGGGCGTAAAGTGCGCCAGTTAGCCAGAGTGAGCCAAGACAAGGTGGCGGATCTCGGATCGCACGTTGATGAAACTCTTCATGAAATCCGCACGGTTCAATCTTATGGTCACGAAGAAGCTGACTCTGTGCATTTTTCTTCTCGCGTTGAAGCGGTAATGAGCGCAGCGAGATTGCGTATTCGCTACCGTGCTTCGTTAATGGCCTCTGTGGTATTGCTCAGCATTGTTGCCATCATTCTCGTCACCTGGCTCGGCGCGTTAAATGTGTTGGATGGTTCGCTGACAGCAGGTCAGCTGTCTGCCTTTATGTTTTACGCCTTGCTGGTAGCAGGGGGCGTTGCCACCATCAGTGAAGTGATAGGCGACATTCAACGTGCGGCGGGTGCAACAGAACGTTTGATAGAGCTTTCTCGCATGCAATCTGATATCCAAGACCCTGTGTCTCCGGTTGATTTTCCGGTGCATGCGAAAGGCAATCTGACGTTTTCTGATGTTTCATTTACCTATCCTGGTGATGAAAACCTTCCTGTCTTTTTATCACTGTCGTTTGATGTCAAAGCGGGTGAACGCGTGGCCTTGGTTGGGCCTAGTGGGGCAGGGAAAAGTTCAGTGTTTACCTTGCTTCAGCGTTTTTTCGACATTCAACAAGGCCAAACCTTGTTAGACGGTGTGCCGCTGAAAGACATGTCGTTGAAATCGCTTCGTGACCAGTTTGCATTGGTGCCACAAGAGTCGGTAATTTTCGCCACCAACGTCTTAGAAAACGTGCGATATGGCGCGCCAGATGCGAGCGAAGAAAAAGTGATTGAAGCGTGCAAAGCGGCGCGTGCTCATGAATTCATTGAAGCCTTGCCACACGGCTATCATACAGAGCTTGGTGAGCGCGGAGTGCGTTTGTCGGGAGGGCAAAAACAACGCATTTCCATTGCGCGCGCGATTCTGGCTGACCGTCCTATTTTGCTTTTAGATGAAGCAACCAGTGCATTGGATGCCGTTAGCGAGCATCAGGTGAAACAAGCCCTGGATACCTTGATGGAAGGGAAAACCTCGTTAGTGATTGCTCACCGTCTTGCAACTGTCGTGAATGCTGACCGTATTTTGGTGCTAGATGATGGTCAGTTAGTGGCAAGTGGCTCTCACCAGGAATTAATGGAAACCAGTGCTTTGTACCGTGAATTTGCGTCGCTGCAACTCGTTGCATCGGAAAGCAACATGGTCAAATAGTGTGATGTTGTTGTCTATACGCTAAGTGAATAGTGAATAGCGCGGCGACAATTGTCGCGTGCATTGCATTGTGATACCGGATAAATGCTGAAGATTTTCTCGCATCGAGATATGCACTCAGGTGCGTTTCAGTGACTTTGTTGTACCTTGTTGAGTCTGATGGAGTAGCGAAGGACGGGTGGCGTTGGCTTATTCCAATGTTGCTTGAGTAAAAGCTGTCCACGAAACGTATAGAATAATCACAAGGGAAGTCACATGAAGAAAGTGTTCGCTATGTTAGCGGTAGTATTTTTTGTCGCGGGTTGTTCACCAGAAGTTGGTAGTGATGATTGGTGCAAAGAACTAAAAGAAAAGCCAAAGGGTGATTGGTCCGCCAATGAAGCAACAGATTTCGCTAAGCACTGTGTGTTCTAAGCGTGACGTTTTCGGTATTTAGAAAAGGTAGGGTTTGTACCCTACCTTTTTTCTTTTCTGATGCTGAATCACTGAGGGGAGATTACAACGAAACCGCTGTGTCTAACGCCAAATCTATCATGTCGTTTAGCGTGGTAACGCGATCTTCTGCGCTTAACCCTTCGTGACGAATGATGTGGTCGGTGACGGTGCAGATCGCCAGTGCATGAACACCGAACTCTGCCGCCAAGCTATATAAAGCGCTCACTTCCATTTCCACGCCATATACGCCGTATTTTGCAAGCAGCGGATAGAAATCCTCATCAGACCGGTAGAACATATCAGAAGAAAACACGTTACCGACTTTGGTTGATAACTGCTTTTCTTTCGCCAGATCAACGGCCGTGCGTAGCATGTCGAAGTTAGCCAGCGCTGCGACGTCATGGTCGCGCAGGCGGGTACGGTTCATTTTAGAATCAGTCGAAGCGCCCATGGCGATCACCAAATCCATCAACTGCACGTCGTCATGGATCGCGCCGCAGCTACCAATACGGATAAGGTTTTTCACGCCGTAATGGTTGATCAGCTCGTGAATATAGATAGACGCAGATGGTGCACCCATACCATGGCCCATTACAGACAGCTTCTTACCTTTGTAAAAGCCAGTGAAACCCAACATGCCGCGAACGTCTGTTACTTTTACAGCATCTTGAAGGAAGTTCACTTCAATGTACTTTGCACGTTGCGGATCGCCCGGCATTAGGATGGTTTCTGCAAAATCGCCTGGGTTGGCATTGATGTGTGGTACGGTGGCGGGATTGCTGATTTCCATCGGTGGCTACATATAAACACGATATCACTTAACTTCGATACCATTGATTTTAAAGAAAAGCGGGCATTGCCCGCTTTTTTTATGTTCGTCATCAAGTCGTAGATTCTTATGTGTAATTAGATGCTTATTCGATAAGGAAAATGCCACGTCAGCATTAAATCCTTTTAAAGGTGATCGTGAATAGTGTTTTCCGCGTTCAAACCTAGAACCGTAATCCTTTGTGACACCGACTTCGGAGGCGAGAATGTCAGAACTCGCAATAGACCTTGCTCGGATACAATTTGCATTTACTGTGTCCTTTCACATCATCTTCCCCGCCTTTTCTATTGGGCTTGCCAGTTACATTACTGTGCTTGAAGCGCTGCACCTTAAAACGCGGGATCACCAGTATTTGGAACTCTCTAAGTATTGGACCAAGATTTTCGCGGTGACCTTCGGCATGGGGGTCGTCAGCGGCATTGTCATGAGCTACCAATTTGGGACTAATTGGGGGGTGTTTTCTGACAAAACCGGCCCCGTACTCGGCCCCTTGATGGGCTATGAAGTGCTCACGGCGTTTTTTTTGGAGGCGGGCTTTCTCGGCATCATGCTTTTTGGACGTGGGCGAGTAGGAGAAAAGCTGCATTTTCTCGCTACAGCAACCGTTGCATTCGGCACCTTGCTCTCCGCGACCTGGATTTTAGCGGTAAATAGCTGGATGCAAACGCCTGCAGGCTTCGCATACAACGATTTAGGTCAATTCATTGTCACCTCCTGGTGGGACGTGATTTTTAATCCATCCTTTCCTTATCGTTTAGTTCACATGGTAATCGCCGCGTATTTGACGACAGCCTTTGTCGTCGCGGGTGTGGGTGCGTGGCATTTATTGAAAGCGCCGCACAATGAACTGGCGCGTATTAGTTTTTCCATGGGTATGTGGATGGCGGTATTGGTGACACCGATTCAAATCGTTGCTGGTGACTTGCACGGTCTCAATACGCTTGAGCATCAGCCAATGAAAGTGGCAGCGATGGAAGGCCATTTCGAGACACAAAAAGGTGCGCCGCTGATTTTGTTTGGGCTTCCTAATGAAGACACAGAAACCATCGATTACAAAGTCGCGATTCCTTACCTCGGCAGCATCATTTTGACACACAAAGTCGACGGTGAAATCAAAGGGCTGAAGTCTGTCCCCAAAGAAGAAAGGCCACCTGTCGCTATCGTCTTTTGGAGTTTTCGCATCATGGTGGCGATCGGTTTTCTGATGCTGGCCATCGGTCTGATTTCGGTGTGGCTGCGACGTAAGAAAGCCCTCTATGAAACGCCTTGGTTTTTGAAGCTTTGTGTGTGGAGTGCGCCGTGTGGGTTTGTTGCGATATTGTCAGGGTGGATCACTACGGAAGTAGGGCGTCAGCCTTATACCGTTTATGGACTGCTCACCACGGCAGAATCTGTTTCTCCGATTGATGCCAGCGCCGTTGGCGCTTCGTTGGCGGTGTTTGTAGTGGTGTATTTCGCGATATTTGGTGCGGGTATCTATTACTTGCTCAAGCTCATGCGTAAATCCCCAAGCAAATATGAGCAAGACATGGACGTGCGTGTGGTGACGAGGTTGTCCCACGGGCAGCTAGGTAAGGACAAAGACGGAAACCCCATCGCCGCTCCTCTGGGGCCAGAGGATCCACAAGCAGGGGAGGAGAGATAATGGATTATGCATTGCTTTGGGCTGGCATCATTGCGATTGCCGTTCTTCTCTATGTCATTTTGGATGGATTCGACTTAGGTGTGGGTATCTTGTTTCCTACGCTGAATGACGCAGAAAAAGATGCGGCCATGAATTCCATCGCACCCATCTGGGATGGCAATGAAACCTGGTTGGTGTTGGGGGGAGGCGGCTTGTTCGCCGTATTCCCGCTGGCGTACTCTGTCATTATGCCCGCGGTGTACGCCCCGATCATCGCAATGTTGATAGGGCTGATCTTTCGTGGGGTCGCCTTTGAATATCGCTACCGAACAAAAGCAGGACGGTACTTGTGGGATTGGTCGTTCTTTGGTGGCTCGTTCGTGGCGACCTTCTCTCAAGGCATGATTCTCGGTGCGTTATTGCAGGGCATCAGCGTAGAGGGACGACAGTATGCGGGCGGTTGGTTTGATTGGCTTACGCCTTTTACTGTGTTCTGTGGCATCGCTGTTACGTTTGGCTATACCTTGTTAGGCGGGTGCTGGCTGCTGATTAAAACTTCGGGTTCGATCGAACAGAAGCTCTATGCGCGTTGCAAACAACTTACTATGGCATTTCTTGGTTCGATAGGATTGGTGAGTATTTGGCTTCCGTTTATCTCTCAAGAAATCGCAGCACGATGGTTTACCTTCCCTAACGACGCGGCGTTCTTCCTCATCCCCATCATCTCAGCGTTTGCGGCGTTTAAGTTGTGGCGATCGCTGCACAGCGAAAAACCACTCAGCGCCTATTGCTGGACCTTGGTCATTTACCTCATGGCATTCGCAGGTTTTGCTATCAGCATCTTCCCGTACATGGTGCCAAGGGCCTTTACGCTATGGGAGGCGGCGGCGCCAGAAAATAGCCTCAAGTTCTTGTTTGCTGGCGCGGCGTTTTTGCTGCCCATCATCTTGATTTATACCGCTTACTCGTACTGGGTGTTCCGTGGGAAAGTGAAAGCAGACGAGGGATACCATGAGTAAACAAACAACCTCATTGCTTTGGTTCATCGGCTTATGGCTGGTGGGGGTTGCCAGTGTTTCTTTGCTGGCTTACTTCATTAAGTGGACAATGCGACTGGTAAATCTGGCTTGATCGCGCTGGCATTTCTGTTGGCGCTTAGGGATTAAAACTGGATATCTATCCAGTTGTTTATTATCCTAACGGCAATTAACACCAAAAATACGAGTCCACACTGTGATTGGTCGATTACGCGGAATCCTGCTTGAAAAACAACCCCCTGAAATCCTTTTAGAAGTAAACGGCATTGGCTATGAAGTCAGTATGCCGATGAGTTGCTTCTATGAACTTCCAAATGCAGGGGAAGAAGCCATTGTTTATACCCATTTCGTGGTGCGTGAAGATGCACAGCTGCTTTATGGGTTTAACACAACGGTAGAACGCGCATTGTTCCGCGAAGTCATTAAAGCTAACGGTGTTGGGCCTAAATTGGGTCTCGCCATTTTGTCTGGTATGACGGCCACCCAGTTTGTGGACAGTGTAGAGCGTGAAGACGTATCGACATTGGTGAAAATCCCGGGTGTCGGTAAGAAAACGGCAGAGCGCTTGGTGATTGAAATGCGTGACCGTTTGAAGAACTGGCATGCCTTTGATTTGCTCACACCACATGCTGATGCAGCTGCGCGTCGTGACAACGTTACAAGCACCGTGGTTGCAGCGTCTACCAATCCTAAAGATGAAGCCATGAGTGCATTGATTGCGCTTGGCTACAAAGCAGCACAAGCTGAGAAAGTCGTGAAGCAAGTTGCTCACGATGGCATGACCAGCGAAGCCATCATCCGCGACGCGCTGCGTTCGATGGTGTAATGGAGCCGATGAGATGATTGAAGCTGATCGCCTAATAAGCTCAGTGCCGCCAATGAAAGAAGATGAGATCATTGACCGTGCTATTCGACCTAAGATGTTGGAAGACTACAAAGGTCAGGATCATGTACGCAGTCAAATGGAAATCTTCATCCATGCAGCCCGAAAGCGTGAAGAAGCCCTCGACCACTTGTTGATTTTTGGCCCGCCAGGCTTGGGTAAAACCACCTTAGCGAACATTGTTGCTAATGAGATGGATGTGAATATCCGCACCACTTCAGGCCCAGTGCTTGAGAAGGCCGGTGATTTGGCAGCATTGTTAACGAACCTTGAACCTCATGATGTGTTGTTCATTGATGAAATCCACCGCCTCAGCCCAGTGGTTGAAGAAGTCTTGTATCCTGCGATGGAAGACTACCAGCTGGATATCATGATCGGTGAGGGGCCAGCAGCCCGTTCCATCAAAATTGATTTACCGCCATTTACGCTGGTGGGCGCAACCACCCGTGCTGGCTCATTAACCTCACCACTGCGCGATCGTTTTGGCATCACGCAGCGTCTTGAGTATTACAACGTTGCCGACCTGAAAGGCATTGTTCAACGAAGTGCAAACTGTTTGAACTTGGTTGTTGATGAAGAGGGTGCTTACGAGATTGCGAAACGTGCGCGCGGTACGCCACGTATTGCAAACCGCCTTCTGCGCCGTGTGCGTGATTATGCTGAAGTAAAAGCCGATGGCGATATCAATGCAGAGATCGCGTCGAAAGCGTTGGACATGTTGGATGTTGATAGCCGTGGTTTTGACTATATGGACAGAAAGCTACTGAAGTCGATCATTGAAAAATTCGACGGCGGCCCGGTTGGTCTCGATAACCTTGCAGCCGCGATTGGTGAAGCCAAAGACACGATTGAAGATGTGCTTGAGCCTTACCTGATTCAACAAGGTTACCTGCAGCGTACTCCGCGGGGGCGTATTGCCAGCCAACGTGCCTATTTGCACTTCGGGTTTGATTTGCCTGAGTAAGGTTGCGTAACCAAAAATGATAGTCAGGAGCCAGCAATCGCTGGCTTTTGTGTTTCTGTCGTTTAGCCTTTCCTGCTCTTCCTGCTCTTCCTGCTCTTCCTGCTCTTCCTGCTCTTCCTGCTCTTCCTGCTCTTCCTGCTCTTCCTGCTTTTATCTCGCCAACGACAGGTGTTCTGCAACCTGTAACACGTAATTTTCCCATTAACCTCAAATCAACAACTATTCTTGTCTCCATTCGCCCACTTTCAGGGTGAGCATGTCATTGCTCAGCGTGATCATTTGCCAAAAAAATCGCGCCAAAATTGATTGATGTCTAACAATCGCAAAATTTTGACAGCGACAATTGATTAATTTGACAGCAATCAATGTACGCGCACGCCAAATACTTTGAAGCGGCCGCTCAGAATGTTTAATATTAGACCTGGCTATATTAGGGGTTACTTAACAAAATCCTAACCAGCTGAGTACAATAGTGCAACATAAAAAGGGAGGTCTGTTTACACAGATCCCGTAAGGAAGCTTAGTTAGGCGCGGCCAGTCAGCCCCGCATGTGTTTAAGCATTTACTTATCGATACGAAAGTATCGCGCGTCAGCCAGCCTGACGAGGAAGGAGTTAACATGTTAACTGATATTGTGGATCTGTCGCGGTTCCAATTTGCTCTCACCGCGATGTATCACTTCTTATTTGTCCCACTGACTTTAGGTATGGCATTTCTGCTTGCCATCATGGAGTCGCTCTATGTCATGACTGACAAGCAAATCTACAAGGACATGACCAAGTTCTGGGGTAAGCTTTTCGGTATTAACTTCGCGCTAGGCGTTGCAACAGGCCTGACGATGGAGTTCCAGTTTGGTACAAACTGGGCATACTATTCTCACTACGTCGGCGACATCTTTGGTGCCCCTCTTGCGATTGAAGCCTTGATGGCCTTCTTCCTAGAATCGACTCTCGTGGGTATGTTCTTCTTCGGTTGGGATCGTCTCTCTAAGCGTCAACACCTTACAGTGACATGGCTAACCGCTATCGGTTCTAACTTCTCCGCACTTTGGATCCTTGTTGCTAACGGCTGGATGCAAAACCCAGTGGGTGCTGAGTTCAACTTCGAAAGCATGCGAATGGAAATGGTGAGCTTTGCTGAAGTTGTACTTAACCCTGTTGCTCAGGTGAAGTTTGTACACACAGTGGCAGCGGGTTACACCACAGGCGCAATGTTCGTTCTGGGTATCAGTGCTTACTACTTACTGAAAGGCCGTGATGTGGCGTTTGCACGTCGCTCATTCGCGATCGCCGCATCGTTTGGTATCGCCGGTATCCTGTCTACTATCGTTCTGGGCGATGAATCTGGCTATGAGCTGGGTGACGTTCAGAAGGTTAAGCTTGCTGCGATTGAAGCGGAATGGCACACAGAGCCAGCACCTGCTGCGTTCACCGTGTTTGGCTTCCCGAACCAAGAAACCATGGAAACCGATTACGCGATCAAAATCCCTTATGTGATGGGTATTATTGCGACGCGTTCTTTCGATAAGCAAGTGACTGGCCTTCATGACATCGTTGATGAGCACGAAGTGCGTATTCGTAACGGTATGATTGCTTATGGTTTGCTTGAAAAACTGCGTGCAGGTGAAAGAACGCCTGAAAACATCGCAGCGTTTGATGACGTGAAGAAAGATCTTGGTTTTGGTCTGCTACTGAAAGAACAAACACCAAACGTTGTTGATGCAACGGAAGCGCAAATCAAACAAGCTGCGAAAGACTCTATTCCGCAGGTAGCGCCGTTATTCTGGAGTTTCCGCATCATGGTTGCATGTGGCTTCGCAATGCTGTTTATCTTCGGTATGGCGTTCTACCAAACCTGTCGTCAGAAAATCGACGAAAAACCATGGCTTCTGAAACTCGCACTGATTGGTATTCCATTGCCTTGGATTGCCTGTGAAGCAGGTTGGTTCGTTGCAGAATATGGCCGTCAACCGTGGGCTGTGGGTGAAATTCTGCCTGTACACATGGCCGCGTCTAATGTTCCCGCGTCAGAAATCATCACCTCATTGGTTGCAATCGTTCTACTGTACACAGTGTTCTTGATTGCCGAAGTGTACTTGATGGTTAAATTCGCACGCTTAGGCCCTAGCAGCCTAAAAACAGGCCGTTATCACTTTGAAAAGCTAAAGACCCCGGAAACGGATCTTGCGCGTCAAGTTGAAGCATAAGGAGAGCGTGAGACATGTTTGAATACGAGATTCTACGTCTGATCTGGTGGGCACTGATTGGTGTTCTGCTGATTGGCTTCGCAGTCACAGATGGCTTCGACATGGGTGTGGGTGCCTTGGTCCCCGTTATTGGTAAGACCGATAACGAGCGCCGTGTCATGATTAACTCGATTGCCCCGCACTGGGATGGTAACCAAGTATGGTTAATCACCGCGGGCGGTGCGTTGTTCGCTGCATGGCCGTTGGTCTACGCAGTGTCATTCTCAGGTTTCTACTTGGCGATGATTCTGACGCTAGCCGCATTGTGGTTGCGCCCAATTGGCTTCGACTACCGTTCGAAAATTGAAGACCCGCGCTGGCGTAAAACCTGGGACTGGGGAATTTTCATTGGTAGTTTCGTTCCACCTATTATTTTCGGTGTGGCGTTCGGTAATCTACTTCAAGGTGTACCGTTTGAGCTAAGCGAATTCCTGATCCCGACTTACAAAGGTTCGTTCTTTGGTTTGTTGAATCCGTTTGCGATTCTGTGTGGTCTGGTTAGCTTGTTCATGATCGTGACGCAAGGCGCGGCTTACCTTCAGATGAAAACCACCGATGCGCTGCACACCCGTGCACGTAGCGTGGCGCAAATTTCTGCGATTCTGACGGCAGTATGTTTTGCTTTGGCGGGCTTCTGGGCACAGAGCATTGAAGGTTATGTGATCACCAGTGAGATCGTGACCAATGCAACGTCAAACCCTCTGAACAAAGAAGTGATGACCCTAACAGGTGCATTGTTCAATAACTACGACGCTTACCCAATCCTTTGGACTGCACCTGCGTTGGCTGTATTCATGCCGCTGCTGGTTGCTGTGTGTGCACGTTTTGAACGTGACGGCTTTGCGTTCTTGTTCAACAGCTTGGCGATTGCGGGTGTTATTTTGACAGCAGGTTTTGCGATGTTCCCATTCGTGATGCCATCTAGCTTGTTCCCGTCTCACAGCTTAACCATGTGGGATGCGACCTCGAGCGAATTGACGCTGAACATTATGACTGGCGTTGCGTTTGTTATGGTGCCAATCATCTTGTCTTACACCGCGTGGTGTTACTACAAAATGTTTGGTCGTCTTGATGACAAGTTCATCGAAGAAAACAAAACCTCACTGTACTAAGAGAAGGAGTCAACCATGTGGTATTTCGCTTGGATTCTAGGTGTATTGCTGGCGTGTTCGTTCGGTATTATCAATGCGCTTTGGTTAGAACACACTGAAGCCATGGATCACGACAGTGAAGACTAAATTCACGGCTTTGCTGGACGGTCTGCACGACCGTCTTCATAAGCGTGTGTTGATGATCATGTCATTGGTGCTTGCCCTGACATGCGCGGGATGGGTGATTTGGGATCCGCAGACCTTTGCGGACAACATTGGTGGCTTCAGTGTCGCTAATGCTCCAGCACTGATTTGGGCGACATGCACGGGAATCATTCACGGCATGGCATTCAAACCGCGCTTTTGGTTTTGGCAATTGGTCTTTTTCCCACCGCTTGCATGGGCTGTGATGATTTCAATCCTCACGATTGCATTCATTTAAAGACGCAATGACCGTTCATTTATGCAGCAGCCTGAGTGCCTTTGGCCTCAGGCTGTTTTATTTTGCGCCAATCGTGATGTACTACGGTGCAACGTGCTTTCAATACCTTGAGTAAGTCAGTTATAGTAATTCGCTAAACCTTATTATGGATTTCAGGTAATTACCGGATGAGCCAACCCCACCCATTCTGCTGGCCGGTTCGTATTTACTACGAAGATACTGATGTTGGTGGTCTTGTATATCATGCGAACTATATCAAGTACTTCGAACGCGCAAGGACAGAACTTTTACGTAGCATCGGTGTCAATCAACAAGTGCTATTTAAAGAACACACTGCGTTCGTGGTACGTCATATGGATATCGACTTTATCAAGGGCGCAAGGTTCGAAGAATTGTTAACCGTAGAAACAACGGTGTCAGAGCTGCGTCGTGTGACCCTCACTTTCTGTCAGAATTTAGTTAATTCAGACGGGCAGGTATTGTGTCGGGCCGTCGTTAAGGTAGCCTGTGTCGATTCTGAGAAAATGAAACCCAAATCCATCCCCCCATCGATTCAATCGGAGATTTTAAGTGAGCGCTGAACTGTCAATCCTTGATCTGTTTTTGCAAGCGAGTCTGCTCGTTAAGGCAGTGATGTTAGTTCTGCTTGGGATGTCAATCGTGTCTTGGGCGATGATCATCAAACGTTCTCAAATCCTTTCTCAGGCGACTGCAAAAGCAGAACGTTTTGAAGACCGTTTTTGGTCTGGAATGGATCTTTCTCAGCTGTTTCAAGAAGTGCAAGCGCGTAAAGACCAGCTGACAGGCAGTGAACAAATTTTCTATTCGGGCTTTAAAGAGTTCGCGCGCCTTCACCGCAGCAACGGCAAAGTGCCAGAAGCGGTGATGGAAGGAACAGGCCGTGCCATGCGCGTGTCGCTATCGAAAGAAGTTGAATCACTCGAAACCAACCTACCATTCTTAGCAACCGTGGGCTCAATCAGTCCTTACATCGGTCTATTTGGTACGGTGTGGGGCATCATGCATGCATTTATCGCACTGGGTGCGGTGAAGCAGGCGACGTTGGCCATGGTTGCGCCAGGTATCGCGGAAGCGCTAGTAGCAACGGCAATGGGCCTATTTGCTGCAATCCCCGCGGTAATGGCATACAACAAGTTAACCTCCAAGGTAGGTAAGCTCGAAAATAACTATGTGAACTTCATGGAAGAGTTTTCTAGCATTTTGCACCGTCAGGCATTCGCTGCACCGAAGGAGTAAGCCATGCCTTATCAATCTAAACGGCGGAAAATGACTGCCGAGATAAACGTGGTGCCATACATCGATGTCATGTTGGTGTTGCTTATTATCTTTATGGTAACAGCACCCTTTGTTACGCAGGGCGTGGATGTTGACCTTCCACAAACATCTACCGCGAAAACGGCGGCAGACCTTGCAAGTGACGCAGACAGTGGCGCATTTATCATTGTTGAGGTCGACCAAAATGGCGGCCTGGGCTTGAGTGTCAACAATGGTGATATGGAGCGTGGCTTGTCGTTGCAAGATATGTTGGTGCGCGTAAAAGCGGAACTTGAGCTAAACCCTAAATCGCCAGTATTGGTTGGCGGTGATGGTCGAGTGCCTTATTCAGAGATCATCCTAACATTGGATGCGTTGAACCAAGCGGGTGTGTCCTCGGTAGGACTCATGACCGAACCGCTTGATTCGTGAGATGAGTAACTGAATGAAGAAGAACGAGAACACAAGCTACTCAGGCGCAACGATCATATCCGTGCTTTTGCATGCCGCGTTGTTTGGAGGATTGTTGTGGGGCGCTGATTTCACAAAAGTATCGCATCAGCCTGCGGGGCAGAGTATTGAAGCGGTCGTTATAGACCCGAGCGTTGTGAACGAACAAGCGCGAAAAATTCGTCAGCAACGTGATGAAGCTAAACGACAAGAGAGCGATCGCCTTCGTCGCTTAGAACAACAAGCTGATCAACTTGAAAAGCAGCGCGAACAAGAAGAGAAACGTCTTCGCGAATTACGTGCTGAAAAGCTGGCGGCTGAAAAAGCGACACGAGAAGCGGAAACTGAGCGCAAGCGTATTTCGGAAGCCCGTAAAAAAGAGGCTGAAGAACAACGCAAAGCTAAAGAAGCCACACGCATCGCCCAAGAGAAATCTGCGGCAGCAGAAGCGGAACGCCAGCGCAAGGTCGCAGAACAGCGTAAAGCAGAAGAAGCGGCGAAAAAGGCAGAAGCTGAGCGCGTGCGTGCTGAACAAGAACGTAAGAAAGCAGAAGCAGAACGTGAGCGTCAGTTAGCAGAGAAAAAACGCGCTGAAGAAGAAGCCCGCAAGGCAGAAGAAACGCGTAAACGTAAGCTAGCTGAGCAGAAAAAAGCCGAAGAGGCAGCCCGCAAAGCGGAAGCTGCACGTGTAGAAGCTGAGCGTAAAGCTGAAGCTGCACGTAAGAAGCAGGCAGAGCAGGAGGCTGCCCTCAACGAGCTTTTTAGCGGTCTCGAGTCCGAATCGGCAAATCGCGGTTCGGCTCGAGGGCGTTTCGTGAGTGATGAAGTTGCACGTTACATCAGTATATTTAGTAAGAGCATATCAAGTAAATACAACAAAGACGCAGTGCCGAATGGCCAGATATGTGATTTGAGGTTGAAGCTTTCCAGAACTGGTTTCGTTCAGGATGTTCAAGAACTCAAGGGCGATCCAATTGCTTGTCGTATAGGAAGTGCGGCGATTTTCGCAGTAGGTACATTTCCAATGCCTGAAGACGAGGATGTTAAAAAGCAATTTCTGGAGTTTGTCTTCGAGTTTAGGCCATAGAAATAAAGGATATTTATGTTCAAACGAATTCTATTTAGTGCCATTACATTTTTCATCGTTTTTGCACCGTCAGCTTATGCTGAGTTGAGAATTGTTATTACTGAAGGGATCAGTTCCGCACGTCCTATCGCCATTGTCCCTTTTAACTGGGAAGGCGAAGGCAAGTTACCGACCAATGTGTCTGATGTTATCGCATCAGATCTTCAACGCAGTGGCAAATTCAGCCCAGTCCCAACCGACAAAATGCCACAAACGCCATACAGCGATGAAAACGTGGATTTCAACGATTGGACTGCGTTAGGGGTCGATGCGCTTGTGACAGGTAAAATCAGCCCAACACCTGATGGGAAATACCTGATTGAGTACCAATTGATCGATGTGGTTCGCGGCCAGTTAACAGGCGGCACAAGCAAAGGCTTGTCAGCAACCGGAGAATTGGTACTGACCAAAGACCACCTTTTGCTTAATAACCGCAAAACGGTCAACGGCAAGCAGCTTCGTCAATACGCGCACCGTATTTCAGATTTGGTGTATGAAAAGCTAACGGGTGAAAAGGGCGCGTTCCTAACACGTATTGCCTACGTTGTGATTGATGATAAATCGGAACACCCTTATCAACTTCGTTTGTCTGATTACGACGGTTATAACGAACTGTTGGTGCTGCGTTCAAAGCAACCTTTGATGTCCCCTGCGTGGTCGCCTGACGGTAAACAGCTTGCTTACGTGAGTTTTGAAAACGGTCAGGCACAAATTTTCTTAATGAACATTTACACCGGTGAGCGAGAAATGATTTCGTCATTTCCTCGTCACAATGGTTCGCCAAGATTTTCTCCGGATGGCAACAAGTTAGCTTTGGTTCTTTCCAAGACCGGCAGCTTGCAGGTTTATGTGTTAGATCTGAGAACGCGCAAGATGGAACAAATCACCAAAGGGCGCGCGAACAACACTGAACCTTTCTGGGATCCAGATGGGCAGTCTTTGATCTTTACGTCAGACCGGGGTGGTAAACCACAGATTTATCGAGTAAATTTAGCCGACGGTTCTACCAACAGGTTGACTTGGCAGGGTAGCCAAAACCTCGGTGGTCAGCTGACACCGGATGGTAGATTCCTTGTAATGGTTCACCGCTCGGACTCAGGTTACAACATTGCAAAACAAGATTTGCAAACGGGTGCCGTAGAAGTTCTAACCAAAACGATGCTTGATGAATCACCAAGCCTCGCACCGAATGGCAGCATGGTCATTTACAGCTCGGTCTATGGGCGTAATAACGTACTTTCACTGGTTTCTATTGATGGACGGTTTAAAGCACGACTACCAGCAACAAACGGCCGAGTTAGGGCACCAACATGGTCCCCGTTCCAATAATATTTGCGCTTATTTGAAATTAAGGAAAACGAGATGCAATTGAATAAAGTACTTAAGGGTTTGGCGGTAGCGCTACCTATGTTTACCCTAGCGGCGTGTAGCTCTAGCGACAGCTCTACTGATAGCACGGGTTCTGAAACCAACAAAGGTCAAGAAACCACTATCGTAACACCAGTAGACGGCGGCCAAGGCAGTCTGACTGAGCAAGAAATTCGTGCAAACGAACTGCGTCAGTCTCAAACTATTTACTTCAACTTTGATGACTACTCTGTATTGCCACAGTTTGAAGACATGCTAGATGCACACGCTGAATTCCTGCGTGCAAACGACAGCATTAAAGTGGTTGTAGAAGGTCATGCCGATGAGCGTGGTACACCAGAATACAACATCGCACTTGGCGAGCGCCGTGCGAGCGCAGTAGCGAAATACCTGCAAGCGCTAGGTGTTCCAGCTTCTCAAATTTCTATCGTAAGCTACGGCGAAGAGAAACCATTGGTGCTAGGCCAAGGTGAAGAAGCGTACGCGAAGAACCGCCGTGCGGTTCTGGTTTACTAAGTTAGAAGGTAAATCATTATGAACAGTAACACTTTGCGTTCTTTATCGCTGGCGTTACTGGTGAGTGTGGCAGCCCCTGTGGCTGCTGCACCTGCTCCGGTGACTGAGTTAGGTGGTGGTAGCAGTAGCTCTGTAGAGCGCTTGGAGCGAATGCTAGAAGCCCGCAACCAAATGCAAATCGATATGCAGCGCCAGCTCGAACAAATGGCAGGCGAGTTGGACGAATTGCGCGGCACTGTTGAAAGAAACAGCTATGAATTAAATCAGATGTTGGAACGCCAACGCGACTTGTACCGTGAAATCGATACGCTTCGCACCGCAAAACCAGCACCTGCTGTCGAAAACAAAACGGAAAAGCCTGCAACGTCAGAAGCGTATTCAAACAATCAGTCTGAAAACGCAGAGTACGATGCAGCCGTGAACCTGATTCTCAAAGAGAAAAACTACCAAGGTGCCACAGATGCTTTCAATGCGTTTTTGACCAAGTACCCTCAATCAATCTATAAGCCAAATGCACACTATTGGTTGGGTCAGCTTTACTTCTCTAAAAGTGAGCTAAGTCTGGCTAAGCAGCATTTTGATGCTGTCAGTCAGGTTGCAAAATCAAGCAAGCGTGCTGATGCATTGCTCAAGCTTGGCATGATTGCAGATCGTGAAGGCGATAAAGCTGCGGCGAAGAGCTTGTTCCAAAAAGTGGTGGCCGAGTACCCAGGGTCAACCACGGCAAGCCAAGCCGAAAAGCAAATGAAGAAGTAAACGTAACAACTCCCCTATAAAGCCGACCTTGAGTCGGCTTTTTCTTTGCAAATTTATTGCGTCTCTAAGCTACAACACGTTTTCTGAGATGAAAATGCTGCTATAAGGCGTGTATAATGGCCGAACTGCAAGCATATCTGAGTAAGTGGATGAGCCAGATTATTAATACCGCTGAGACGGTATATCCTTTCCCTCCTAAGCCGGAGGTGCTGTCTGAGCAGCAAAAATCAGACTACATCGAAAACATCAAACAGCTTTTGAAAGAGAAAGACGCAGTCATGATTGCGCATTATTACACCGACCCTGAGATTCAGGCGCTGGCGGAAGAAACCGGCGGCTTTGTGGGTGATTCTCTTGAGATGGCCAAGTTCGGTAATCGACACCCTGCGAAAACGTTGTTGATTGCTGGCGTCCGTTTCATGGGCGAGAGTGCGAAAATCTTGACCCCAGAAAAGAACGTGATCATGCCGACGCTAGACGCGGAATGCTCACTGGATCTAGGCTGCCCGGAAGACAGGTTTTCTGCTTTCTGCGATGCGCACCCTGATCATATTGTGGTGGTTTATGCCAACACGTCGGCAGCGGTAAAAGCACGCGCGGATTGGGTTGTCACCTCGTCGATTGCATTGGAAATCGTTGAACATCTGGATGCGCAGGATAAACCGATTATTTGGGGCCCTGACCGTCACCTTGGTTCGTACATTGCGAATAAAACCGGTGCAGAGATGTTGCTGTGGCAAGGCGAGTGCGTGGTGCACGACGAGTTTTCAGCCAAAGCCCTCAAGGACATGAAAGCGGTTTACCCAGACGCAGCAATCCTTGTTCACCCTGAATCACCTGCCAGCGTGGTAAAACTTGCTGATGCCGTGGGTTCCACCAGTCAGCTTATTAAGGCTGCAAAAGAGCTTCCTCAAAAGCAGATGATCGTGGCGACGGACAAAGGCATTTTCTTCAAGATGCAGCAAGTCGTGCCAGATAAAGAACTTATCGAAGCCCCAACCGCCGGTGCTGGTGCAACGTGCCGAAGTTGTGCGCATTGCCCTTGGATGGCAATGAACGGCTTAAAAGCCATTGAGCTTGCGCTGAAAGAAGGCGGCGTGCAGCATGAAATTCATGTTGATGAAGCCATTCGCCAGAAGTCGCTGATCCCACTGAATCGTATGTTAGATTTCGCTGCGGAGCTGCAACTCCAAGTGAAAGGCAACGCATAAAGTTTGATGCTCTCTCTAGTTTAAAGGCGAACGCATTGTTCGCCTTTTTTGATCTGTTAAATTGTTCCGCGCGTTGAACCCGCCTATTTACGACGTGAAAATCATGTACGAGCAACACGAAAACAATAATAACCAGCGGGTCGTTTCGATGTCAGTGAAGGATATTCTATGAGTCAAACCATGCTAACTATTGGCTTGCCTGTCGCGCTTGCTTGGATGATGTTTTGTGTGGGGTTAACCCTCACCGTTGCTGACTTTAAGCGTGTTTCCCAATTTCCTGGTAAGGTGGCTGCGGGCCTGTCTGCTCAGCTTATCGGTTTGCCGATCATTGCTTATGGCTTAATTCAACTCTTCAATCTTCCCGAAGTGGTGGCGGTGGGGCTGTGGATATTGGCGTTAGCACCGGGTGGTGCATCTTCAAATGCAATTTGTCATCTTTGCGGGGGCGATTCAGCACTCTCTATCACGATGACAGCGATAAGCAGCCTTATCATTCCGTTCAGTTTGCCGTTAATGCTGCCGTTTGTTTTGTCGGATGTGTCAGCCATCATTCCTATGAAAACGGCCATCATGCAGCTTATTGCGGTGACTCTGGTGCCGGTATTGTTGGGGATGATGTTCAAGCACTATTGTTCGTCGGCTGGCTTTGAGCGATTTGCTCAGTTTGCCGGTCGTACTGCGTTGTGGGCGCTATTTTTCACTGTCGCGATCACCCTCGCGGCGAACACCAAAGTCTTCAATCAACTCTTTTCCGTTGCTTCTATCGCTGTGCTTCTTCTCTGTGTTCTTGGTATGGCACTGGGCGTTGCTGTGGCGAAAGGAATTGGCGGTGATGCAAGGTTGTCGAAAACGTTATCTATCGAAGTCGGAATTCAAAATGCAGGGACAGCAATATTCGTTGCCGTGGTTCAGCTTAATCAACCACAACTCGCGCTGACGCCCTTGCTTTATGGCATTTTGATGAACATTCCTGCCATCATCATGATTGTGATGAGTCGTCGAGATGTACGTGAGGGAGCATGACGCTGGGGTGAAATTTTAGACATTAAAATGCCGTCTGTGGAGACGGCATTTTCTATTCCATAAAAGCAGCGTAACTCTTGAGGTCTAAATTAGCGCAGTTGCCACACACGATATGTGCGGCCTTTGATTTTGCCTGCAGACAATTTCTTCAGCGCTTTCTTCGCCACGTTGCGTTTAACGGCAACGTAAGAGCGGTAATCCGTGACTTTGATTTTACCAACGTCAGCACCTTGAATGCCGTCATCGCCGCCAGTCAGTGCACCAAGGATGTCACCTGGGCGAACTTTACTTTTCTTACCGCCATCAATGTGCAGTGTTGCCATCAAAGGCTCTGGTGGCAATGCTTGCATGACAGACGAATCTGGCAGTTCTTCACCTTTGATTTCGCGGCCTAGGTAATCTTCAAGCAACGCGATTTTGTAACCGTCTTCACTGCCGTAAAGGGTGTAAGCAGCACCTTGGCTACCCGCACGGCCAGTACGGCCTACGCGGTGAACGTGTACTTCAGTGTCGAACGCAACGTGGTAGTTAATCACGGCATCCAATGAATCGATGTCGAGGCCACGTGCTGCAACGTCGGTTGCAACCATCACAGTGACACTCTTGTTCGCGAATTTAAGCAGCATTTGGTCGCGGTCGCGTTGTTCCAAATCACCGTGCAATGCAACGACTGAGAAGCCTTCATTCTCAAGGCACGCCGCAACATCTTTGGTCTCACGTTTGGTGTTACAGAACACCACCGCACTTTCTGGCTGGTGATTAAGCAGCAATAACAGCAACGCGTCCATACGCTGACGGTTGCCTTCACACTGATAGAAGTGTTGTGAAATGCTGCTGTTATCGTGAGTAGATTCTACTTTCACCATCAGCGGGCTATTCATAATTTGCTTGCTGATCGCTTGGATCTGCGATGGAAACGTTGCACTGAACAGCAAGGTTTGGCGACCTGCTGGAATATCTTGAATGATGGCATCTAATGCAGGCTGGAAGCCCATTTCTAGCATGCGGTCAGCTTCATCAAGCACCAAGGTGTTCACGTTCTCTAATGACAGACGGCCCTTTTCTAGGTGGTCTTGAATACGACCTGGTGTGCCAACAACGATGTGTGCACCGTGCTCAAGTGAACCGATCTGAGGGCCCATTGGGACACCACCACATAGGGTGAGCACTTTGATGTTGTGAATGCCACGCGCCAAGGTGCGGATTTCTACGGCGACTTGGTCAGCCAGTTCACGCGTCGGACACATCACCAATGTTTGAATACGGAAACGCTTCACGTCTAAACGGTTGAGTAAACCCAAACCGAACGCTGCGGTTTTGCCCGAGCCTGTTTTTCCCTGACCAATAACGTCTTTCCCGTCCAAAATGGCAGGGAGACTTTGCGCTTGAATCGGCGTCATGGTTTCAAAACCAATCGTATTCAAGGTAGAAATTAGTTCCGCTTTTAGCGGCAATGTAGAAAACGCAGCCTGTTGGCCTGCAGAGTTTGATTCTTTGGTCACGGAGGTATCCCGAGCAATACTACCTGTTGGTAGCGTATGACATGAAAAGGTGATTATCCGATGAATCTTGTCGTGATAGTTGTATCACTGGTTGACAGGAGACACGCGAAACAGCGCCGGACATCGTTGTTTGCTGAAAACATGGGGATGTTGAAAGCAAGGGGCGGGACTATATCAGGATTATTCGAACAGTGCGCGATTTGTTTTGCTCATAAAAAGCACAATGTTTATGCCCTCCCTTCGAGCGAGCTGAATCCTGCATCTTCAGGTTGTGTTTGTATGTAGACCGCGGTTATAGAAACGGCTGCACAGTGGCAGCCGTTTGAAAGTATGTGTTTGAGATCGAGAGCGGATTACGCCTCTTCTACAAGCTGCGCTGCGCGTTGCGTCAGGCCACAAAGCATCACTGGCATGCCTTTGAATATTTCTTCGAATTGGGCCAATTCTGCGGCGCCTTGTGCTTCAAGGGTTGGCAGTGCAGCTTCTGGATCGAACAGCAGGCTAATTGACAGCAACACGCCGCCAAGCAGGGCGCTTTCTTGGGAATCTTCTGGCATCAGAATTTCCCAATCATCACGTGCAAGTGTCCAACCTTGAAGCAGGCCTTCACAGTAGAGGCGAGTGTCGGCGGTAACAATGTCGGTATCGCTCAGCGCGCAGCCTTCAGGCCATTGCCACTCGGCAGACAGCAGCGCGCCGCGTTGCTCGTTCCACAAGTTGACGATGATATTCGCGTATTGCTCAAGCTGTTCGTGACTTGAGAACGGTGACTCTTCCTCTCCGCCCCACATGAAAGCTAACCATTCACTTGGATCAATCATGTAAGGTGCTGCCGCCATGGCGGTAACAAAGCCTTTTGTTTGCATCTCAGATAACAACTGATTTTCTAAATCGTTATCTGTCATAAATTGCGTGAGCGAAACTTGCATATCTACGTCTCTGTATTGATGTTGGCTGTATTCTAGCAGTGACTTGCTAAGTACTGAAAAAAAATGGCGACTTTTCAGCGCAAAGCGCTTCACCTGTGAGAAATGGGCCATCTAAACAATCAAAACCCAGCGCGAGGCTGGGTTTTGTTGTGAGCCATGTCATTACCGAATTAGAGCACTGGCATCGAGAACGTCGCCCCTTCACGTACATTGGCTGATGGCCAACGTTGTGTAATGGTTTTCCTACGGGTATAGAATTTGACTGAATCAGGTCCGTAGGCGTGTAAGTCACCAAACAGAGATTGTTTCCAGCCGCCAAAGCTGTGGTAAGCGACGGGAACAGGGAGCGGCACATTGATACCGACCATGCCGACCTTGATGTTATCCGAGAAGTAGCGCGCGGCTTCACCGTCACGTGTAAAGATGCAGGTGCCATTGCCGTAAGCATGTTTGTCGATCAAATCCATCGCGTCTTGCATCGAATCCGCGCGGATGATTTGTAAAACAGGCCCGAAGATTTCTTGTTGATAGCTTTCCATGGTCGGAGACACATTATCAATCAACGTCGGCCCAACAAAGTACCCGCTTGAGTAACCTTCAATATTGGGGTGTCTTCCATCAGCAACAATCGTGGCGCCATCTTGCTCTGCCGAATCAATGTATGACACCACTTTTTGCTGATGTTCTCGGCTGATCAGCGGGCCAAAATCGTTGTCATTGTCATAAAACGCGCCCACGCGAAGTTCCTCTAACTTTGGCTTGAGCATGGCTGCGAGCTTATCGGCGGTTTCGTTGCCGACGGCAACTGCAACAGACAAGGCCATACAGCGTTCACCACTTGAACCGTATGCCGCACCAATCAGTTGGTTTACCGCATTGTCGAGGTCGCAATCAGGCATCACGATGGCGTGGTTCTTCGCACCGCCTAGCGCTTGGCAACGTTTGCCGTTTTGACTTGCGGTTTCGTAAATGTACTTTGCAATCGGCGTACTGCCAACGAAGCTGATGGCTTCGACGTCTGCACTTTTAAGCAGGCGATCGACCACAGGCTTGCCGCCTTGAATGACTTGCATCACGCCATCAGGCAGACCGGCTTGTTTGAGAAGATTGGCAATGTACAACGCGGCACTGGGGTCTTTTTCTGACGGCTTGAGAATAAAGCAGTTACCGCAGACGATCGCCATCGGGAACATCCAAAGTGGCACCATGGCAGGGAAGTTGAACGGCGTAATGCCCGCAACCACACCCAGAGGTTGATGTTCTGACCAAGAATCAATCGATGGGCCGACGTTCTTGCTAAATTCGCCTTTCAATAACTCTGCGGCTGAACATGCGTATTCAACGTTTTCGATACCACGCTGCAATTCGCCCGCTGCATCGTGGGCGATCTTGCCGTGCTCCTCACCAATCAGTCGGCAAATCTCATCTTTATGTTCTTCCAATAATTGCTTGTAGCGGAACATGACACGCGCGCGCTTGATCGGCGGTTCATTTCGCCATGTTTGGAAAGCCGTTCTCGCGGCTTCGATGGCTTCATCCACCAGGTCATCATTGGCCAATAACAGCTCTTTTGTGGCTTCGCCCGTTGCAGGGTTGTACACCAATTGTGTTTGCTCGCCCTCTTCTCGCTGTTCGCCGTTGATCAAGTGTCCAATTGTTTTCATTTGTGTGGTTCCTCTTCCTTAAGACCAAAGATTTAGGTAAAGATTTTTCATTTCATCGGGCGTCGGCACTTTCGGGTTGTTAGCGGGCGAGCCGGACAGCAAGGCTTGTTCGATCATGGTGTTGAGTACGGTTTCGAACATGGAGAATTCCACCCCAAATTCTTTCAGAGTGGGAACGTTGAGTTCGAGATTGATAGCGGTAAGCTCCTCGATCAAACGCGCATTGGCGACATCGATCGGATCGTCTTGTTGAGCAATGCCCATGGCAACCGCGCAGTCTGCATAGCGTTCCGGCGCTGCTTCAATGGAGAATGCCGTCACGGTAGGTAATAACATGGCGTTTGATAAGCCATGCGGCACGTGGAAGAACGCGCCAATTGGGCGGCTCATGCCGTGCACCAAGGCAACCGATGCATTTGAAAACGCGATGCCCGCGTAGGTTGCGCCGCGCATGAGTTTCTCACGTGCATCCGTGTCTTTACCGTCGTGATAAACCGTCCGAAGGTTCGGCGCGATAAGGCGAATGGCTTCAAGGGCGTGGTAATCGCTAAATGGGCTGGCCTTTTTGCTCACGTATGCCTCGATAGCGTGAGTAAGGGCATCAATGCCTGTGTCTGCGGTGGTGCGGGCAGGCAGAGACATGGTGAGTTCATAATCGACAACCGCAGCATAGGGAGCAAACCCTAATCCAACACACAGCATTTTTTCTTCAGATTCGTCATCGGTGATCACGGTAAAGCGCGTTACTTCGGAGCCAGTACCTGCGGTGGTTGGAATGGCGATGATAGGAATGCCTTCTTCATTCACCATGCGAGGCACTTTGTAATCGCGCATTTTTCCGCCAAAGCGTGCCAGAATACTGACTGCTTTCGCACTGTCGATTGCGCTCCCGCCACCCAATGCAATGATGCAATCAAAGTTGCCTTCACGCGTCACCAGCACCGCTTCTTCTATCGAACTTGAGGTTGGCTCAGGAATGGTGTCGGCATACACGCTGGATGCGATATCAGCTTCAATCAGGATGCCTTGAAGCTTCGCGACGTAACCGAATTCAACCATGTTTTTATCAGTGATCAGCAACACACGTGATGCATTCAAATTTTTGACCATGTTTGGAACTTGCGCGACGGCACCGCCGCCAATTTCCATCATTCGAGGTAAGGTGACTGATGCGCTCATTTTGCTACTCCTATGACTTCAGATTTTCCAGGAAGAGGCTCTGCTCTTAGTGCTTTGTAAAGACCAACGATGGTGGCGATGATCACGATGGAATAAGGCAATGCGGCGATGATGGAGGCGGTTTGCAATGCGCCTAACCCACCCGCAAGCAGTAATACGGCAGCGACAAGCCCAATCGACATGCCCCAAAAAATACGGTAACGCATGGGTGGGTGAGGGTTACCCATAGAGATGAGGGTGCAGATAACCAGCGTGGCGGAATCCGCAGAAGTCACGAAATACGTCACTAGCATGATGGTGCAAATAGATGCACCGAGCGTAGTCAGAATAGTGCCTGCATCCATCAGTTCGATGGTTTTGAATAAGGCCAGCGTAAGGTCGTCATTCACGGCATCTACCACGCCGCCTTGACCAAACAGTTCGATGTACATCGCTGTGTTGCCGAAAATGGTGATCCAAAATGCAGCCAACATGGTGGGGGCGATAAGCACACCAAGGATGAATTCACGAATGGTGCGGCCACGGGAGATACGCGCGATGAAAATGCCACAGAAAGGTGCCCATGCAATCCACCATCCCCAATAGAAAATGGTCCAAGAACCTTGCCACGTATGCTCAGGGTTTGGATCAACCCAAAGGCCTAGCGACGTAACATTGAGCATGTAGTCGCCTAAATTGGTAAAGAAGGATCCAATCACATATGCCGTTGGGCCAAGGATGATAAAGAACGCAAGCATGACAACAGTAAGCTGCATATTCAGCTCACTAAGAATGCGGATACCTTTGTTGACGCCAGTGATGACCGAGAACGTCGCGATGATTGAAATTACCACGATCAATACCATCTGCGTCGTTGTGCTGACTTCGATACCGAAGAGGTAATTCAGCCCTGCGTTCATTTGCTGTGCGCCCAACCCTAAGGACGTTGCAATACCAAAAACGGTGCCGAACACGGCCAATAAATCAGCAGCATGACCTATCGGGCCATAAATACGGTTACCCAATAAAGGGTAAAGGCCAGAGCGAATAGAAAGAGGTAAGCCTTTGCGATAAGAAAAATAAGCAAGAGAGAGTCCACAAAGAGCAAATAAGCCCCAACCGTGCAAACCCCAATGAAAAATACTGACGCGCATGGCAACTTGTGCCGCTTCAATGGTGAGGGCATTGTCAGGTGAGATAAACGGATTGCTTTGAAGGTGGTACATAGGCTCTGCGATACTCCAAAATAGAATACCAATGCCTATTCCTGCACCGAACAACATCGAAAACCATGAGAAAAAGCCAAACTCTGGCCTTTCATCATCTTTTCCTAGTCGAATGCTGCCGTAGCGACTAAACACCAAGTAGACAGCGATGAACAGAAACACGCTCATCAACCCCACGTAGTACCAAGCAAAGTTTGACGCGATGTAGCCTTTAGCGGCTGAATAAACACTGTTTGCGTGTTCAGGCATGATCACCGTGTATAAAACAAACAATACAGCAAGCGCGGAAGAGCCAATTGCCATGACAGGGTTAACCCCCGCAAAAATTCCTTTTGAGTTGCTTGGATTTACATCCGTTTCCATTGCATAACTCCTCGTCCGAATATGCGTATATAAATACCGTTATTCGTCACATTTTTTATTTATGTATTAAATGCGTCATGATTTTGTCGCGATTTAGCATGTGTCCTTTGGCTTTTTGACGTTAAGTAAACTTTCATATTTAGAGATGCCTTCGCAATTAATAAAAATGCGGTCATTGGTATAAGAAAATTTATACGTGAGGGTGTTGATAATTTTGATGGATTTTTACGTAATTGTTTTTATTACATTCGACAAGAAACACATCAGGAAAATAGCGATGAAAAAGAGATTACCGCCTCTGAATTGGCTTCGTTCTTTCGAAGCCGCAGCAAGGCACTTGAGCTTCACCCATGCATCCCAAGAACTGCACATTACCCAAGCGGCTATCAGCCAGCAGATCAAGGGGCTGGAAAGTCAATTAGGCACAACGTTGTTTGTGCGTCTTCCGCGGGGGCTTGAGTTAACAGAAGCGGGCGCTGCTTATCTTCCTGTGGTGCATGAGGCGATTGAAAAACTGTCTGAAATCACCGAGGAGTTGTTTGGTCAAGGACGGTCAAAGCTGCTTAATGTTCGGGTGAACTTGGTGTTTTTCATCCATTGGCTAGCCCCTAGACTTCAGACGTTTTCAGACAACAATCCAAACATAAACCTAAGAATTACCAGTAATATATGGGTGAATAACCGTGAAAATTCAAACAATTTTGATGTTGAGGTTACCCACGGTAAAGGCAAATGGGCACACTTAGAAGCACACCGTCTTACATGGGATGTACTTTACCCTGTTTGTAGCCCGACGTTTGCTGCAACATTGGATACGGCGTTCTCTCCTAGTGATTTGTTGAGACAAAAATTAATTCATGTCATTGGCTACGAAGATGGCTGGGGACACTGGTTCACACGCATGGGGTTACCCTATGCAGAGTTTGATCGTGGTAGTCAGTTCGATACCTTGGTTAATGCGTTAGAAGTGGCGGTCAATCATGGCGGGATAGCACTCGGTAGGAGCAGTTTGGTCGAAAGATACATCGATGAAGGAAAGCTGGTCCGTTTATTTGATACCAAAGTGACGACGCAAGAAGCATTTTATTTGGTGAGCTCTAAATCAAAAGCCCTCCATCCACACGCGCAAGCATTTATTGATTGGTTATTGACCGAGGTTGAAAAGGATCAGTCAAACAAGCTATTTCTTGATTTATATAATTAATTGTATGAGCCATTAATTTATTTAACGCTTAGGCCTAATTTTTATTAATGGTGAATAAATAAACGCCAAATTAATATCGGTCGCAATGAAGCTCCCTTTCTTTATAAAGGGACTTTCTCATTTCATGGATATACCTCTTTGGACAGGAGTTGGAATAAATGAGAAATACATTGCCACTTTACGGTGTGAATGTCGTGGACTTCGGCCAATACATCGCAGGGCCAGCCGTTGCAATGATCCTTGCTGATTTGGGGGCCAATGTGATCCACATTGATCCCGCGGAAGGCGCATTTTGGAAAGATCCCGCCAATGCGGTGCTTAATCGAAATAAGCTGTGTATTGAATTGGATTTGAAAGATGACGAAGGGTTAGCTCAAGCGCTTTCTTTGTGTGCATCTGCTGACATCATTATTGAAAACTTCCGTCCAGGGCGTCTGACGAAATTGGGTATCGATTTCGATCGCCTTCGCGCTGAAGACCCAAGACTCATCACGCTATCCATTCCCGGTTTCGCATCGAACGATTCTTTACGAAAAGAATGGAAGGCGACAGAGGCCATTATCGCGGCTACATCCGGTGTGTTTACTGATATGGGTTATAACCGGGTGTTGATGGGGTGCAATCCCAGCTTTTCTCCCTTGGCGTTGGGATCGGCCTATGCAACCACACTCTCAGCGAGCTCACTTGCGTTGGCATTGTTTGCGCGAGAAAAACACGGACGGGGTGACCACATTGAAGTGCCTGTCGCGTCAGCCTTAATGGAGGGCCTCTCTTATAACTCTATTGTGATAGAGGATATGCCGGATCGTTATCTCACGATGCGCCAACATGAAATCGCCCGCCGTCATGATGAAGGCCTTGAGATGAACGTGAGTTATGACGACTTACAGGAGTTTCTCGATCCCTTTTTTCGTACTTATGAATGTCTCGATGGGCGCTTTTTCTATGTTGTGTGTCCGTCACACCGTAACCATGCAAAACGTTGTCTAACCTTGTTGGGCATTTTCGACGAGCTGCTGGAAGAGGGGTTACCTGAAGTCGATGACCTCTACGTGCCGATTGCGGAGTGGTCAGGCGAAACCTCTATAGGTGTTTACCCGCTGCCTTCCAATTGGGCAGGAAAAATTGCTGAAAAGATGAAAGCTGTCTTTTTAACAAAAACGTCAGAAGAGTGGGGCAGACTGTTCGGGGAAAATGGCATACCGGGTGCGCCACACAGAACCACACAAGAATGGGTAAACAGTGAACACTGCGATCAAAGCGGTTTGATTGTCACGGTGGACGACCCTATCTATGGTGAAATGAAACAACCCGGGCCTCTCGTTTGGTTTGAAGAGTGCGCGGATGCAATGTGTGAATTGGCACCACGAAAAATCAGTGATGTTAGCGAAGCAGCGCAGTACTTTTCAGAACGCCCAGCGTATTCTTCAGCACCTTCAGCACCTTTAGCAATGGCTGCGCCGTCGGATAACCTATGGCTCAAAGGCGTGCGTATTCTGGATCTAACCAATGTCATCGCAGGGCCACATTCCACCGCATTCCTTGGCAGGTTTGGCGCAGAAGTCACCAAACTCGATCCAACGACGGCGATGTACGATCCGCTGATTGGGGTGTTGTTTAGCTATCAAACCAACATCGGCAAAAGCAGCCTCTTAATGGACATGCTGACTGACGAAGGAAAGGTGATTTTTGAGCAGTTGGTGAAAGACAGCGATGTCGTTGTGATTAATGCGCCAGAGCGCCAGGTCGAAGCCTTGGGTCTGAGCGATGAGCGCTTGAAATCAATCAACCCTGATGTGATTTTCTGCCGTCTCGATTGTCTCGGCGGGCCTAAGCGCGGCGAGAAAACCGATTACATTGGCTACGACGATATCATTCAAGCAAACAGTGGCATCATGAGCCGTTTCGGTGGCGAACAAACACCGGAAGAACACGCGCATATTGGTACGCTGGATGTGAACTGTGGTTTTGCGGGTGGGCTAAGCATCGCGGTTGCACTTTATCACCGCGAGCATACGGGTGAAGCACTGCGTGCGAGAACCTCGCTTTCGTCGACCACCAACCTCGCGCAAATCAAATACAGTTACGATTATAAAGATCGTGCGCCATTTGATGAGCCATCCGGTAGACAAGCACTGGGGTACAATGCGCTATCACATATCTATAAAACGCAAGATGGTTGGGTGTATTTGGATGCCACGGAAAAAGACCTTGAGAAGATTGAAAGTGTGTCAGGTTTTGCGGGGTTGTCTTCGATGGATGACACTCAACAGACTGAATTGATCTCACGCATGATGGCAACAAACACCAGTGATGTCTGGGCGAGTACTTTTCAGTCACTGGATGTTGCGATTGCCGACATCAAGAGCATCGAGTGGTTACGTGAACACTATACCCGCAGGCAAGATGGCAAAGTCGGCATCGACCTTGGAACGTACGCGTTCTCTGTGTATGACGAGCACCCAAGCGGTCATGTCACCACCATGGTTGACCACTATGCAATTCGACCAACCTGCGGGCAAATTCTCTCCCTTGCACCAACAGAAAGGTTCGGTACATCAAGCCGACGTATTCTGGAAGGCATGGGAATGACGCGGAGCACAGTACAAAGGTTGATCGACAAAGGTGTGGTGAGCGAAGGGTGGTCGAAATACTACCTTCCTAATTAGTGGCCACAAGCATCAACGCAACGACCTCATAATGACGCTTTCGGGCGTCATTATTGCAATTTACCCGATGAGTTGGCGGTATTTTCATCGAACAGTCACTGAGAGCCTGTGAAAGAATTGACTTTATATACCAGCCCTATATAGTACCGCCTCGTTGAGACAAGCACTCAACAACAAAACGGTGAGTTGTCCGAGTGGCTGAAGGAGCACGCCTGGAAAGTGTGTATACGGCAACGTATCGAGAGTTCGAATCTCTCACTCACCGCCAAATTTGAAACCCGAGCAGAAATGCTCGGGTTTTCTCGTTTCTGGCTTGTAGAAAAACAAGAAACAGAAAGATGAAGGCTAAAGAGTGGCGCGTACTCTCCTGTGCTGCCATTCCAAGCCCTAGAAGAAAAGCTGGGCTTGTTTTTTTCTAGCGTATAACTGATGTTAAACGCGACCCCATCACTGCAACAGCGTATAACACCCTCATTGCTGTCTCATTTTGTATGCACTGGCTAAAAGCCCGAGCCTCTGTCTTGTATAAGAATTTCCCGAATTATTTCTTTGAACCCAATCATATAAGCCTGCCTCATGGGTTTAAACCTGAGCATTCTCAGTTAGTCTGGATACCGTTGTAAAAAGTTTAGACATCAAAACAACGATAAAATATAAAATTTTGTTTAGAGTAACGTTATATGGCAGTTGGTGAGTTCCTGGGTATGCTGATGGCATTTCCTACAAGCGTATTTTTCATTCCGTTTGTAGTGTTTTTCCTCATTATGCTCGTAGATCTGGTTTTTAATGTGGTGGAAGGCTTCACGGCTGATCTTGACATTTTTGACCTTGATAATATTCCTGGCGCAGGGTTGTTATTGCCTCAGGTGTTATCCAAAGTCCCTCTTATGGTTGCGTTGTGCGTATCGTGCTTTATCGCAACCGTCATATCGTTCTACTCCGCGCAAGTGAATAACAACCTGTTTTCAGGTGTTACAAACCTTTTGATTGATCTCGTATCAATCCCAATCGTTGCTTACCTCTCCCTTGCAATATCTGCGTTGTTGTTAAAGCCACTCGCGCCATTGTTCGACCGTAAAAAGGCGTTTGCTCAGGTTGACTATATTGGTCTGAAAGCGCGGGTTCACAGCAACGTCGTTAACAAAGAAAGAGGGGAAGTCGTGGTATTGCATCAAGGTAATGAGTTCTTACTTGATGTCATGCTCCAAGACGAAAGCACGATTCAATACGGAGAAGAAGTGGTCATCGTCTTCAAAGATGACACTTCAAATCGCTACGTGGTAGCGAAAGCATAACGGACTATAAATCAGGAGTTGGAAATGGAAATTTCCCCTAGCATCATTTTTATCGGCATTGGCATCAGCGTTTTCCTTATCGTCATGGTTTTTCTCACCTCTCGTTATAAAAAAGTACGTGGTGAGGGTGACGCACTTATTGTGAACGGACTTCACCGTACACGCGCTTCGTTAACTGGTACGTTTGTGTGGCCGATTGTTAACCGATTCGAATACATGGACATTACGCGTAAGAAAATCTCTGTTGTACGCAGTGGTCGTAAAGATCAGGAAGGCGAAGAGTATGAAGGTCTTCACTGCCGAGACAACATCCGAGCGGACTTAAGAGTTGATTTTTATATCGGTGTAAATCATGAAGAAGAAGACATTGTTCGTGTAGCCAAACTCTTCACAGCACATGAAGCCTCGAATCTTGAACGTTTAAAAGAACACTTCCAACCTAAATTTTCAGAAGCATTGAAAACGGCGGTAAAGCAATTTGAGTTTGAAGAATTGCTCACCAATCGCCGTGCGTTCCGTGATGCGGTTGTTGAAGTTATCGGCAGCGAAATGGATGGTTTCAAAATCTACGATGTGGTTATCGATAAAGTTGACCAAACCGCGCTGGATGCTCATAGCCCGGATAACATTCTTGATGTTGAAGGTATTCGTAAAATCTCAGCAATTACTGCTCAAAAGAACACAGAAACGAATGCTATCCGTCAGGATGAACGCACAACGATGAAGAAGAAAAACGTTGAAGCGGAAGCAAACCGTCTGCAGTTAGATAAGCAAGAAAAAGAGAGTATTGCGCGTACTCAACGTGAAGTTGACATTATTACCGCGCAAGAAGAAGCGCTAGCGGCTGAGAAGCGACAGGAGTATTTGCGCGTCACTGAGTTGGCGAAATTAGAAACGGAAGAAGAAGTGTCCAAGAAGCGTGAAAGCGTGGAAATGGAAGTTGAAATGACCCGTATCGCCAATCAGCGCCAAGTGGCTATTCAGCAAGAAGAGCTGACCCGTTCTGTTGAAACAGAAAAAGTACGTACAGCGACGGAAGTGGCTGAGCGTGAAATGCAGAAAGAGACAACGGTTGAAGAAGCGCTCAAAGCTGTTTCCGAAACACGCTCTCAGCGTGTTGAAATTGAACGTAAAATTGCGCGTGAAGAGGAAGAGACTGAAAACCTTCGTGTTAATGAGCGTGTAGGCCGTGAAAAACGCGTGAAGATGATTGAAGCAGAAGCGGCTGCAGAAGCCGCGCAGCTTGAATTATTGGTTGGTGCTCGCGCTGAGAAAGATGCAGCAAAAGAACGTGCAGAGCGTTTGCTGATTGAAAATGAAGCCGAACTTAAAGTGAAAACCCGTGATGCGGAAAATGACCTAGCCGTGAAGACACGCGAAGCGGAAGCGGAGCATATTGTCACGACCAAACGTGCAGAAGCGGGCTATGTGGCGAAAGAACGTGAAGCCGCAGCCAAAGAGCGTATGGCACATGCTGAGAAAGAAATGATCAGTGCAACGGGTCTTGCTGAAGTCGAAGTGGATCGTGAGCGCGCTCAGGCCATTAAAGAAACTGGCGAGGCAGAAGCGTTTGCCATGCAAAGTGCAGGTGAAGCAGAAGCGCAGGCACTTCGTGCTAAGGGCTTGGCAGAAGCAGAAGCACAAACTGCACGCTTTGAAGCGGCGCAACAATACGATGAGCATACGCGCGACCACGATAAGTGGGTGATGCAACTGCAACAAGATAAAGATCTGGAAATCGCGCGCATTGATGCACAGAAAACCGTGGTCAGTGAAAACGCGAAAGCATTGGCAGAGGCACTGTCAAAAGCTGATATCCGTCTGTTTGGTGGTGAAGGTATGGAACAGATTCGCCGTACTATCATGGATGCCTCTGCAATTGATGCCAAATTTGAGCAATCGAAAGTGCTGAACCCATTGGTGTCCGAGTATGTGGATGGAAACCGAAGCCTACCAGAAGATTTGAAAGCTATTTTGGAGAACACTGAACTGAAAAGCAGTGACTTGAGCAATGTTGCGTTAGCAAGTTTGTTGAACTCGCAAGGTGGGGCAACTGAGCTCTTAAAGAAAATTCAAAGCTCAATGGAACCGTCATCAGACGATAAATAACCCTTCATTTCTTCTCGCAGAATCCCGCTTCTTATGAGGCGGGATTGATAGGTATTATTATGTCAGAGACGACTCAACAAGCTGTGAGTGAAGGCGGTGCGTACGAGGTTCTCAAATCCCGCCTGTCCCAACAGGGCAACCAGCTAAAAACCCTTTCTCAGTCTTTCAATCATCAACGTCAGGACGTATTTGGCGGCCAAGAGCTCTCGCTGATTGGTAAAGCCAATGTACAAACTGATGCCAAATGTATTCCCATCGATATGGCGCAGGTAAACCAACAATTGTTGTTTGGTTACCACGTACAGGTAGGTATGAAGGCAGCACCATCATTGGATGATGTGTTTGGCCTTTATCAACTTCATGAAAATGAAGGTACGTTTCGTGTCGAGTCTTTAACGTTAGAAAACAGCTTCTTGAATGATGCGCGCTTCGTGCATGAGTTTACCGAGTTGTTTACCTATTACCGGGACGCACGTTTATCTCAAATCTCGCGTCAGGAGAGTATTCTTTATATCGCGTTTCAAATTGGCAGCCGACCCGAAGACCGTAAGGTGTTTCGCTTCCAGTTGAATGCCAATTCCGCCGAGTACATGGACTCTTACGGTCATGCACCGCTCGAAAGCGCGACACAGCATGATTTTGATTGGATAGCTACGACGCGTGAAGATCATGTGTTGGGTGAGCATCCGCATGTGTCTATTCGAGATAAGCTATTCGTTGAGTGTGTGGGTGGGGATTTGACCATCAAGGTTGAAGACAACACCTCAGAAGGAAAAGGCATTTATCGCGAAGATGTGGAAGATGCACATCAGAGTATTGCCGATGCGCAAATCGACTATGCCTTTATTGGCGAGTTGATTGCATTGCGGGTGAAGCCAAACCGCGAAAAACATAGCCGCTACTTTCTTTACAACCCACTTAATCAATCCGTGACACGCGCAGATGCGCTGCGTGAAAGCGCAAAATCCTTGCCTGAAGATCATGGTGTGCTTTACGCAAACGGCTATGTGCTCGCCAATGGTGAAAGCAAACAGTTCGATTTTCCTGCCAATAATCTCAAATTCTTCCAAAAAGTAATTTCACCCAACGGTGAAGACATTCTGTATTTCTTCTTCAATGCGGTGGACGGTTACTACATTGCCTTCACTTATAACCTGATTGAGAAAAAGTTCGAAGCACCCATGGAAAGCCATGGTTATAGCCTTTATCCCGATGGACGCTTCCTTGTTTTTCAATTGTCTGAAAATGCGGAAGCCTCCACTATCCACCCTTTGCGTATTTGGGATACGCCGTTTTCAACGCCAGAATACTATGCCCTCGAAAATGCCAAAGGTGATGGCAGCAGCCCGTTATTTAATCTTGGCAATACTGAACTGGTTCGCGCCTTATCGTCTGTTTTGTCAATTTGCCAATTAGCACAGACAGAGGAGGTGACGCAGGCGGCGTTTGAAATGCTTCTCAAGCAATGTCAATCAACGCTTGATCATTACACCTGGCTCGGCCACGAATACGCGTTAGGCATGGGAGATGCCATTGGCGAACTGATGGGCACGGCGGACAAAATCATCGATGAATTCGCCAAGGTTCAGCAGCTTCAAAGTCATGCTGCACAAAGTATTGAAGATCAGAACAGGATCGTTTCTGACCTGATCGGAAAGATCAAACTTGCACCGAAAGAACAAGCCAACACTTTGCTTACCTTGCTTTCAGAAGTGAAAGGGCAGGTGGGTGCAGTGATGGCGCTGCGTCAGCAGCATTACATTGATGAAGAGCGGATTGATACCTTACTGGAAACACTTCAGGAGCAGCGCGAAAGTCTGAATCTGCAGTTGCTAAACCTTCTGCAGGATGAAAAGGCTTACCTGCCTTTTAAAAAGCAAATCCAGACCATTGAAACGCAGCTTGAAGAGGTGGATAAAACCGCTGAAATTCAGATCCTGCAAGATCAGGTTGAAACGCTAAGAAGCGAACTTCAATTGGTGACGGAAGAAGTCACGGACATTGAAACGGATGACCCGACACAAGCGACACGGATTTTAGATTTGACGACGGAAGTGTCGTCAATGCTCAATACTGTCTCCGCGAAACTTCGTGGTAAGTCTAAAGGCCTTCAAAGTGAAGAAGCGCAAGCTGAATTCAGTGCGCAGTTTAAGTTGCTTAGTCAATCTGTTAGCAGTGCGATGGAGCAGGCAACAAGTCCTGACGACTGTGACAATCAGCTAGCGAAACTGGTTGGTCAATTGGACAAGCTTGAATCTCGTTTTGCTGACTTTGACCAGTTTCTCGCTGAAATTTATGCCAAACGAGATGAAATTCAATCAACGCTCGATAACCACAAACAGCAATTGATTGCGGCTCAACAGCGTCGTATTCAGAACCTTCTGCAAGCTGCTAACGTCACCATGTCGAGCATCGAAAAGCGCGTGGAACGCTTTGATGATGTGGCGGGGCTTAACAGCTACTTCGCAACAGATGCAATGGTGCTGAAACTGCATCAACTGTCGACAACGATTCGAGAATTGGGTGACAGCGTGAAGGCTGACAGTGTCGATTCAAAAATCAAATCACTGCAAGATCAGTCTTTGCGTTCGCTGCGTGACAATCAGGATATCTTCGAGCAGGGAGGTAAAGTCCTTCGTCTTGGTAAGCACCGTTTTAGTGTAAATCAACAGCCGCTTGATCTCAGTCTTGTTGATCATGACGGTCAATTGTCTACCCACATTTCGGGTACGGATTTTTACCAATCTGTTGAAGATGAAACCTTCCTAACGCTCCAATCTATGTCCCGTTTGGATGTGGCATCAGAAAGTGAAGACGTGTATCGCGCAGAATATTTGGCGTACTTGATCCTGCACGGTGCTGAACTCAATACCGATGGGTTGAGTCTCGATAAGCTCTACGCTGATCAAAAAGAAGGCTTGTTGAGTGAGTGCATACAAAAATTCGCTGCACCTCGCTACAAAGAAGGTTATGTGAAAGGTATTCACGACAACGATGCCATTCGTATTTTGGACAAAGTGTTACCTATCTACCAGCAAGCGGGATTGCTACGATTCAGCCAATCAGCCCGTTCCTCTGCGTTGCTGTGGTTGCTCGCTCAAGATAGCCAAATAGTGGAACATTATCGTCAACAAGCCATCAATGCGCAGCTATTGCGTGAACATTTGAATTCGTCAGAGGCTTATCAACTGTTGCAAACTCAGCTGGTGGCGTTACTCGAGGCTGAACAAGCGAATGAGGCTGCAGAGTATCTGGTGAACTTACTGGGTCAGAGTGAACTCAACATTGAAGTCAGTCAGGATGCCCTAACGCTTTGTGAAGACTACCTTCAGTTTCGTCGCAGTCTGGGTTGGCATCAAGCTGATGAAGTCATTGAAACAGCGTTTGCTGATCACAAACAATGGTTGACTGCTTATACGTCTCGTAAGCAGTATGGCGAAGCGTTTGTTTTGGAAGCCGCGACCATCACTGTGTTGAAATCATGTTCTAATTTCTCTATCGGCAGTGTCGACTTCTCGCTGCTTTGCAGCATTGACGGCTTATTGGGTGAGCATGATCGCATTGAAAAAGGTCAGTTAACGCTGGTGTTAGATGATTTTATCCAGCGTAACGAGCATCACCGAACTGCGGTGGTTCCGCAGTTTGATGCTTACCTCAATCAACGCACAGAGCTCCTTAATACCGCGAAAGATGATTTCCGACTCGGGGAATTCAAACCTCGTCCTCTCACATCCTTTGTTCGAAACAAACTCATCAGCGAAAGCTATCTGCCATTGATTGGCGATAATTTTGCCAAACAGATGGGCACCATGGGTGATAAGAAACGCACCGATTTGATGGGGATGCTGCTACTGATTTCGCCGCCGGGTTACGGTAAAACCACCTTGATCGAATACGTAGCACACAAGCTTGGCTTGGTGTTTATGAAGATCAATGGCCCGTCCATTGGGCACCAAGCCACCTCACTTGATCCTGCTGATGCGCCTGATCAAAACGCCGCGCGCGAAATCGAAAAAATTAACCTCGCCTTTGAAATGGGTAACAACGTGCTCTTGTATCTTGATGATATTCAGCACACCCACCCTGAATTTCTTCAGAAATTCATTTCACTGTGTGATGGAACACGTCGCATTGAAGGTACGTGGAAAGGCAAAACCAAAACCTATGACATGCGTGGCAAGAAGTTTGCGGTTGTGATGGCGGGTAACCCGTATACCGAAACCGGTGAAGCGTTCCGAATTCCCGATATGTTGTCGAACCGTGCAGATATCTACAACCTTGGTGACATGCTGTCTGATCAGAAGCAAGCGTTCGAACTCAGCTTCATTGAGAACTCTCTGACGTCGAACTCTGTACTTGCACCGCTAGCGACCAGAGACTTGAATGACCTTTACCGCTTTGTTCGCATGGCAGAAGGGGAGAGCATTGCACTGAGTGACATGAGCCATTCGTATTCGGCGACCGAATCCAATGAGATTGTCTCTACGCTGCAAAAAATGATGATGGCACAGCAAACCGTGCTCAAGGTGAATCAGCAGTACATCAAATCCGCCGCTACGGCGGATCAGTATCGTGTTGAGCCACCGTTTAAGCTGCAGGGTTCTTATCGAAACATGAACAAACTTGCCGAGAAAATCTCGTCAGTCATGACCGATGAAGAACTCAACACCATGCTGCAAGATCACTATCAAGGTGAAGCCCAGACATTGGCGGCGGGTACGGAAGAAAACCTGCTGAAACTTGCTGAACTGCGTGGTGATATGACACCGGAACAACAAGGACGTTGGCAGGAAATCACTGACGGATATCAACGCCAACAAATGATGGGTGATTCCGAAGACCGTGCAGGACAAGTAGTACAACAGCTCGCCATGCTGAACCAACATGTTGCCCGCTTTGGCGGTAACAGCCAAGGAGGCAATTAAATGAATCGACAAAAATGGTCGGCGTGGCTGGAAGCCTCGATTGAAGATTACCGCTTAGACGACAATGAACGCCGAGAGCTTCAAGCTGAGCTTGCTGAATCGGTGTTAAGCGATGAAGACCGTTCTTATCTGCGTAATTTGAGTTTCAAATTGGTGCAGAAAGAAATCGCAAACCAAGGCGATGCTGCAGCTCTTGTGCGTTGGTTGGAACGCGTTGTGAAAGTGCTAGATAACATCATAAGCGCGAGTTCAACGGAAACAGCAACGAGTTGGTTCTCGCCTGGGAGAACGTGTGCTGCGGGTATTATTGAACAGCTAAAACTCGCTCGTCATTCCATCGATATTTGTGTGTTTACCATTGCAGACAATGATTTGACCAAGCATATTCTTGATGCTCACAAGCGCGGGATTAAGGTGCGTATCGTGACGGACAACGACAAGATGTACGACAGAGGGAGTGACGTAGAGTACCTCGCCGAACAAGGCGTTGCCGTCAAAATTGATACGACTCAGTACCATATGCACCATAAGTTTGCGATATTTGACGAACAAAGACTGATTAACGGCAGTTTTAACTGGACGCGCAGTGCCTCCAAATATAATCAGGAAGATATTACGCTTACCGATGATCGCAGGTTTGTTACTGCGTTCTCAAGGCAGTTTGAAACGCTATGGCAGAAGTTTCCCTGCCATAAGCCGTCATAGAGACAGGGAGATCCAATGACTGAATTGACGAATCCTCAGAGTCAGGTGCTGGATGTTGAGGTGACACCTCAAATCGTGGCTTTGGCTGAACAGTTTGATGCGTTTGATACCGTAGCCACGATTACCTTTGGTAAAGGTGCGTTGGAAAAGATCACCGCATTCTCTGATGAAGTCTTAGAGCAAGTCCGTGTTCGTGACAGCGGTGAGGCAGGAGATATTCTGCACGCCATGGTGTCATCCATGGACAGTGCTGAGTTCGACAACCTTGGTAAGAAGAGCCTGTTATCGAGGCTTCCGTTGGTGGGCGAACTTTTTGATTCTTTCAAAAAATTCTCGGCGAGTTTTGATTCGGTGAAAGGTCAATTAGAGCAGTTATCGGGCAGCTTAGAAGCGCAGGAAGTAAAACTTGCGCATGATATTACGCAGCTAGATACGCTTTATGATCATAACTTAGAGCTGCTTGCGGGGTTAGATCAGTACATCGCGGCGGGTAAATACAAACTGAACGATCTCACACAGAACGTACTGCCTGATTTGCTTGCGCAATCAGAGCAAAGTGGTGATGCCCTTGATGCGCAAAAGTACCGTGATGCTTCTCAAGCGATTGCACGTCTTGAAAAGCGTGTTCACAACCTTGAGTTAACGCGTTTGGCTGCTATTCAAACTGCGCCTCAAATTCGCCTCTCGCAGGAAGGCAATAAAATGTTGATGGAGGATATTCAAGATATCGTCCATAACACCTTCCCGCTATGGAAACGCCAGTTCTTGATTGCGATTTCCAATTATGAAAAAGAGAAAGCGCTGAAAGTGACGCGTGCGGTGAAAGACTACACCAACAAGCAGTATGTTCAGAACGCTGAGAAGCTCAAGGCGCTGGAAGAGCAAATTGCCGAGAACTATCAGCGTGGCATTCTTGATCTGGATTCATTGGAAACCGTGAATCAGCTGACGATTGAAACCTTGAATAACACCTTGTCTCGCGTCAAAGAGGGTAGAGCCCAGCGAGAGCATGCACAACAAGTGATTGAGAAGGCAGAATTGGAGCTTAAAAAAGCGTTAGAGCAGACCTTGTCTTGATGTGAAGTGAAATATCGAAAGCCCCAGTAGAAATACTGGGGCTTTTTGTTTTTGGAGAAGAGCGTCCAAGGTTCATGACGCCGTCAACGACTTCGTGGGTTTACTGATTTTAAACAACACCCGATAGAGCGGCATTGCTGGATCAATAGCGCCGAGTGTTCGGCTGCTGACACTGGATGGGTTTGCGCCTCGAAACCAATATCGGCCATGTTCATCGCTTTGCTTAAGTGTTTTGATGACACATCCAAAAATAGGGTGGGTAAACGCATAAGCTGTGCCAGTTTGCTTTCTCCACCATGATGGTTCACGCACGGTTATCACAAAGTCAGACGATTTATAGAGAGGGAACATAGAATGTCCCTCAATCCGGAAGAGTCGTAATCCGAGCATGGGTTTATGGCTTCAAATCTGGGTAAATGACAGGAAGTGCTGGCGGGTACGGGCACGTTGCGACATAAGTGGGAACGTCTTTGCTCTGCCAGAATATATCTGCAAAGCGGTTCACTTTGTCTAAAAGCGCCAGTGCTGCCTCACGATCAATTTCTTGTTTCGCCTTTGAAGCCAGCATCATGATGTCATGCGTAAGCGTGTGGATTTCAGGGAACGTATCGAATTGTGGTTGCTTGAAATAATCCCCCCAAATGACACGAATATCTTCTTTTACTTTGCTGCCATGTTCTTCCTTTTGCTGCACCAAACGAACGAAACGTGCTTGCTGATTTTGGGACAATTCCGAGGTTGGTAATTCTTCAATCAAGTCCAACATTCTTATGATCGTAAGTGCTGCGATTTGTGCATGGGAAGGGTCATAAATTTTACAAGGAATATCGCAATGCGCAGATGCGCGAGTAAACGCTGTTCTTTGGTCGAGCTTATTTAATAGGGCGTATAGCATGCTTACTCTCCTTGTTGATGATGCTTTTGATGACGTATACGGCGTAACCCCCAAAATGCAATTGCCCCTGCGACAATAACAGGTAGCGCCCATAGAAGATGAATAAGGGAGGCTGACCAATGTCCATGATCATGACCTGCATGCGCCATCAACATTGGGCTTGCTGTTAATAGGAATGCAAATAATGCCAAGCGTTGAGTCATTTCACGTTCTCCTGTGTTTGCGATGTAGCGGTTGACGCTACCGTTGAATTCATGGCTTTTTCGAATAAGCACAGCGCGTTTAATCCCGTTTGGTAGGCGCGCAGCAGCGAAATAAAAAAGGGATCGTCAGGGGGTGTGTTACCAAGCGTCTTTTCGAGGATCTCAAGAGGGGTATCTAAATAGAAACGCGCTTCTGAGTGCTTGCTTTGGGATTGGAACAAGGTGGCCAGGTTATGGTGACAGGCAAGCCAAGCAAAAAGGATGTCGCCATTTTGATGTATGACAGGTTCTTCCTTTTCCACTGCGTGTAATGCGAGGCCATAATGCCGCTCTGCATCAACCCAGTGTTTGTTGTGAAAACATCTATTTCCGTGTGTCACGTAGGTTTTCCAATCCATTCTCATCACCGTTATGCGAATAGTAATGATTATCATTATTGATCGTATCAATGAAAAGTAAAGCCCTCTCTTCGAAGATTTTGTATTTATTGCAAGAGTGGATCGGATGTTTATGTTGAGTTGGTGTAAGAATAAAGAGTGGATAACTGCAGGGCCGCTGTGTGAGAACAAGAAATCATTGGTACGTAGAGGGCATTATGCTAAAGTTGCGCGCTTTTATTTTTGCCGTCAGTGGTTGCACTGAAAGGCTAGATCAAACCTAACACTAGGAATTATTTTGACTAATAACGACATTCTCCGCCGTATCCGTTATACCTTTGACTTTAAAGATCAGTCGATGGTAGAAATTTTCGCTGCTGCTGATCACGCTGTGACGCAAGAGCAAGTGGTTAACTGGCTTCGCAAGGATGATGATGCAGCTTTTGTTAAAGCAACAGATACCGAATTAGCGATTTTCCTGAATGGTTTGATCAACACGAAACGTGGCAAGCGTGAAGGCGAACAGCCTGAGCCTGAGAAGCGCTTGAACAACAACATGATTTTCATGAAGCTGCGTATCGCGCTGAACATGAAAGCAGAAGATGTGATCGAAACGCTAGAGCTGATGGAGTTCCGCTTGAGCAAGCACGAATTGAGTGCATTCTCACGCAAAGCGGACAACAAACACTACCGTGAGTGTAAAGACCAAATCCTGCGTAACTTCCTGATGGGTGTGCAACGTAAACTTCGTCCTGAAGACACGCAAGACATCGACGCATAATTTACATCGCGAGCAGCTTTCCGTCATTCTTTGACGACGAGAGTTGCTCGCGTTTTGCTCCCCCATTCCCCGCGTTCCGATTACTCCTAATAAGTGATGTGCACGATGTCGCTCTCTACGCCTAACACCTTTTCAACGTTGCCTTTGTCGCCTGCTCTTGTTGCAGCATTGCCTGTGCAATACCAAGCACCTACGTCGATTCAATCACTTGCGATCCCTGCAATCAGCGCCCGCAAGGATGTACTTGCGATAGCGCAAACAGGCAGCGGAAAAACCCTGGCATACGGCTTACCGCTGCTCGATGGTGCCCAAGCGACGGCATCGCACGTTTGTAAGCTGGTTTTGGTGCCAACCCGTGAGCTAGCTGCACAGGTCAATGAAGCGCTGACGCCGATTGCGACTGCATTAAATCTCTCTACCGTTGTGATATGCGGTGGCATAGAGAAAGAATCGCAAATTGAACGCCTTTTATTGAAGCCAGAAGTTGTTATTGCAACGCCAGGCCGGTTGAAAGAGTTGTTAAAAGAAGGGGCTCTTGAAACATCGACGATTGACAGTGTTGTACTCGATGAGGCGGATAGACTGGTTGATATGGGGTTTTGGCCAGATGTTGAAAACATCTTGGCGGCGATACCCACATCACGCCAAATGATGTTGTTTTCAGCAACCTTGCCAGAAGAGTTAGAAGCGTCAATGAAAGGGTTACTAAACAGCCCTGCGACCATTTTTGCTAGTGCCACAAACAGCATGGTGAAGCAGATTGAAGAGCGCTTATATCTGGTAAACAAAGGCAGCAAAGCCAATGTGTTGATAGACCAAATTAAACAACAAGACTGGCCGCAAGTATTGGTGTTTATCAGTGCGCGTGATAATGCTGATGCATTGTGTAAGAAGCTGAACAAAGCGGGTGTTACCTCTGCTGCGTTACACGGTGACAAAGCTCAGTCCGAGCGCGAACAAACGCTTGCTGCTTTCAAAGACAAACAGGTGCAAGTGCTGATAGCTACTGATCTCTTGGCGCGCGGCATACATATTGACCACTTGCCCGTTGTGATTAACTTCGATGTGCCATTGAGTCCTGCTGTCTATGTTCACCGCGTTGGCCGAACAGCAAGGGCTGGGGAGCAAGGTCTTGCTATCACACTGGTTTGTCATGCCGAGACGAATTATCTGCAAGCCATTCGCAACATGATAAAGCGCGAGTTGCCTTTACATGAACTGGAAGCGTTTCCCGTTACGGACAAGCCACCGACGGGTGACAGCAAACGTGCGCCACGCGACAAACAAGCCAATCGCCGAACTTCCCAGAAAAGCAGCATTAAGCAGTTCAAGAGTAAGCCAACGCGTCGCTAATTTCGCTACTCTCTGATGGGGTGCTCAAATGCTGAACGAGTAAACCGAAGTTAAGGCTTAAAGCATTGACCCTGCATGGGGAAATCATTATAGTAGCGCCCCGTTGAGACGAACTGCTTCGCATTCGGCTTGATGAAAATTTGGTGAGTTGTCCGAGTGGCTGAAGGAGCACGCCTGGAAAGTGTGTATACGGCAACGTATCGAGAGTTCGAATCTCTCACTCACCGCCATATTTGAAACCCGAGCAGAGATGCTCGGGTTTTCTCGTTTCTGGCATATCAAATAGTCACAAAATCCGTTAATTTCCCGCATGTTATCGTCAACACTTCTATAGTTGGTAGAGATGAGTGAATTCTCCTGAGTAGTGTGATGTTCTAAGGATAGACATGCAGTTATCACGACTAAAACCCATGGCGGTGTTTGCTGCTGTGGTCAAAACAGGCAATTTTAGCCGAGCGGGGAAGTTGCTCGGAATTAGCCGTCCTGCAGTGAGCGCACAGATTCAAAAGCTGGAAGAGAGTTTGTCAGTTCGGCTTATTCAAAGGACCACCCGTAGTGTTTCCCTCACCCAAGATGGTGCGCGTTTACTGCCTTTAGCGGAATCAGTATTGTCGTCGTTGATCGATATTGATGATGTACTGACGCGAGATAAGCCCAAAGGCCCGATCCGTGTAACGGCAACGCTGGACATCATGAAGTCTTGGCTCGCGCCCAAGTTAGAAGCCTTCACGCTGCAATATCCTGATATCACCTTTGATTTGGTTATGACAGATCAAAAGATTGACCTGATCGAAAACCAAATAGATTTGGCAATTCGCGTTTCTCGCGTTAATGAGCAAGATTTTGTCGCGCGACCTGTCTTTGATGATCAACTCGCCATCTACGCCTCACCGGAATATCTCGACACACTTTTAGAGCCTATCACTGAGCAAAATCTAGAGTTTTGTCGTTGGATTGTGCTTGAGCAGTTAATGCCAAATCGTACCGTTACTGTGATGAAAGGTGACGAGACCTTGAGGTTTCAGCCTAGTCGCTACGACATTGTAAATTCACCCAGTATGCTCAATGAGTTGGTGGTAGCTGGACGGGGACTGGGGTGTTTGATCTATCAAAATGTTCAGCATCTTTTAAAGGAAGGAAAGCTCGTGCCTGTCTTACCTGAGTGGCATGGCGACAGTTTAACGTGTTACTTGTTGTATCCAAGCCGCCAGCATATTCCCATGCGTTTACGGCTATTTATTGATTACCTGTTGGAAAGTCGCGACAAGATCTGAGTAAAAAAAAGCCCATGCGTTATCGCATCGGGCTCTTGCCACAAAAGGGAGGGTTGTAGCAATACTAAACAGACCAGAAAGTATCCTCAGCTTTCTGATCTTCGGAAAATAGCCAGACTTCCATGATGTATCCGCCGTCAATGCGGAAAAGGTGAGTGCCTTTCATTGAAATCGAAAGGTTGCCGCTGGAGGCCGTGGTGTGGACTGGAACAGAAACGAGGTTGCCGCTCGTCATGAGCGAGCCATCACGTTTTATGGCGTAGGAATTATTGGTGGCATTTTGCATGCGTGAAAGCATTGCCAAAACACGTCCAACCCCCACTTTGTCCCCCGAGAAAGGGTTACGGCCCGGTTGATGCCATAGTGCGCTTCTATCAAACAGCAGTGCTAGCCCTGTCATATCACTGCTTTTCAGCGCATCAAAATAAGCAGCAACAACCGATCGATTTTCTTTCTCTGTTACCGCGGTATTCATTGTTTAACATCCTTAATAAACATGAATGGGGTGACTGTATCGCTATCTATACCCAAACAACCTGAAGGCCTCTGAAATCGAGCATCTTCAGGTTGTTTGGGTATATGCGTTTTATCTGCAAGGTGTAAGCGTATGAAAGTGCTTGCTAATAAACTGAGATAGAAGATATATCGAGTGTGATAAGGTGATAAGGGGGGTAATTGAGACTAGATTGGTACGAATAGTTGACAGGTAAACCGTTTGCAACGTCGTCATCCTGCACCATTTCTCGTTTTGCGACCGATTGCTCACTGTTTTATTTCTGGGATTATCAGGCGTAACATCTTTGCGAACGATGAAAGAAAAGCAGATTCGTTACAGGCTTCCCTTATCCCCTAGCCAAAAGCTGATCTACAGTAACAACGTATTTGTTGACCATAGATGATTCAAGGACGATGGCATCCTTCCCGCCTCTATGATTCTGAAACAGGGAGTCTTACGACAGGTGTATGTATGAATGAACTTGCAATGCTCGCGCAACCAGGTGTCCTAACCAACCCAACCTCACACGTCGAATACCTGACGTTTATATTAAAAGACCAATGGTTAAACCTCGATGAGATTGGAGAAGCTCTTAGCCAGTTGCCTGGTATCGAGAAATCCATTCGACAAAAGGATCCTTCCGCTGGTTTAACCATGACGATGGGTTTTTCTGCGAATGCGTGGCCTAGCCTATTTCCCGATGTAAACCCGCCAGCCGAGTTGCGTGTATTTGCTGAAATGCAAAATGGCGAGCGTCATTTCCCGTCAACGGCGGGTGATATTTTCTTGATGGTGAAATCTGAACGGATCGATTTGAACTTCCAAGTGGCGAAGCATGTGGCAAAGGCGCTATCAGGTATTGCTGATTTGGTTGAAGATATTCAAGGCTACAAGTACCTCGATAACCGCGACATGATCGACTTTGTGGATGGCACGGAAAACCCCGTGGATGACGAGCGTGTTGAATCCGTGCTTATTGGCACAGGTGATGATTACCAAGGCGGCAGTTACCTCACCGTGCAGCGGTATGTTGATCGTCAGGGGTTATGGGACGCGCAAGCAACGGAGCACCAAGAAAAAGTCATTGGCCGCACAAAGATGGACGACATTGAACTTAGTGATGCGGAGAAGCCTGCTTGGGCCCACAACGAAAAGAGTAAGGTCGAGATGGAGGGGGAGGAAGTCAAAATGTTGCGTCAAAATCGCCCTTACGGCAATGCCATTGAACATGGCACCATGTTCGTGGGGTTTGCATCGACCGCGTCTTTAATTGAAACGTCGTTAAGGCAAATGATCACCGCCGATGAAGACGGTAACTACGACCGATTGTTGGATTATGTCGAAGCAAAAACCGGGGCGAATTATTTTATTCCGCCTCAGGCATTTATCGATGACCGCTTTGACGCTTGATAAGTGTTTTACCCATGTTAGATGAAGAGGTATTCACTGCGGGTGAGTTGGCTGACATTGTCATAACAATGCCAGTCGACGCTTATCTAAATAACTTCGTTTTAAGCTAGGTTTTAAACTGCTCGATCAGGGTTGCCAACTCGGTTGATTGCTGGCTCAGACCATTGCTGACACTGTGTGTGCTTGTGATTGCCTCTGTGAGGGTTTGGCTACCGCGCTTTAGTACCTGTCGTCGCTCCGTTAGCTGGGCTAGCTCTCTATGCTGAGATTTTATCGCGGATTCTACAACAACACTGCGTTTCTCTAACCCCTCAAAGGTTTGGCTCATTGCACTCAGATGATGTTGAAGTTCAACGCTTGCTTTTTGGTTGTTTTCGCTGGCCAGTTTGGTGTCCCCAAGTAGCCGGCTGGCGGCATCCACATTGTTGATGAGCTCATTAATCCAGGTGCGAATGTCACCTGTTGACTCAGAAGTACGCTGAGAAAGACTGCGCACTTCGTCTGCGACAACGGCGAACCCTCGGCCATATTCGCCGGCTCTTGCAGCTTCAATAGCGGCATTTAATGCGAGCAAGTTTGTCTGTTCCGCAATACTTTCAATCACGTCCATCACACTCGCGATTTTCTTGCTTGTGTCGGTGAGGCCTTGCATGGTCGATTCTACGTTGCCGACAGTGGTAACGCTGTATGCGATCGATTTTTCCGTCGCTGTCATGTGCGATTGCAGCTCATTGTTGCCGGCAACGAGGTCGCCAATGGATTCCCTGGTTTGCTGTATGGCTGATGCAATGTCCGTGGTTGCTGTATCCATCACCGTAAGAGAGTGTGCGACCTCTGTGATCTGATCTTGTGTGTCTTTGTTAATGCTCGATACGGTCTGATTTTGCTGGTCTAGCGTACCTGATTGCTTGTCGAGTTCACCGGTTCGGGTTTGGATATTGGTGACAAACTGATTGAATTTTTCGAGCAGGTTGTTGGTTGCGAGCGCGACGGCAGAAACCTCATCGCAATATTTGTCTTCAATTCTGACGGTAAGGTCTGAGTGTGAGTCTATTCCAGTGAGTGCTTTAGCGATGCGTTTTAACCTTAATATCACGGTTTTCGTCAGCCAAAGCATCAAGGAAAATGCAACCAGCAGTGAGAGGCCAATAGCCCCAAAAATGACGTTCGCTTGCTGATCAAGGAAATGAATCAATCCATTGGCGGAGGCATGTGCGTTTGTTTGTCGCTCGAAGAGTTTTTCATCTATCGAAATAAGAATAGGGTCAACGCTAGGGTACATGTCAAAGTCAACCAAACGGCCCGCGTCATAATAGCTTTTCTCGTCAATCGCTTTCTCGAATTTTTGAATGTAAGTATCGATCTTCTCCTTATTCGCCTGGTTCTCTTCTCGCCAAAGCGTTAATGAAGGGTATTGAGAAAGCTCTTGCCAACGGTATTCATAATTCGTTTTAAAAGCCTCGAATTGAGGTTCCACTTCATTCCAAAATAACAATTGTGCTTTGACTTTTTGAGAGAGTGTGACCAAAGCACGATGGTCGCGCTCCAGTGCCATCAGGGTCCAGACTTCGGGCAGCTTTTTGTTAACATATTCGGAGTAAGCGTCTGATGATCGCGAAGAGATCCAAAGCGCCAACCCACCCATGGCGATGGTGAGTGATGTGAAGAATAAAAATGCAATCAGAAGACGCTGACGTATGCTCATAAAAACGGCCTAACATGGGGATACTATGCCGCTAACTTAATTTGGGCTTATGTCAGAAAAGTTACAAATCTATCATTAGGCAAGTCTTTAGGAAGATATGTGCTTTTTATCGCGATTATTTGTATTTTAAGGTTTTATTTACTCGTATGGTTGTGATGAAAGTTTTGATTTTCATTGCGTAGAGCGACAGTGAGAAGAAGAGTACCTCTGCAGCGAGGTACTCATTTTGGTCTCTACATTATTGTTTTGCCCAAGCGAGTTGCCAGCTTGTCCCTGTCCCTGGTGCGTAAACACTGGGAGTTCCGCTGCACCAAAGGCTATTCGGCCAAGACAGACACTCAAAGCTTTCGCCATTGTTTGTGACGATGTCCCCTGCATTGTAATTCTGACCGACTTCGTAGGCATTACCATTCGCTGGCGGCTCTGTAGGTGGCTCGGGTTCTGTTGGCGGATTCACAGGCGGCGTTGTTGGCGAACAGTCAACACTGCCTATGGCTTTCCAAACTCCCCATTCATTTGATTGAGATGGGTTGTCGCCTTGTGTCCACCATTTTGCTTGCCAGGTTGTGTTTGCCCAATTCACCGTGTCGCCAGTGAGATAAATTGTTCCTGGTTTCCATTCATCCTGACATGTCCCCGTTGGTGGTGTGGATGGATCTTTGGCGATAGCCGACACCTTTGCTCGGTATATGGTTGTGGTTTTATCAATGTCAAAGGTCAGGTTTGCTGTTGCTGTTGCTGTTCCTGCCATTGATGCGCCAAATTCAACCTCTATTTGGCAACTTTCACCTGCCGCGAGTGTTGCCATCGTACATTGGTCGTTTGCGATAACGGGAGAGGTTGCAACACCAGAGCCTGTTACGTTGACATTTTCGACGGTAAAGCCAACTGAGCCAGTGTTATTGATGGCAAACGCGTGCTGTTTAATGTCACCCCAATTAAATGCAGTGAGAGTCTCATTGGCTTTGTACTCAACAGACGGCACGTCATTGGAATTGCCAACAATCCCATCAACAAAACGTCGAAGCGCTGCAATATCACTGTATACACCATACTTCCCTGGGCGTGCGCACCCAATGCCCCAGCTCACGATGCCAAGTTGAGTAATTTGTCCTGCTTGATTGATGACCAGTGGTCCACCACTGTCACCTTGGCATGAATCGATACCACCAGCAGGAATGCCGGCACAAAATGACACGTTGCCGACATTGGCATAGTTGCCACCAGACTGACGGCAAACTGCATCAGACACTAATGGAACATCGACTTCTTGCAGCACAGTAGGTGAGCTACCACCTTCAGATGTTCGACCGAGGCCTGCCACCGTAAGCGTATCGCCTTCAACTGCATATTGGCTGACGCTGCCCGCCGCGATATCAACGGCTTGTACACCCGAAGGAACGTTGGTGAGTTTAAGGAGGGCAATGTCATTGGCCAGTGTTCTTGTGTTGAAATCGGGGTGAACGAAAATTTGTTCAACATTGACGCGAACACCGTCTGTGCCGTTGTATCGAATACCGCCGATTTTTACGGCTATGTGGTTAGGGGCATCATTGTCGACACAGTGAGCGGCGGTGAGTACATAACCGTCACCGATATAGCTAGCACCACAGAATGAGCGATTGCTTGGACGGTTCACAATTTGCGTATAGAAAGCCCAATTTTCTGGTGCTGCGGGTTTACCGCCGACAATACGCGGACTGACATCTTTTGTGTCGAGAGGTTGTGCGAGCAACAAGCTCGGCGCGAACGCAGCGCCGATAAAAAGTGTAGAGAGTTTCTTGTTCAATGGGTTCTCCTTGACTATTCATGTTGGGTATTTGTGACCCATATAAAATCAAGCAGATGAATGTATGTCTCTCCAAGTTGTCGTATGTGAAATTTATGATTTGCGATTAACAGTTCGAAAGTCACTGAGCGCTTAATTGCATTTCGATGAAATCAGTGGTTTGGCACCAAATCGCGGTCATAGAATGCGGTGAGAGGTTAATTCTTTTGCAAGAAAAATAGGCATTCATTGTCTGAGGTTTGCTTTTACTTTTAATTCTCGGATACACATTTCGTAAAAATCATAAGCTTGTGGAGACATAGCGCGCGCCTTGAGACGGAATATCCCGATCTGTCGCTCTACGTAGGGTGAGGCCAGCGGCAGCCAAGTGAGGTTTTTGGCGTTATCGGGGAAGGCGAGGCGAGGGAGCGTCGTAATGCCGATACCCAATTCGAGCACGGAAAATAGCGACGTGATGTTTTCAACTGTGTAGAGCGCTGTGTTTGTTAGCGCATTGGCGGGTGTGGATTCAAGTAGGGAGCATGTCCCGTTTTTAATGAAGGGGTAGGGTGTGAGCACCTCCCAGTCGATAGGCAATGTGTGTTGAGTCAAGGGGTGATCGCTCAGGCAAACAATGCCGACGGGGTCTGCCAGTAATGGAATAAAGTCAATGCGCTCATCTTGAATGTGCAGGCAATTCCCCAGTGCAACATCCACTTCTCCTGCCAGTAGTCGATTTTCTACGCCAGCAGCAGTGTCATCCACCAACACGACTTCAACCTCTGGGTGGCTTTCCGTATAGGTTGCCAGAATACGGGGGATCAGTTTTGCGGCCACTGAAGGCACGCTTGCGATTCTCACTTGTCCCAATTGCCCAGCCGCTGCTGCGCGAAGATCGGAGTTGAGGTCCTCATACAGCTTTAAGAACTGATTAATTTTGGGTAAGCAAAGATCACCAAACGGTGTGAGCTTCGCTTTGTGCCCTGAATCAAACAGAGATTGCCCGAGAATTTTTTCTAACTCTTTGACTGATGTAGATAATGCTGCCTGTGAGCGATTTGCTTTGGAAGCCGCCGCCCGAAAGCCACCTTGCTCGACCACCAATGAAAAATGCTTAAGCTGTTGAAGTTTGATATCCATCCCGCGTCCCGTTGATTTCTCCCTCTTCCTTCTATTGATAAATAAAACTGAACAATTGTCAAAAATTAACCGTTAGATTTATCAAAATCAAAGGTGCAATATGTAAATCAAATGAAACGAAATGGTTAAAACGGATGCGAGCGCCATGTCACTAAATACCTCTTCACCTACCAATAAAACTGCAGTGCAAACTCAGCTGTTTGCCTCAAAAGCGCCTTTAGAATGGGCGGTGACGCACAACGGTACGCTTTATACGGCTCAAATTCCTATTGATGTCCGAGGGCAGCTTGTTGAAGGTGGTATTGAAGCGCAAACACGCCAAACGCTCGATAACCTTGCTCACACCCTCGAATGTGCAGGGGTGGGGATGGATGCGGTATTACAGGTGCTTATCTATGTCACAGACAGAAGCTATCTCGCCACGGTCAATAGTGTTTACGCTGAGTATTTTGAAGCGCCTTACCCAAACCGAGCCGCCATGGTGGTCGCTGGGTTAGCGCGAGAAGGCATGCTGGTGGAATTGGCCGTGTACGCAGCCGTACCAAACACAGACTAGAATCGCAGTAAGCAATACATGCTTAGAACACGTATTTAGATAACAAAATCAAGGATTTCTCATGACGTATAACACGGAAAGCGCACTCTACATCGACGGTCAATGGCTACAAGGCGCAAACACAGTTGCAAACGTTAATCCGTCTGATACATCACAGTCACTTGGTGATTTTGCTCAAGCGAGTCAATCTCAGGTTCAGCAGGCGATTGACGCCGCGAGAAACGCGCAGCCTTCATGGGAAAGCACACCACTTGAATTCAAACAAAAAGTATTACAAACCATTGGTGATGAGCTGATTGCACGTTGTGACGAGCTAGGGCGTTTGCTATCGATGGAAGAAGGCAAGCCTTTCGCAGAAGGACGCGGCGAAATATACCGTTCAGGCCAATTCTTTCAATACTACGCCGCGGAAGTGTTGCGTCAAATGGGCGACATTGCCGATTCAGTTCGCCCAGATGTAACAGTGGAAGTAACACGCGAAGCGGTGGGTGTGGTGGCAATTATCTCACCGTGGAATTTCCCAACGGCAACCGCGTCGTGGAAAATCGCCCCAGCACTTGCGTTTGGTAATAGTGTAATTTGGAAACCTGCCAACCTGACGCCTGCAAGCGCAGTGGCACTGACAGACATTATTCACCGTGCAGGCGTTCATCCTGGTGCGTTTAACTTGCTTCTGGGTTCTGGTGCCCAAGTGGGTGACACTTTGATCAATAGCCCAGACATCGATGCCGTGAGCTTCACGGGTTCTGTCGATGTTGGCCGAACTGTTGCTGCGGCAACCGCACCAAACTTTGTGCGCTGCCAGCTAGAAATGGGCAGTAAAAATGCCTTGGTTATTGCGAGCGATGCAGATTTGAAGTCAGCGGTTGATGCAACCATTGCGGGTTCATTTTCAGGCACTGGCCAAAAATGTACGGCGTCTTCGCGTCTTGTGGTGATGGAAGACATTCACGATGCCTACGTGGAAGCGCTGATCAAACGTATGTCAGAACTCAAAGTGGGTCATGCTTTGGAAGACGGCGTGTTTATGGGGCCTGTGGTTGATGAACGTCAACTCAGCGCAAACATGAATTGGGTTGAACGCGCGAAAGAGCACGGTGCTGATTTGGCCTTTGGTGGTGAGCGTCTCGACCGTGAACACGATGGCTTCTACATGTCACCAACCCTTTTCCTTAATACCGACAACAGCTGGGACATCAACCAAGAAGAGTTGTTTGCGCCAATGGCATGCATTCAGAAAGTGAGTTCACTGGAAGAAGCTATCGCCACCGTGAATGACACACGTTTTGGTTTGACGGCCGGTATCGTGACGCAAAGCCTGCGCAGCAGCACTTTGTTTAAGCGTCAAGCTCAAACCGGTTGTGTGATGGTGAACTTGCCAACTGCAGGTACGGATTACCACGTCCCGTTTGGTGGTCGTAAAGAATCGAGCTTTGGGCCACGAGAGCAAGGCCAATATGCCCGTGATTTCTACACCATTGTAAAGACGGCTTACCAGCGTCCTTACTGAGTTATTCCTAGTATTTAACAACGATATTTGATGTTTATCTTAGAGGTGTGTTTCTACACACCTCTCCCTAAACACATTCTAACGTTACACACCGCGAACATTTGCAAGGAGTCAGCATGTATCAAGACCACCTTATTATCGATGGTTTGCAGTACTGCAACTGGAACAGAGCTTACTTCGAACAGCTCAAAGAAAGTGGTGTGACGGCGATTCATGCCACTTTGGTTTACCACGAAACGGCCCGTGAAACGCTAACGCGTTTTGCCGAGTGGAATTTACTCTTTGAGCAAAATCCTGACCTCATTATGCACGTCATGTCGATGAGCGATGTAGTGAAAGCCAAAGAAGAAGGCAAAGTTGGCGTATTTTTTGGCGCGCAAAACTGTTCGCCACTGGATGACGAAATCGGCATGGTCGAGGTGATGAGAAAGCAGGGTTTGCTCATCATGCAATTGACCTATAACAACCAAAGCCTCCTGGCGACGGGTTGCTACGAGAAAAACGACAGCGGTATTACGCGCTTCGGTAAACAAGTGATTGAAGAGATGAATCGCGTGGGCATGGTGATTGACATGTCGCACAGTGCGGAACGTTCAACGTTGGAAACCATCGATCTTTCGTCACGCCCCATTTGCATTAGTCATGCAAACCCTTCCTCAGCGCACGCAGCGCTTCGAAACAAATCAGACACTGTGATCCGTGCATTGGCGGAAAGAGGCGGCCTGCTTGGTTTTAGCCTTTATCCATTCCATTTGCCCGATGGCAGTGATTGCACCTTAGAAAGATTCTGTTCGCTCATTGCAGATACTGCCGAAATGGTAGGGATTGATCGTTTAGCCATTGGCAGCGATTTGTGCCTGAACCAGCCACAAAGCGTACTGGAATGGATGCGAAATGGACGTTGGTCAAAGAGCCTCGATTTTGGAGAAGGTTCGGCCAGCAACTCGGGTTGGCCTGCGGCGCTGCCGTGGTTCCCCGATAGTAGCGGTATGAAGAACATCTTTAAGGGACTTCGCGATAAAGGGTTTTCTGAAACGGAGACCGCCAAGATCCTTGGCGGAAACTGGATCGAATTCCTCGATGCTGGCTTAAAACCAGCGGAATAACTTACTGCGGCTGAAGGATTTGCCTCCTGCTGTCAACGAAACGGGCACCGTGGCTCTGACCATTGTGTTCGCCATCATGTGGAGACAGAAGATGTCTGACTTACTCAACTCAGAGAAAACCGTGCCACAGGCACAAAGCACCATTGAAAAGCTTGGGTTAAACAACCCTGTGTTATGGATGAGCGGAGGGTTTTTGACTGCGTTCGTTGTGCTTGCACTGGTTGATAACGAACTGTTGTCGAGCCTTGTAAATGCAGGCTTTGCTTGGTCTGTGAAAATATTTGGGCCTTATTGGCAGTTGCTGCTGCTAATTACGTTCCTGGTCGGTATGGGCCTTGCGATTAGCCCAACCACATCGAAAGTCCGATTGGGTGGTCTTGAGAAACCAGAGCTAGACGGTTTCAAATGGTTAGCCATTATTCTGTGTACGCTACTTGCGGGTGGTGGAGTGTTCTGGGCGGCGGCAGAGCCGATTGCTCACTTTGTGAATCCTCCTCCGTTGTATGGTACGCCTGAAGGCAATATTCAACGCCAAGCGTTCAATGCCTTATCACAGTCTTTCATGCACTGGGGCTTTTTGGCTTGGGCCATCCTTGGCACGCTAACAACCATTGTGTTGATGCACCTTCACTACGACAAAGGCCTTCCACTTAAACCGCGCACACTTTTGTATCCAGTTTTTGGCGATCGCGTGTTAACAGGCTTCTTCGGTTCTTTCATTGATGCATGCTGCATTGTGGCAGTGGCGGCGGGTACCATTGGTCCTATCGGCTTCTTGGGCTTGCAAGTCAGTTACGCGTTAAATGCGTTGTTCGACTTGCCTGACGGCTTTACCACGCAGTTCATCATCATTTTGGGTGCCATTGCGATTTACACCATCTCTGCATTGAGTGGGGTAAACCGAGGGATTCAAATTTTGAGCCGCTACAACATCATTCTGGCTGTTGGCTTGATGATATACATCCTTCTCGTTGGCCCAACTGATTTCATTATCAACGGTTACGTTCAGGGTGTGGGTACAATGATTGACAACTTTATCCCGATGGCGACGTTCCGCGGTGATATGGGTTGGTTGAGCTGGTGGACAGTGTTCTTCTGGGGTTGGTTCCTTGGGTATGGACCAATGATGGCGATCTTCATTGCGCGAATCTCTCGTGGACGCACCATTCGACAGTTGGTCACGACGATTAGCATTATCGCACCGCTTATTACGTGTTTCTGGTTCTCGATTGTGGGTGGTTCTGGTTTGGCATTTGAAATGGCGAACCCAGGCTCTGTGAGTGCGGCATTTGAAGGTTTTAACTTGCCAGCCTCTTTGCTTGCGATCACACAGCAACTTCCGTTCCCAATGATTGTGTCTATTTTGTTCCTGATTTTGACCACGATCTTCATCGTCACCACGGGTGACTCCATGACCTACACCATCAGTGTGGTGATCAGTGGTGAAACAGAACCGAATGCGCTTATTCGCTCATTCTGGGGTGTGATGATGGGGGCAACAGCCATCATATTGATTTCCCTAGGGGCGGGTGGTGTATCGGCACTGCAATCTTTCATTGTGATTACCGCGGTACCTGTGTCGCTCATCTTGCTTCCTGCACTTTGGAATGCGCCACAAATCGCAATGAAGATGGCGACAGCGCAAGGGTTGAGATAACCCGCTGACGCAATTGGACAGAAATATGCCGTTTCGGAACATCACGAACTCGTGATGTTCCGGATAATTATGGATAAGGACAAATAGGTAACGTCCCAGAATCATAGGTGAGCATGAATGAACGCGAGCTTTGCCAAGGAATCTGAGAATACGCTCCGAGACCCTGCAATCGTTATGGCCCCAACACGTTTGGGCGCCATGCACCAAACCCGCATCAGCTTTGTTCGATCGCTGATAAGAAAAATGGCGACTGAAAATTGGAAAGTGTCGCAAGCCCTTTGGAAAATGAGTGACAAGGGTTTTGGTACCGCAGTTTACGAACTTGAAGCTTCTTATGACACATACCAATTGGTTGTCTTCTCTGATGCGATTGCGGATGAAGATCGAAATGACCGTGTCATTGCTGAAAAATGGGATGTCACCTTCGCGCTAATCCGTGGGCGTGCGGATATGAGCACCATTGAACAACTTCGTCAAAATGTTCCCCTACAAGAAGCAGGTCGTAATTCTTCCCGTGTGCTGGTGTTGGCGCGTGCAAACAAAAGCGTGCGCGTATTCGAACACTTGGTGTCGTCATTGGCACAAGGCGAACAGCCAAACACGGCTGAGATTGCCCGCGTGGGGTATATCCTCCGTACCACGGCTGTTTACGGCAATGGGAAGTTTGGCATTGCAGATTTTGAAACTCTGCAGAGCAACGAAGATTTTAATTTAACGTTCAGCGCCCAAATGTGCGCGGTGTATATTCTTCGTCAATTCAGTCTGGATTGGGTCGAGTATATTGCCAAGCAGCGCGGCGGTGAAAAAGCATCAACAATTTGTCCTGAATTAAAACGTTACCTTGGTATAGGTAATGCGACGGGCTTGGGCATGGCTCCGTATCTTATTCGTCATCCTCGCGTGGTGGATCGCTGGTTGTCACAACGTGAAATGGCGTTGGCTTCAGCCTGCTCACAGAGTGTGAATGAAGAGAGTACAAACCGTGTGTGTGGCTTGCTGAAAAAAGCCCAAAGGCACTTTGAGCAAATCATCACGATCAACGAACAACAACAAGCGTTGAATATGGAATGCATCGCGCAGATCCCTGCATTGATGACACGCATACGACAGCAGTTTTCACCGTTCAACACTTGGGGTGATGTGCTTGATAGTGCGAGCGATTTGAGCTTGGAAACGCAAGAGGTGCTTGCTACTTGCATCATGGAGATCTTTCCTGAATGTGTTGATCGCTTCATCAACAAATTGAATACGGACGAATCTCTATCACTTGATCCTGGCATCAGTGTGAAAGACATGCTGGAGGTAATGGAAACCCGCTACCGTTGGGCGATTGATATTGACTTTACTGAGCCAGAAAACAAGTATTGGTTTTGGTATCGTTCACAAGATAAAGAAGAACCGAGAATGGGTGTTCGCGGCCAGGAGCCTGGAGAAGAACGCGAATTACCTTTGGACATTGGGCGTCAAGTGTCGAAATTGTATGCGGCACTGCAACAGGCGGATCCGTCATTGTCTTTGGCGCACTTTTTGTTGAGTAATCCTTCTCATCGCGTGATTTCACGACGTGTGTGGACCATGGCGCAGCAGCCGATGGGCGATATTCAAATGAATGTCTTGTCAGAGCGTGCATTACCGATGCATTTGTTGCGCTGTAAATTGTCGATGTTTGGTGCGACTAAGTTTGACCCTCGATCAGACCGTTGGGTGCGTGTGACCTTATTCCAAGGTGCGCCTTTAGTGAGTGATCTCGCCGCTAAACGGTTTGAGGAAAGCTGGTTGTTTCCATTGATGCCTTGTACTGAGTGCGAAGTGACAGCGTTGGCAACGTGTAAGCGAGGGGGGCTGGCATGATGTATCTCTCTCACAATGAACTGGTTACCCTGTGCAGTAAGGCTTATGAAAGCTTACATCGCCAATGTGGGGAATCGGATGTGATTGCTAACATGGTGGCAGATTTAGAAATGTCAGGGCTAAAAGGCGTCTCTCATTTTGTGTCATCCATGGATTTTTTGGCGGCAGAGCCTGACGTACCTGTTGGCGCTTTTCTGACAAACGATGCCACCATTTCTGCGGATTTGAAGGGTGCGAGTCTACTGAACCATTTTCCTGCTTTGATCGATGTTTCTATGGATCAAATGATCGGTCGCTCAGCCATTCGTATTGAAATTCTGAACAGCCATAACCGCTGGTTTGCGTACGGTGAATTGCTCAAGCTGGCGGGTAAGGGATTGTCAGTTCGTGCGCAGTGGAGCAATAGCCAAGCGCCGTTTCATGTGGATTGTGTGTGGAATGCGGGGCGACGTTTTCCTGATATCTATTTCAGTGAATTGCCCCAATTACCCAAGAAATGTCTGCATATTGACGTTCAACAGTCGGCGTTTACTGCGGAAGATTTTGGTCCCTTTACAACATGTATCACGGCAAAGTCTTTGTCTGAAGCTGACCGCAGAGCATGGAGAGACGGTATCGAGATTGATGAGTCCCATTGGCAGGCTCTTAAGCATTATGCGTCACGCAATTTAGTGGAAAGCAGTGAGCAATCAAAAATGGGGGCGGGTGGTCAATAGCTCGTGCAAATATGTTTTGATTCGTTCAAGCAAGCTCGGTGTAAATCGGGCTTTTTTTGTGCGTGTTTTTGCTGGATCGGAACGAGGTAAGGTGTTGAGGAAGTAAACTGTCCATAGCGTGTTACAGAGGATGTGAGGTTTACTGATGTTCTATCTGGCAGTCAAACGAGGGTGGTCAACTGCCAGTTTTCCCCGATGTTAAAAGCGCGTTGGGCTTCTAACATACTCTAAGGTATTCGTGCCTTACAGCACGCCGCCCCAGTACATTGCATTAAACATGGTAAACGCGATAGTTGCGCCCATTAGTACAAAAAGTGGTGCGTTCTTAGAGACTTTAGCGACGATTTTCTGTGACACAAGTTATTCCTCTCGGTGAAATTTCGAGCAGATTATGCAATTTAATGTGAGGTTGATCAACCGGAATGAAGCGAAAAGTGAAAGTTTTTTGTACGGTGTTTTTTACAGGCAGACACGCATGTTTACTGGCTTGGCTAACGCCTTGTTTTAGCGAGAAGTTGTAAAAATCGTAAAACACTGGGTGTTGAGGTGAGGGATCAGGGACAAGGGCTTTCTGTATAGGGAAGCGGCAGATGTGTACGGAAAGTAAAAAAGCCAGCGTAGAGAAATTCTCGATGCTGGCTTTTATTGGTTGGCTTTGTGTTGCTTAATCGACCTTGTGTCGTTTAATCAACCATGATTTGCGATTGCGCAATCATGGCATCGATAACCGCGGTACTGATTTGCTCTGGTGCAACGCCTGTGATGGTGATGCCATAATCGCTAGCAAAATCAGCAACACTTTTATTCTCGAAGATGATTTGTTGGTCGATATCGCCATTCCCTTCAGATGACACTTGCAGTGTGGCGTTACCACTCGCGTTATCGATGAAGTTCAAATACTGGCCAATGCTCTCTTCATGCTCGTTTTGCAGCAAGTTCGACAGATCGAGCGCATCATCTGACGTATTGAAATCACCAATGGTATCGACAGCGGGTGAGGCTGCTGTTCCAACGTCGTCGAGTTCAAACACAAAGGTGTCTTCTCCCGCACCACCATAAAGCGTGTCGTTGCCTGCACCGCCAATGACGGTGTCATCACCCATGCCTAAATCAATGGTGTCATTCCCAGCACCGCCATGAATAATGTCATCGCCGAGCAACCCCAAAAGCACATCGTCACCGCTATTACCGCGAATGAGGTCTGCATTTTCACTACCAACAAATGTGATGCTGTTGAGGTCAATAATGTCTGACAGCCCAGTATCTGCGAGGCTATCGTAATAGCTGCTGATGTCTGCTTCTGTGTGACCAATAACGATAACCACTTCTGTTTTACTGCCATCGGTGGCTTGCAACGAAAGGGTATCTTGAATCGTGGCTCCTGCTGGAATGGTAGGCAGAAGGGAAGGGTCGACGGTATATGTCCAGTTACCATTGACCAGTGTGAGGCTACCGTAACTTCCAGACTCTGTGGTGTTAGCAAACACCGCCGCCAAATCTCCGTCAGCATTCACCATCGACAACGTGCCAGTCGCTGTTGTTTGACTAAGGTTAAGCGCAAGCGAGTCTGTATTGTTACCGATGACACTGTTGGCGACATAGGGTTTGTTACCCGTGACATCGATAACGATGTTTTGTTGTGCGCCATTGGTTGCGGTGACTGTAAAGGTGTCTTGCGCCACCTCATTAGTATCTAAACTTTGGGCTTTGTCGCGCTCTAGCGTGTAAGTCCAAGTACCACTCACCAATGTAAAGGTGCCATATTCGCCTTTGATGGTTGTGTCGTTGAACACGGGTACGTCGCTTGAATCTGGGTCTATAAACGCGACTGAGCCAGATACAGTAAGCACATCTTCATCGCCAATGTCTATTTTGGCAGTGGCAGAGTTACTGTCAGCATCAACCAAGTAATAGCTACCATCTTCGGTTTGAACGATAACGGGAGGCGTCCAATCATTTTCAATATCGTCAACGGTTGATTGATAGACGAGCTTGCCATCATCGCTAATGGTGTAGAGGTCGACCCCTTCTACTTTGTTGGCGGTGACGTAAACGGGTTGCCCTTCGATGTATCCAGCCGATGCGAAGTAATGTCCATTGCCAGTGATGGTGTCAGTGAGGGTCAACGTCCCCGTGTTGCTTAGCTCATAAATGCTTGCAGAATCACGGTCATTGTTGGAGTAGATGACGTAAGTTCTGCCATCCGGCGTGTGGTAAAAGTTGACGGAAGATGCATTTCCATTGTTTGGAATCTGTGTATCAACCAGCGTCAATTCACCGTTACTTTGGTTCACCGAGAAGGTTTTTATATTGTCTCGCGATGAGGTAACAACGAAGGTGCTGTAGTTGTCGAGTGTAATGATGTCGATGGCGGAGACTGCATCGCCACCATCAATGAATTCGTTATTGTTGGTGATTTGACCCGTGACAGGATCATAAGTGAATTTGGAGACCCCATCGCCTCCTGGGCGTGTGGCAAAGATATACTCGGTGCCATCTTCTGCTTCAAACACCACGTTCTCACCAATGCTTCTTTTAAAATCTTCTGCATTGATGAAGCTTTTTCCGCCATTGAATGAAAGAGTGCCAGCGTCTGAAATTGACCACGCGGTGATAGAAGATCCGCTGTTGGATGTCAAAAACAGCGTTTCGACACCATCAACGTTAAAGGCATTGGAATGGGTCAAGTTGCTAAAGGCGATATCGTCGATACCCGCCGCGGTCAGTGCTGCTGAGAGGTCGCCGGCAGACGTCGATTCAATGGTGTTATTCGCGGCGTCGTAGGTAATGCGATCAGTTTCTGTTAACGTGCCGTCATTGTTGACGCGCGAAATGGTTGCCATACCATCTGCGCCACCCGTTGTGGTCGAAATGACAAAAGCAAGACCTGTGACCGACATGGTCGTTGTCGTTCGCGTGGGTTGTGTACCGTTAGAGATCGCGTCATTGGGGCTTGTCAGGTTACTGCCTTCATTTGGGTTTACATCAAAACCAAGAAAGTTGACGCTGCCTGTCAGCGTGCCAGTAAATACTGCTGGTTGGTCGGGCGTGATGATAGGAGTGATAACAGGAGAGGTGTCGTCAGTCGTTATTGGAATGAAACGTGATGATGCACTGATTTCATCACCATCACCGCCAGCAGAATCAGTCGCTAATGCGCTATCGTCCAGAGAAAAATCAGCAACAACTTGTACGTGTTCGCTGCCTGATTCAATGGTAGGGGGGGCGGCAATGGATGATCCTAGAAGGCCTTGACCTGCTTCTGGTTCTGAATCCTCTTCGTTGAGAGGATCTTCTCCACGCTCCAATGCTTCGATGATCTGTTGAACATCGGTAGGAAGGTCGTCTAGAGCGACTTCTTCACCATCTTGCGTGTCAACACCAAGGTCTCCCTCATTGGTATTGCTGTCATTATCGATGTCGCTGTTTTTCGCTGCCGATTTTGAAGGAATGAGAATATCACCCTCTGAAAGGGTGGGATTATCGGCAGCAATTTGAATAGAACCATCAGCTTTTATGATATATGCATTTCCGGATGCCAGACCGAGAACTGAATTCGGCATTATGCACTCCTGTTGTCCGCGTCTTTAAATTATATTTATGTGTATTTTTATCTATCAGAATTTATAAGAAAACCATCGCTGAAATATCGTCCATTCTCCCACAACATGATTTTATTTATCTAATAATTGAGACTGACGATTAATTATGTCTGAGCAGTGTAAATATCGCGCAGTGACAATATTCAACTAAATCCATAGTAAATCCACGGTGTTTTGAAGGGTGTCTAGACAGTGTGCTTTCTGAGTCTCACTAGTGAGGCGTAATTGTAATGAAATCTCTGACTATTTTTTATTGCGTGCCTAATTTATTGGTGAGTGAATGTTTGGGTAACGATAAGCTCGTAAGGTGATAGCAGTGTTTTATTTTTCTGCTTGATGATGGGTGTGTTTGTTGTTGCGTGTTGATAATAAATACCCCAAAAATCTAAACGTTAAGCGTCTAAATATTTGGGGCTAATTTATAAAAGTAACGAGTTGTTGTTGAAGTGATTTAATCAATCACCAATTTTGATTGCATAAGCATTGCGTCAATGACAGAAGTGCTTATTTGATCTGCTGTCATGTTACTGGTGTCAATTTGATATGCAGACGCCATGTCATCAACGCTTAAGTTATCAAACACAACTTGTTGATTTACCACGCCATCACCATTTTTTGATATGTTCAAAATGGCGTGCCCCTGGCTGTCATCAACAATATTGAGATATTGATCGACGGTGCTTGTTGTCTCACCCTGAAGAAGGTCGGTCAGGTTCAGCGTGTCTTCTTGTGTATTAAAGTCGCTAATATGGTCAACGGCAGGGGCTGAGCCAGTGCCTTCATCGCCACTGAAATACGCAAATGTATCTTCGCCTTCGCCTCCCGTCAGAATGTCGTTTCCACGTCCGCCAGAGACAAAGTCATCACCGAACCCTAAATCAATGGTGTCGTTCCCATCACCGCCAAAAATGCGGTCGTTACCCTCTCTCGCAATGATGACATCTTCGTCATCATCACCTTGAATGAGGTCGTCATTTGTACTGCCAAGGTAAGTGACATTGTTCATGTTGATAATGTCTGACAGGCTGTCATCGGCGAGGGACGTATAGAAATTGGTGATGGCACCTTCTGACTCTCCAATCACAATCGTGACATCCGTTGTTGTGCCGTCTGTCGCGGTCAAGGTAATGACATCTTGGACGCTCTGGTTGTCAGGAATAGCATCAAGGCGCGTAGGGTCGACCGTGTAGGTCCACATGCCGTCGACAAGCACTATCTCTCCATACAGGCCAGTTTCTGTCGTATTGGCAAATACTGCCGCAAGGCCGCTAGCTCCCACAACAGACAGTGAGCCTGTCGCCTTAGATGGTGTGTTAACGGATACTTGGTCGTTAATGGTTTCCCCCAATGTAACCGTTGCCGTTTCGCTTTCATTGTTGAGTGAATTTATCGCTTTATAGCTGAATTCAGTTCCGGTGGTGTTCACGCCTTCTGCAGAAATGCTGGTGACGTTTAGATTTGAATTCACAGTTGCAGTGACATAGAAGCGTATTTCATCAAACCCGTCAGGGTCCGCGATGTTAATGGTGGCGATACCGTCGCCGCCAGATGCTTCCCACAAGTTAGGGTAGTCATATTCACCAACGATTTGTCCATCACGATAAACGATGGCATGCGCTTGTCCATTTGCTGGACGGGTGTCTGAAAAGTTACCGTAAGCGCTACTCACCACTATGTTGCTGCTGGTGATATCCGAATTGCCAGTAAATTCGATCACCATGACTTCATTGAGGGAGGATGTGAGCTCTCTATCAGCACCAACACCAATGCCACTTTCGCCGGATTGGAACTCCCATGCGATATTGGCGGGTGTAATCGTACTGCTTGAGTCTGGTTTAGAGCCTGAGAATGTGCCACCAGAGACGGTGATCCCGTCTTTTACGATGGTTGTTTGAGTAGAGCTTGTGATATCGCTTTCGGCAAATGTGACAGATGAGCGGTCAGGTTCAAACACAAAAGCGGTGTCATCTGGCAGGATTTGATTTAACGCAACCGCAATCTTAGTGCCGCTGTCATTGAAATAATACAGCACACCATCATTAGGCAATGAGGTGATTTGGATACGTGTTTCGAGAGAATCCGAAAGATCTGCGTCATCGACAAGGTCTGCCGTATAAGCATCCAGCGTGAAAGCAACATCACCTGTAGAACTGTTTTCAACAAAACCTGGTGATGCCGCTTGTGGTGACAGATCAACAATTATACTTCCTGTGTTTTCGCCTTGCAGACTCAAATCAATGGCTGGCTGATGACCTGTCACATCGATGACGATACTTTGCACTGTTCCATCCGTTGCCGTTAGCGTGAAGATGTCCTGTGTGGTTTCATCATCTGGGATGTTTGCAGATTTCTCCTTATCCAGCGTGTATGTCCATGTCCCATCTATCAGAGTCAATGAACCGTAAGTGCCCTGAATTGTGGTGTTTTCGAAGCTAGGGTTGTCGTTCGAATCAATGTCCGAAATGCCGATAATACCTGACACTGTGACACTAGAATCGTCAGTGTTACTGCTTTCGCTATTGCCGAAGGTCAGCTTGGTGGTGCTGACAATGCCATTATCTTCGCCATCACTGTCCACCAGATAATAACTGCCATCCTCGGTTTGGACGATAACAGGTGGTGTCCAATCGTTTTCGATATCTGCCACGTTAGTTTGGAAGACTAATTTCCCATCTTGGCCAATGGTGTAGAGGTCAACACCTTGGGTTGCATTTGGCATCACATAGACAGGTTCGCCATCGATGTAACCGGCAGAAGCAAAGTAATGTCCTGCGCCATTGACGGTATCGGTTTGAGTGAGTTCGCCGGTGCTACTCACCTCAAAGATGGTCGCTTGGTTACTCGAATTATTGGCGTAGATGGCGTAGGTTCGTCCATCACTGGTGTGATAGAAATTCACACTGTTGCTCGTACCCTGTGCGACTGTTGCCGTATCGACGAGAGTTAATGCCCCTGTACTTTGGTCAATAGAGAAAATTCTCACCGCGTCATTGGAGGCAGCAGCGAGGAAGCTGTCGTAATTGTCATTGGTGAAGACATCGATGGAAGAGACAGACTCTCCGCCAAAGATAAACTCGTTGGTATTAACCATCTCACCCGTCTGTGCATCATAAGCGAGCTTGGAAATGCCGTCGGTTCCTGGTCGTGTTACATAGATGTAGTCTGTGCCATCTGCCCCTTCGAACGTGACGTTTTCTCTTATAAAACTTTGGCTATCATCTGAATTGATATCTGTGATCCCGCCATTGATGGAGAGCGTCCCTGTGTCCGAAATATTCCAAGCGGTGAGAGAGGAACTATTTTGCGATGTCACAAATAGCGTTGGCTGACCGTCAATATTTGATGCGTTGGATTGCGTTAATCCATTGCCAAGTGATCTTGCTTCGATACCGAGTGCAGTCAGATCCGCGGTGATATCGCCGCCTGATGATGTGACTACGGTACCGTCATTTGGGTTGTATGTGATGCGATCAGTTTCAGTGAGTGTTCCGTCATCATTCACGCGTGATAGGAAGGTAGAAACTGTGCCTGCTCCCCATTGTGTCGCGATAACGTATGGCACACCATTGATTGTAGTGGACGTTGTTGTCCATGCCGCGTTTGTCGTACTTGTAACGGCTCCGTTATCGGCATGAACATTGTTCGTTTCATCCGGATTGATACTGAATCCATCCGCATCAACGCTACCTGTGAAACTCCCCGTCACGACAGGAGCATCTTGTGTGCCTGTCACAGCGATAGAAATAACCTGCTGTGTACCATCTGTTGCGGTCAAGGTGATGTTTTCATTCACTTCTTGACCGTCGTTTAGCGGTTGAGCATTTTGATAGAGAGTGTAGGTCCAATCGCCATCAACCAGTGTTAGAGAACCATATTCCCCAACAACGGTTGTGTTGGCAAAAGTAAGCGCATTGTCACTGTCATCAATAACCTGCAACACACCTGATACAGATTGTGGGCCGACATCCTCGATCAAGGATGAAATGTCGTCATCATCGATGGTGGTTTCGATGCTGTCAGGTAGCGCAGGTTGTGCTTCAAACCCACCACCAGACACGTTTGATACTGACACCGTAAAGACATCGTTATCCGCTGATTCATTCAATGTGTCTTCGGTAGTCGCAACAGTGAAGCTTTGCGACGTTGTGCCTGCGGCTATCGTGACGGTTCTTGTTATTGGAGTGACGTCGCCAGATTCTGACGTTTTATGACCAATGACCACTGTGATATTCATGTCGGAAATTGGCGCTTCAGATATAGATACGGTATAGCTTGCTGAACTTCCTTCCTCTACGCTGCTATCTCCTGTCAGCGTAAGGGTTGGCGCATCAACATCGCCGTCGTTAATCGTGGTTTCAACCGGCGCTGGATTATCCGGCAAGACTTCAAATCCACCGCCCGCAGAACCTGTTACCGACACTTCAAAGACGTCATCGTCGTTGGTTTCAAGGATGGAGTCATCCAAGGTTGCGACGGTGAAGTCGGTCGAGGTGGTGCCCGCTGCAATCACTACACTGCGAGTCACTGGAGTCACATCGCCGTCTTCAGAGGTTTTATGACCGACAACGACGGTCACGGTTAAATCAACCGTTGGCGCTTCGCTGATAGTCAGGGTGTAACTGGCTTCTTCACCTTCGGTGACTTCGCTATCACCCGTCAATGTAAGGGTTGGTTTGTCGGTCGAGTTCGAGTCTTCGTTGATGGTGGTTTCAACCGCAGATGGGTTGTCTGGCAAGACTTCAAAACCACCGCCAGCCGTTCCAGTGACGGACACTTCAAAGACGTCATCGTCATTGGTTTCAAGGATGGAATCATCCAAGGTTGCGACGGTGAAGTCGGTGGACGTTGTGCCCGCAGCAATCACCACATTGCGAGTCACTGGAGTCACATCGCCGTCTTCGGATGTCTTGTGACCCACCACGACAGTCACGGTTAAATCTGTCGTTGGTGCTTCTGAAATGGTCAGCGTGTATGACGCTTCCGCACCTTCAACGACTTCCGGATCACCTGTTAACGTCAGGGTCGGTTTGTCAGTGGACGTGGTGTCTTCGTTGATCGTGGTTTCAACTGCAGACGGATTATCCGGCAAGACTTCAAAGCCACCGCCAGCCGTCCCAGTGACGGACACTTCAAAGACATCATCGTCAGAAGTTTCTAAGATCGAGTCATCCAAGGTCGCGACACTAAAGTCGGTCGAGGTTGTGCCTGCTGCAATCACCACATTGCGAGTGACTGGCGTGACATCGCCATCTTCGGAAGTTTTGTGACCGACAACGACAGTGACGGTGAGATCAATCGTTGGTGCTTCGCTGATAGTCAGGGTGTAACTGGCTTCTTCGCCTTCAACGACTTCCGAATCGCCCGTCAATGTCAGAGTTGGTTTGTCAGTGGACGTTGTGTCTTCATTGATCGTGGTTTCGACCGATGCTGGATTATCCGGCAGCACTTCAAAACCACCGCCAGTCGTCCCAGTGACTGACACTTCAAAGACATCATCGTCGTTGGTTTCAAGGATGGAGTCATCCAAGGTTGCGACGGTAAAGTCGGTCGATGTTGTACCTGCTGCAATGACGATATTGCGAGTAACAGGGGTGACATCGCCATCTTCTGAGGTTTTGTGTCCAACCACGACAGTCACGGTGAGATCTGTGGTTGGTGCTTCTGAAATGGTCAGCGTGTAACTGGCTTCTTCGCCTTCAGTAACTTCCGCATCACCCGTGAGCGTGAGCGTTGGTTTATCTGTCGAGGTCGTGTCTTCGTTGATCGTGGTTTCAACTGCCGCTGGGTTGTCTGGCAGCACTTCAAAGCCGCCGCCGGTCGAGCCTGTAACAGACACCTCAAAGACATCATCGTCATTGGTTTCCAGAATCGAATCGTCCAGCGTCGCAACGGTGAAATCGGTAGACGTTGTGCCTGCAGCAATGACGACACTGCGAGTGACTGGCGTGACATCGCCGTCTTCTGAGGTTTTGTGACCGACAACGACGGTCACGGTTAAGTCCGTTGTTGGCGCTTCGCTGATGGTCAGCGTGTAGCTGGCTTCAGCACCTTCGATAACTTCTGCATCGCCCGTGAGCGTGAGCGTTGGTTTATCTGTCGAGGTCGTGTCTTCGTTGATCGTCGTTTCAACTGCAGACGGATTATCCGGCAGCACTTCAAAACCACCGCCAGT
>NZ_FOWR01000023.1:0-989 GCF_900115495.1 Enterovibrio norvegicus DSM 15893 | reverse complement strand
GTCGCGACGGTGAAGTCGGTCGAGGTGGTGCCCGCAGCAATCACCACATTGCGAGTCACTGGAGTCACATCGCCGTCTTCGGATGTCTTGTGACCGACAACGACGGTCACGGTGAGATCTGTCGTTGGCGCTTCGCTGATAGTCAGGGTGTAACTGGCTTCTTCGCCTTCTGTAACTTCCGCATCACCCGTTAACGTCAGGGTTGGCTTGTCAGTGGACGTGGTGTCTTCATTGATCGTGGTTTCAACCGCAGATGGGTTATCTGGAAGGACTTCAAAACCACCGCCAGATGTACCTGTCACTGAGACTTCAAACACGTCATCGTCATTGTTTTCAAGGATCGAATCATCCAAGGTTGCGACGGTGAAATCTGTCGAGTTTGTGCCCGCTGCAATCAACACATTGCGAGTCACTGGCGTCACATCGCCGTCTTCTGAGGTTTTGTGTCCAACCACGACAGTGACGGTGAGATCTGTGGTTGGTGCTTCTGAAATAGTGAGCGTATACGACGCTTCCGAACCTTCAACGACTTCCGAATCGCCTGTTAATGTCAGGGTTGGTTTGTCGGTCGAGGTCGTATCTTCGTTGATCGTGGTTTCAACTGCAGATGGATTATCAGGCAGCACTTCAAAACCACCGCCAGCCGTGCCAGTGACGGACACTTCAAAGACATCATCGTCGCTGGTTTCAAGGATTGAATCGTCCAAGGTAACGACGGTGAAATCGGTAGACGTTGTGCCTGCGGCAATCACCACACTGCGAGTCACTGGCGTGATATCGCCATCTTCGGATGTCTTATGACCCACAACGACAGTCACGGTGAGATCTGTCGTTGGTGCTTCTGAAATGGTTAGTGTGTAAGAAGCATCCGCACCTTCAACGACTTCCGAATCACCCGTCAAAGATAGGGTTGGTTTGTCAGTGGACGTGGTGTCTTCGTTGATGGTCGTTTCAACCGCCGATGGGTTATCTGGCAAGACTTCAAAGCC
>NZ_FOWR01000048.1 GCF_900115495.1 Enterovibrio norvegicus DSM 15893 | reverse complement strand
GCGTGCATACCATAACGACGGTTAATGTCATCGACAGTATTGGCAGTGGCTTGATGGGCCATCTCCACCCCTTTAGGCTCACCGGTAGAGCCGGATGTGAAAATGATATACGCAGGGCTCTTTGGTGACACCGTAACGGTACTATTGAGAGGAAGTATGTCCTTGATATTATGGATATCAATGGCTTGCCCTGGAACCGCATCTCGGTTCAACGTGTCGGTGAGGGTAAAGCGTATCCCCGCGGTGGCATGAATACGTTGTTGCCGAGCGAGAGGCTGATGCGTCCCAATAGGCACATAACACCCGCCCGCGGCCAGAATGCCCAGTACCGCGCAGGCTTGGTCCACGCCTCGGGGTAAGGTGACAGCAACAGGCTCTTCAGGCTTCAGCCCCTGTTTAATGAGCAAGGCAGCAAGTTGGCGAGCACGGTACGCAAGTTCACCGTATGACAGCGTGGTTTGTTCAGCGATGAGCGCAGTGCGTTCTGGTGCTTTTGATGCCCATTCAAAGAAGGCGTGGTGAAGAACATGTCGAGTCACGCTACGTTCCGTTGAATTCGCAGAGACACGGCTAACACGCTGTTCTTTCTGCAGGGAAGGGTTGTAAGGACGATCCCAATTCACGTCATCGACTAAAGATTCTAAAAGCTGACAGTAGGCATTAAAAGCACTGTCTATAACCCCTTCAGGGAAGAGCTCATCTACCGAATCCCAAGCCAGCAATAGACCATCTTCCATTTCATATAATTGGTGGTCTAGCCATACTTGTGGCGTTTGAGAGATCATGTAGTTCAAACTGCCCAGCGTTTCTCGGCATGTCTGAGTAATTAATTGCGTGCCCAAATTACATGCGAATACGACCGGGGCGCTCACCCCTTCAGATAGCCCTTGCTTTTGAAGCTCACGTTGGATGCTAACGGCAGAATACGTTGAGTGAGAAAGATCTTTATGTAATTGCTTTTGCGTTGCTTTTACACGAGCAGTAAATGGAAGAGGCTGGGTACAATCACATTCAAGTAAAAGAAGGTTTGTAAAATCAGCAATGACGTTTTCAATTCCTGGCTGCCCGCCATGCCTATCGAAAATAGGGACATTTAGGACAAAACGGGCCTGGCTGCTCCAATGCGCCAGCACCTCCGCATAGGCGGTGGCCAACATGACGGCAGGGGTTAATCCTTTCGATGTCGCCTTGCCTTTTATCGCTGTCCATTTGTCATGTGAAAGCGTGTATGTCCGTCGAATAAAGCGTGGCTCACTTACTGACTCAGGCAAACAAGATAGGGGTAACTGTGGCCCAGCAGGGAGCGTGGCGAGTCTCTTTTTCCAATACGCTTCATCGGCTACTGTGCGACCCTGATCAGCTTGTTTTTTCGCCTCCAAATAATGCTTAAATTGCCAATCTGGGTCTGCGGGAGGGAAATACTTGTCGTTACCTCGTTTGAATTCGCCGTAAAGATCAGCCAGATCTTTCAGTAAAATATGAATGCTTTGGACATCTGCAACGAGCAGGTCAACATCAAAATGGATCCGTGTCTTATTATCGGGTAGCAGAGAAAGTGAGATATCGGCAACGTGGGCTTCATCGATAGCCAACTTGCGATGAGATAGGTGTTCACGGGTTTCTAATAAGGCAAGTTCCGCCTCTTTCAATGTAAGGTTTTGGTAGTCTCTCACCAACAGTGCGGGTAACGCGATGTCGCTACCGATACGTTGTTTACCATCAGGTGTAAAGACCGCCCTGAGCATTGGGTGATGGCAAAGTAGGCGATGCCAAGCGCGTTCTAGTGACCGGCTTTCAACATCGTTTCCATCTATTTCAATGTAGGCATGACAACTCACACCGCCAAGGGTTTGATGGTTTTGTCTTCCTAGCCAATATGCATATTGCACATCGGTTAAATCAAACGGTTGATCATCATGTTCACGTTTTTCTGTGCCATTAGAAGTAGAAGTTAAAAGAGGAGATGACTGGTTCCCGTTATCTGAGTGGCTCGATAGTAAACGCGTTAGCCATACTGATAAGATTGGGCATTCTATAAGGTCAGCAAATGTCACGTCAGAACCCGCCCGTCGCCACTTATCAACCAGTCGCATCAATTGAAGTGAATCGAGCCCTTGTTCAATCAGATTAATGTCTTCTGAAACTGTGGGTTCAATCTCAATGTATTCGCGAATATCACTGAGAATAGACGTCTTACTAGGGCGAGTCTGGAGGCATTCCATTGCGGTCATCACACGACCTCCTTTCGTGATTTACTTTGGGCAGACTGTGGCGCGCTATCCTCTCTAACAACGTATTGAGCGATACAGCTCAGCTTCTCAATGGTTTCAATAAGCTCTCTTTCAGGGACAGATTGATCGACAATCCCGGCGCCAGCCTGAAGCCAACATTTGTCCTCATTACGATAAATCGATCTGAGTACTAACCCCGCATCCATGTGACCATTTTGGTCGACAATCATTACGCTACCGGAGTAAAGAGACCTGTCTTCAGGTTCATACTTTTTAATCGCTAACAGCGACGCTTTCTTGGGAATTCCTGATGCGGTGACGGCGGGAAAGAGCGCTTTGAATGCCGCCCAGTTGTTTTGGTTGCTTGCGAGCTGACCTTTCACTCTGGAGCCTAAATGTTGGACACTGCCTCTTCGTTTGACTGACATGAAGTCACACACTGACAAGGTTTCTTCATCGCATACTTCATGGAGCTCTTCGTAGGCAAGCCTGACAGAGATAGCATGCTCCGCAATTTCCTTAGTCGTAGAGAGTAATTCACTCTTTAGGCGCAACTCTTCTTCGGGCGAGGCACCTATCGCCCGTGTACCAGCAAGTGGTTGTGTGCTTATCCAGCCGTTAGAAGCCGTTTCAAGCACTGTTTCAGGGCAGAATCCGGCGGCCTCTAGGCCTGATTGACGCATAATGAAAGAACGTGCAGGCGTATTTTTGGCCCGACCACACTCATAGCTCTTAGCCATATCGACAGGAAAGTTAATGGGAATTCTTCGAGACAGAATTACCTTTTGGTAGACGTTGGTTTTGATGTCATTGATAGCGCTTAACACCGCAGATTTATAATATTTACAGCTAGCAGGGATTGTTAAATCGACGTGATTGCGCGCTTCAGCGCTTATTGTTGCGTCGTTACTTTTGGCATCTGCCATGCGAAACACGTCAATAAGATCGTCTAATTCTGAATCTGTCGGGGCTCTAAGCGTGGCAATGCCATCAGAAATTCTTACTTCGTATTCCGGAATAAATAGAGATAGAAGCTTGCTCGATTTTTCCATGGTAACGTCATTCATTAACCCATGAAGGATATAGGAAAGTTCAAATTTAGCATTTCCATATAGCCTCCAGCCCTTTATGGGTATATTTTTAGTGGCACGCGACATGGCTTCACTAAAATCGTGATATCCCTCTATCTGAATGCGATTTTTTTCCTTGATGGAGATTTCGTCTGGATATACGTCAATGGACAACAAGCTCCCCATACCCAAAGACCATTCTCCCGGCTTTTCATACATCATAAATTGATCGGATAAGCCGCTGTTAGCGATAGCAAGTAATAGTGAGCTCGCTTTTCTGTTGATGGCCAGACTTAATTCTTTGTAATCGTTCATAATAAAACTCCTAATGTTCTGAAAAGAGACAGCTTTGAACGTTGACGATTTAGGCTAACTTTTTTAACTTTTAAGCATGTTGGATTGGGCGGTCGCGACAAGCGCTTTTTTGTCTATTTTTCCGACAGAGGTGAGGGGCCAATGCGTTGTAATTTCTAATTGATCAGGCTGTTTGTACCTTGGAACGCCAAGACCTCTTAAATAGGTGCGTAAGTCATTAAGAGTTGGCAGGACTTCGTTGTTGGCAGGGGTGACAAATACACAGCTTCTTTCGCCCAGTTGATCGTCAGGAATGGCGACGATCACTGATTCTTTGATGGGTTCAAAGAGATTGAGAAGGGGTTCTATTTCAGAGACGGCAATTTTTTCGCCAGCGCGATTTATTTGTTCTTTTACTCTTCCTTCGACAACGTAATTGCCTTCTGGCGTTTTTCTAACAATATCACCAGACTTATAAAATCCATCATGTGTAAAGGCGATGGTATTGTGGCTATCAGCATTGAAATATCCACGAATGGTATAGGGACCTCGAGTCAGTAACTCACCCGCTTCTCCATCAGCTACCGGTAAGCCATCACCATCAACGAGCTTTATTTCATCGGCACAAGACATTGGGCTGCCTTGGGTTTTTAATACTGTATCGAGTGGGTCGCTTCGTCGGGTGTAACACAACAGGCCTTCCGCCATACCAAAGACTTGCTGCAATTCACTCCCTAATTCAGGCGCCACTCTTTTTGCTGTTTCAACGTCGAGTTTCGCACCGCCGACTTGCACAAGCGAAAGGGTATCTATATTCGTTTTATCCCATTCCCTTGATGACAACCAAAGCTTTAAAAGCGGAGGAACGAGGGCAGTTGTCGTGACTTTCTCTTGTTCGATTAACGTAAAAGCCTCGTCGCTGCCTGGCGTTCTGCTCATCACAACTTTCCCTCCAACGTGCAATGTCCCAAAGATGCCAGGGCAACCCAAAGGGAAGTTATGCGCTGCTGGTAGGGCGGCTAAATACACGGTTGATGAACTGAATTCGCATACTTTTGATGATTCGATAAAGTTGAATGCATAGTCACTATGCGTTCTAGGAATGAGCTTTGGCGTACCCGTGGTGCCGCCAGATAAAAGTAAGAGTGCGAGTTCGAAGGGGTTGATGTTTGGAAGCGCAGTCGGGGAGCAATTAAGCAAACTGAGTGCAGAGTGCTTTTCTGAAACACCATCAACAAAAAGCGTTTTTATTGATGAAAAGGCAGATTTAATTTTTTCTGCCATCGCAACATAGTTAAAGCCAAGAAACTTCTCAGGCACAAGATAGGCTGATGGATTACATTGTTCACACAGCGCCGCGATATCGTTTTCCCTTTGAGTTGGCATTGCTAATACAGGAATCACACCGATGCGAAACATGGCAAAAAGAGCAGTGACAAAGCAAATACAATTCGGTAACTGAACAATCACCTTGTCACCAGGCTTCAAGCCTGCGTTGAGAAAACCGAAAGCTAATTGTGTGGCTTGTTCATCTAACCGACTAAAGGTATAGCGCTCAGTTTTGTCAACAATGGCCGTTCTATTTTCAAATTGTTCAGACCAAGTGGTTAACCAGTCACCTAGGGTCTTTGGGAGTAAATAACCAGCCTCAAAATAGGCTTTTTGTCTGCCAGCTAATGGCCATTGCAGGGTTTCCCCACCGTTTTCGATATTCATTTTATCTCCGTAAAGTCACTTCTTGCCCAACACACTCAAAAGAGAATCGTTCTCATTTGAATTTATGATGATGTCGCGAAGGGGACTACTCGTATCGGGATTAGTTACTCGGATCAGATAAAATTTTTGATGGAAATGAGATTATTACATTGAAAATAAAGGGTTTATTTTCAATTTTCATTGTTCATTTAATCGTTTAAGGGGGGAGTCGTTCCGATACGGGTAGTGATGGTCTTTTTATTTCCCTTACCCTAGTAAGGCTTATTTACTGAAGGCTCACGTTTTATGGATGAACAAAAACAATTGAATTCAGCATGGCCAGTACTCTGGCGACTATTAAAAACTCAGCGGTGCAAACTTACCGCTGCAGTTGGGATATCTTTATTCGCTGCCGCGCTTGAGCTCGCGCCTTACTGGCTTCTTTTTGAAGCGGTTATGTTAGTACAAGCCTATCTTCAACATGAGATGATGGATCCCTCTAGTTCAGCACTAATCGCAGACGGTTTTTATCACTTAGCACTGGGGATGGCTGCGGTACTTGTTGCTAAAACGTTGGCTTATGGCTTGGCATATACATTAAGTCATCAATCTGCGTTCTTGATTTTGGCTGACACACGTCGTTTGTTGGCTTCTCGTTTGGCATGGGCTCCCCTTACCTGGTTCCAAGGCTATCAAACGGGTCAATTAAAGCAGGCAGTGATGCAAGACGTTGAGAAAATGGAGAACTTCTTTTCACATCATACTGTGGAAGTATCAGTCGCTGTCTTTGGGCCTCTGCTTGTCACTGGATATTTATTTTGGATTGATTGGCGGTTAGCGTTAGCAGCGCTTATTGCAGCGCCTGTGGCAATATTAAGTTCATTCGTTGTGATGAGGGGGCTTAATAAGCATTACGACCAATATCATGCAGCGTCTATAGTGCTCAATAATACCGTTGTCGAATATATTCGAAACATTGCAATCATGAAATTATTCCGTCAAGACAGTGAACGTTTTAAAGCAATGTCAGAAAGCCTTGTACACTATTTTTCTGTTGTCGATAAAATCACTGTGATCACCGTTCCTCGATGGGCTCTCTTTACGTGTTTATTGGGTGCAAGCATTTTGTTCATTCTTCCCGTCGGCATGTATTTAGTACAAACAGGCGAAATTGACAGTATTAATGTCGTTATGGCAGCGCTTTTAGGGGCGGGAATGTTGAAACCGTTGTTAAAAATCAGTCATTTTTTTACTGAGATTCAAGAAATCCTATCAGGGGTTCGTCGCTTGATGCCAATTATAGATATGACTGAACACAGAAATGATCACGAGACATGCTTACTTCAGTCGCCGCTAGTTTTCTCGCTACATAAACTTCACTTTTCTTATTCGGATGTATCGGTACTAGAAGATGTAACGCTTTCTTTTAAACCTTGTACTACCACCATCATATTAGGTATGTCAGGTAGTGGCAAATCAACATTGGTCCAATTGATGGCCGGTCTTTTAACGCCTGATAGTGGTGATATTTTTATTAACAATGTGCCTATAAAGCAACTCAATGAATCGCAGAGGGCTAGCTTACTCTCCTTAGCGTCCCAAGACGCTTTTTTATTCAAAGGGACACTCAAAGAAAACCTCATGTTTGCAAACCCTCACGCATCTGTTCAAGAGGTCAATCAAGCACTTCAAACTGCGGGAATAGAAAGTTTAATAAAAGAATTACCTGAAGGCCTAAATACGAAGATTGCAGAGCAGGGGGTTCGATTGTCCGGTGGAGAAAAGCAACGTGTTGCTCTTGCGCGCACGCTTCTGGTGAATGCCCCCATTGTGCTTTTGGATGAGGCGACGGCCTATGCGGATAATTTGACACAAAGGGCTTTTTATCAAAACTTGAAAAAACACTACCCAGATAAAACAGTCGTGGTTGTTGCCCATCGCACATATGGGTTAGAAGATGCTGACCAAATTGTGCTGATGGAAAATGGCAAAGTAAGAGCGAAAGGATCACATAACGCATTAATACAGTCTGATGATTTCTATGCAACGCTATGGCGCTTGCAGAATAACAATGACGATTGGATGCTCAGTCGCCAACTCGCCGACAAGGAAGGAGCTCTTTCTAATGGATAACGCATTATTTTGCGCCGTTAGGCGTGTCATTGCGCATAGCCAGTGCTCTCCTAGGTTATTTATCCTAGGTATTTGTTGGCGGACGATAGAACGAATATTAGACATTCTTCCAATCTTGGTGTGTTACTTTTGGTTTGTCTCAGTCCTTGAAGAGCAGACAACGAGCCGGCCTGATACATACTCAGAGACCATACCCGTCAATATGTCGGAGGGAGGAACTTACTACATACTCTTATTGGCAGTGCTGTTCGTCTTACAGTTTTTGTCTGCTTGGTTAGGGCAAAAATACAGCTTCCTAGGCGGTTACCAAATCATGGCAGGGTACCGACGCAAAGTGCTCAATCAAATACATTCTCTGCCATTATCAGTGATTTTTAAATATAGAACTGGCAAGCTTTCAGACTTAGTCACTGATGATATCAACCGGATCGAGAACATATTTACTCACTTGGCTATTGAGCTGTTTGTGTCATCGTTAATACCCATTCTCATTATGTCTATATTGGTGACGTTGGACTGGCAGCTAGCGCTCGCGTTGATTGCCGGTTTTCCTCTAGCAATGCTTGTAATACGCGCAACCCGATCCTTCTTCATTAAAGTAAGCCGAGATAAATTAGAGACAAATCGCGAGATCTCAGGTGTCATTATTGAGTTTTTGATGGGAATTAAGACGTTACGTCTTTTTAATCGCTCACAGGCATGGCTGACAAAATTGAATGGCTTATTTGACGACATAACCCGCACAACTATGAGCGTTGAGGCTTGGGGCGCCGGACCCGTTGTTCTTTTTCGTCTTTTGGTCGAGTTAGGGTTTGTTGCATTTTTACTCGTGTGTGCTTGGCAAGTCAGAGAATCAAGCTTCGATCCATTAATCGCATTATTGTTCATTTTTCTGGCGCATAGATTAATAACACCTCTTTTAGACATGGCTCAGTACCTGAATATCATTAGGTATACAGCGCAGAGCGAGGATAAAACCGAAGCACTGCTCAATGCGGAACAACTTCCCGAACCAACCTTGGCCCAAAAGCCAAATAGCTACTCAGTCCAATTCAAAGACGTTTCATTTTCTTACGATGGTATATCATGCTTGGAGAATGTGGAATTCACTGCCTATCCGGGCGAAATCACTGCCATCGTAGGCCCGTCAGGATCGGGAAAAACGACGCTGATGAACCTCATATGCCGCTTCAGTGACCCTGATGCTGGTGTGGTTAGTCTTGGAGGCGATGACATCAAAAAGATAGGGACGGAGGAAGTATACAAAAGTGTCAGCATGGTTTTTCAAAATGTGCAGCTTTTCTCTTCTACCATCATGGACAATATAAGAATTGGTCGACCAGACGCTACGGATGAGGAGGTTTATGAAGCGTGTAACAACGCTTACTGCCTTGATTTCATTAATGCGTTACCTCTTGGGTTTGACACGCAAATAGGTGAGGGGGGGTCTCGGTTATCTGGCGGGGAAAAACAACGGATTTCAATTGCACGAGCCTTCCTCAAAGATGCACCCATCCTGCTTTTGGACGAAATTACAGCGTCGGTCGACTCTATTGCCCAATATGAAATTCAACAATCACTCAAAACGTTGATTGTAGGTAAAACGGTTATCGTCATCGCTCATCGCCTCAGTGCCATACAGGGAGCAGACCAAATTCTCGTCATGGATAAGGGGTCAATTGTACAACGAGGAAAGCACAGAGAACTGGTTGGAAAATTGGGTTTATACAAGAATCTGTGGCGAGCACAATATACCTGCCTGGAAGCAACATGATCTTGAATCTTACACTTTTAGCATTAGAGCATCTTCAACGTGGTTGAATGGAGGGATAATAAACCGCTTGGCGTTTACTTGGCGGTTTAACGACTATCACTTTATTCATATTGTAACTCGCCATCTGGCTTAGTGCGTTTTGAGTTGTTTCCAGAGTGAGGCGACAATGTCACGATGATGCCTTACATCGATAACGCAATAGCTAATGCGATTCGCTTCCTTTGGTTCTCATGCTTCAGCAGTATAGGCCGGCAAGCACTTTGAGCGCCTCTTTATGACTGTGAGAGCGAAAGATGTGTTTTCAAACTCAACGGTTCTGGCGCTGCGCTTTAAAGATCTTAACAATAATTCCCAGAGTATGAAGATGCTTTAGGAAACCATGTTTCGTGAAGAGTATCTTAGTAGACTGGTAATTATCTACTTTATGGTAAATAGCCAATTGCGTTCAATAGATTGAATTTAAAGCCTTAAATACAAAGAAAGGGGTAGTTACAGGTACAAAATTCTCAGATTTCATTCTCCTGTGCATGTTATTTAACATAATATACATAATGCGAACTAAGGCTGTAGGATGTTAACAAGGAAAACACATGTCTCTGCCTGGTTCAATCTATCCGTATTTGGCCTTTACGAACACTGTTGTTGTTAGCCACTCCAAACTGTGCCAATCTCAAAACGTCTATTATCCTTTAAGCCTCAACCAATGATGACTTCTTCATATCTACAACGCCTTCTGTTTAACCACGTTCACCATTTGACATTAACTCACCGTTTCACGCTCAACACGCTTTGCTTTGTTGCTACGAAAAAGATCCCATCAACCGCTCACATTTATTTTCCAGAAATCGCAGAGCATCATTTTATAGCTTTCACTGTTCATCGAGATTCTGCTGTTCAGCTCAGTCTCTGATAAGTTGTTCACCATTGAAGCTGGTTACTTGCCAAACGATATGAACTGGCAAGGTTTCGAATCAACGAACACCGCGCCGTTATCATCAACCCGCATTAGCGCCCGCCGAACCATTTCGAGGCGGACGACGGCAAAAAGCTGCACCTTGGATACCTAGTAGAGATAAATAGCAGATAGCGCACCATTGAGCGAAACCCAAACGTATCGATCAACACTGCGGCGGCGACGTACCAATAGTATTCAGGGACGCTTTCAGTGCGGCGAACCCTGCATCAACGTAGGGTGCGTAATCAGGGACAAATGACAGCATCAGAGGAACAAAGACGACCAGCATAATAAACTCATCTTTCAATCCACGTATCTTTGATGCTGACCATTACAGCTCGTCAGCTTCGTCGACGAGAGAAATATTGAAGTCATTATTCATTATTCATTTGTTCAGAAAACCCAAAGAAAAAACGGGCTCATAGGAGCCCGTTTCTACCTTTATTAATTACCGAGTTTTGTCGCGTTACACTCTAAATTTCCCGAGCTCGTCGTCTTGTTTGCCGGTGAGTTCCGCGACGCCGATACAGCGTTGTTGTTGATCTCTCGCTTGATTTGAGAGCGTTTCGCTAATGGCACGGAGGTTTGCGGTATTTTGGTTTATCTCAGCGGCGGTGTTGCTTTGTTTGCTCGATGAACCCGAAATGTCAGCAATAAGCATATTGATTTCGGTGATGTGATCACGAATGTTTTTCAGTGCGTCATCCGCATCATGGGCGATGTTCTGAGCTTTGCTGGCCGTGTCTCTGCTTCCCAAAATCACTGTTTCAGCTTCTCGCACGCCGTCTTGAAGTTGATGAATCATGGTTTTGATTTCTTCTGTCGATGACTGTGTGCGTGACGCTAATGCGCGAACTTCATCCGCAACCACGGCAAAGCCACGCCCCTTTTCGCCTGCCCTCGCCGCTTCTATCGCCGCATTGAGTGCCAACAAATTTGTTTGCTCTGCAATGCCAGTGATGACCGTTAGGATTGATTCAATGTTGGCGCTGTATTCTGCCAATGCCTTCACTTTGTCGACGGATTGCTCCATCTCAACCATCAAGGTAGAAATCGATTTAGCGGTTTTATTTACAGCATCAACGCCCTTTTCCGCAACCTGGTCTGTCTCAATGGCAGATCGTGAGGCGCGCTGCGCGCTATCAGCAACAATCTCAGACATGCTCGCCATCTCAGCCATCGCGCCTGATACATAGTTCAGTTCTTGTAACTGGTTTTCAATCCCTGATGAAGATGCCGTCGCGTTGCTCACTGTGAGCTCGCTGCTGTTTCGTATTTCTGTTGAGGTGTTTTTAATCTGGCCGATCAAGGATTGAAGATAAGCGACAAACCCATTGAAATCGGAAGACAGGCCGCCAAACTCATCTTTGCTGTTAATCGCAACGCGTTTTGTTAGGTCACCATCGCCGCTGTTGATCTCCTGCAAGCTCTGGCGAAGTGTATCAAGCGGTTCAAGTTGCTTTGAAATCACCATGCTCAGCAAGATCCCAATGAGCAAGGCACAAAATGCCGTTGCTCCTGCCGCTGTATACGCAAATGCATCGGTATGAGCCATCACTTTTGATTGGTCCAAGACCACACCGATCAACCAATCATTGCCGTTCAACCCTTCTAATTTGTCGAATGACGTCAACACTGGTAGACCTGCAACTGTGGTTTCGTTGAAGCGTGACTCGAGCTCAGGGATGCTTCCATCAAACAATACTGACAAAGGCTGTCCATTCAATTCGGCGTTTGGATGGCTGATGATGTTGCCGTCGCCACTGAGCAAAAAGGCGTAACCGGTTTCGCGGAAGTTCAGCGTATTCAAGGCATCAGATACACTTTTCAGGCTTAGATCTCCGCCAAACGCGCCTTTGAACTCTCCGTCATCATAGAGGTTAGCAACCGCAGAGATCAGAATCTCTTTCGTAGCGGCATCAGCGTAAGGGTCTGTCAGCGCTGCTGTTTGGTTTTGACGTGCAACCGGATACCAAGGGCGTTTACGGGCATCCCAACCCTCTGGATTCCATGAAGGGTCGTTGGTAATTCTTTCCCCATTGGTGTCTAAGCCACCAAAAATAAGAATGAATTCTTTCTTCAATAAGGGAAGATTAAAGGTGTCTTGTATTGTCGTTTCACTAAAGTCTGCGTTAATGGATTCAGACATCATATTAATGATGGCAAGTTTGCCGTTAAGCCAATAAGTAATTTGGTCCCCCATTACCGAGGTTGCTTCACTTACGCTTTGTTCCTTGTTTTCAAGATGCTCCGTTCTTACGTTTACGTATTGAAACCATGACAAGCAGGATAGAACGATAACAACAATTACCGTCGATACCACTGCAACTCTGTGGGATACTTTCATTCTCGACACCTCTGTGAAACTTCTTGTCAACATTTCTGTATGTCATTTGAATGAAGCAGCTACACAGTTTATTGCCAAGACAATATTAACTTTTATAAACCATACGTATTGTAAGTGAATCATGAGTGTAAAATATTCCGACACGCATAATAACCAAGATTGGTATTTTGATATAAATATCAACACGTTAAACAATATGAGATCTCGAGCACAAATTGTTCAGTGGTTGCGTAAAATTTTCTGACGGTTTATCCACCGACTGTTTCATCAACACTCACTATTCTGCTGATTTTTTAGGCGGATTATGATTCACATTTTGCTTAAGTCGTTAACATGAACAACTCATAACATCGACATTGAATCTGTGATTCCCATCGTATAAAACGGCCAATAGCTGCAATTGAGTTGCCTCTCAATTGGAGTGCGCTTGACCACTTTCTAATTATCACATGCCCATCATGCAGCCTGAGACCGTTGCACTAACCTTATGATATGTGTCGAGTAAACATGAGTGATAAATGAGATGCCACTCTATGAGTCACTCATTGTCTTCAAACGAAACAAAGTACTGGTCAGCATCGAGATCATTTCAAAAATGCCGGTCTGTGCCTGGATTAACAATAACAACACTGCCTCAGAAACCTCCCTTCGGACGCTTATTAACTAAGCGTCCTTTTTTTGGTCATTCGTTTTTGAATTTATGGGTCTTGTCTCTGTGTAGCCAATTCACGTTCATTAATCCTGGTACGGTTAACGGTGTTTTCTTTATGGTTTATTCCACTATTGGATCGACTTAACTGAGGTTAACCTATAAGTTATAGTGCATTAAATTATATTTTCTTTTTATCTACTCTATAACCAGTATCCTATTGAATTAACGTCGGAATATAACATATCTAGGGTTATGTTCTGCAATGTTTCATCTTGTGTGATCGAATGATTGTCTTCTTCCTTAGGGGTTGCTATCACCACGAATCTCAGGGGTCCATTTACCGTTAATGCGTTGAAGGGATAGCAGGTTATCAAGGTTAGACGGTCGTCCGCCGTATCTTGAATCCATTGCGTTTCTGACTCGTCGACGATGTTAAAATCACGAATCTGGTAAAGGCGCTGTTGTCCACTGCCGTCCTCAATCGCAATATCATCACCGATTTCAATCTGGCTTAAGCCTGCAAAGTGCGTGTCGTTGTGCCCATAGATAACCATGTTCCCTTGTTTGCCAGGCAATGCGGTGTTCATTTGAAGCGTGGGCCCAAATGCCAAGTTTCGCGCGCTTGCGCCAGACAGCACCCATTGCGGAGATTCACCATTGACGCCCATTTTCGCAATCGGGTATGTGTCGGCCCACGGCCAAGGGCGATGAACGCCCCCTGTTCGTTGTTGGCTCTCCCATGCATGCGCGATGAGTAATTGTGCCAACTCAGCCTTGGCTTGAATGTAAACACCGTGCCCAAACAGCGCGAGTCCCATCATAAATACTGAAAAGATCACGGCTTTGCGAAGGCTTATTATTTGGGCGAAACCATTAACGTGTTGAAAGTAGTGACCATACGGTTTGACTCGTACCTTAAATACGCTCATGACAACGACTCCCACACCTCGCGATCTTGGCGCATTCGACCTGACCAGCACCAAGCAAACACACTGAGTATGACGATAAGACCACCAAACAGCATTGCCATCGTGCTTCCCAATCCGCTTTGTAGCATCACACCATTTGACCCATTCGCTGAATTCTGAGGCTTGTGTGGATTGATACTGAACGACGCGGCTTTTTCATCAAGAGGACGTGTTGGTGTTTGGTCAATCGCGATCAAACTGGTGTGCTTTGTCACGATGTGATGGTCTAGCCCCAACTGGGTAATGCGTTTCTCTTTTTGGTCAGCGCTCAAGGTTTGATCTAAGGTAATGCTTTCAATTTGTTTGCGCGCCCAAAGCACATCAATGCCCGTTGCTTGTCCGGCGCCTACGTTTTCTAAATCAATGCTGTAATTCCACGATTGTTGATTTAGCTTGCCTGACAGGTTGAGGGTTTTAGCGTCCGAAGGAATTTTGAAGGCTAATGTCAAAGGTTGGTGCTTATACAAATCCGGCACCGGCGAAGGCCATGCATCAACAGGTGTGCCGTCTTGCCACGTCACTTTAATGTCTTGCATCACTGGGCTTGATAGTTTGTCGAAAAGCGGCTGTAAGGCACTGACCACTTGGTTGAGCTGGCCTATATGTGTAAAGGTTCCCTTTCCGCTGATCGCCGCGCGCTGCATGAATGCGCTGTTTGGCGCTGAGCCAATTCCCACAGTGAACAACCTTCTGTTTCCCAGCCCTTCTTGGATTAATGCATAGAGCTCCGCTTCGTTACCAATGGCACCGTCGGTGATGAAAACAATTTGGTTCGCGTAGTTTTCTTTTGGCGCATATTCGTAAGCAAGCTTAATGGCGCCAGCCATTTCCGTGCCACCGTCGGCTTTGAGTGATTCAACAACAGAAATGGTTTCCCCGATATTTTTAAGTGAGGCGATGAGTGGTGTGTCTGACAAGTATGCTGTTTCATCATTAAAGATGATCAGATTAAAATAATCGTTCGCATCAAGACGGTTTAAGGCATAGATAACCGCCTCTTTTGCCTGTTCCATTGCGTCTCCAAACATGGATCCTGATACGTCTAGAACAAAGGTAATGTTCTGCGGAATGCTGGTTCTTTCATTCGTTTGCGGCGGCATGGCCATGAGCAAGCCATAACGCGTTTCACTTTCGAGTTCGACGCTTGAATTTGCGCTGGTTTCCATTGCTGTATCTTGCACAAACATGGCGGCAACAGGACTAAAGCCCGCAGTTGGACGCCATATCAATTCGAAATCTTTATTGGCGAGTTCCATTTGACTGAGCGTGACGGCATAACGCGTCAGGGATATTTGTTGAACGTTGATCGCCGCGGATGGGCTTTCGACGGCATCCAACTCAAGCCCTGTGTTCAAATCTATGCTCAGCGTAAATTGAATGTCGCCATCAATCAGCGGATCACGATAGTCAGGGGTGATTTCATTGGCATCCGGTACTTGAGGCGTGGCTACCGCCCAGCCATTGTGCATTTGTGCTAAAACAGGCGTTTCTTGCGAAACCGAATCACCTGATGATATCGCCTTTGCGGCATTCTCTGGTGAATTTGCTTCCTCATTGCTGCCAACAACAACCTCTGCATGAACAAGGGCATTTGCACTGTCACTCTGAATCGCTTTCTCTGCAGGACTAAGCTGGCCAACAGAAGGCACAGGTAAACCAGGGATGTATTTTTGCGTAAAAGTCGTTGGGAAACGGAGGCTAAATTCCCCGTCTTCATACTTCACGGTTTCTTGGTATTCAATTTCGACAATGATGGTTTCTTCTGGTGCGACATTCGCTATCTGAGTCGAAAACAGGTTCGAGCGATGTTGCTCAACCAACGAGGTTTTCTTTCCCTCTGCTGCGGCTTTATCAAAAGCGTCGCGTGCTTTTTGCTTGGGTTGGATTTCACCCACAATGATGCGCTCGCCGACTCGAATGGTCAGTCGATCCACCGCTGCGTTTTGTGGCAATGGAAATAAATAACGCGCATTCACCCAACTGTCTGTCGGGTTCGTGAACGTCTGCGTCACAGTAACGCGATTAATCAATCCATTCACTTCCATGTCAGCATCGGTTGAAAGCTGTGGGGCTTCGCTCCATAGATTCTGATGGCTGTTCACCATTTGAAGAAATAGCCCGCCTTCTTGCTCATTGGCCAAGGTAACAAACGGTGTAGCGATAAAAAGCAGCAGCGCCAATGTCCACAGCTTGAATTGACGTTTTGCAGCGACAGCATTTTCACTGTCATTTTTGGACTCTAAACCTGATGGTTTGACGTTGGGTAAGCATGCCATTGCTTCGTCCTCTCTGTGTTTTGAATGGCATCATTACATCAAATCATTCTGTCTGTTCTGGGGTTCAATTGTGGCTAATTAAGACCAATTATGGCGAAATTGTGGCAAACCCACACATATAAGTTATAGTGCGTTAAGCCAATAACTCTCATGCCAAAGAGCATATGACAACGCGAAAGAACATCGACTTCTGAACACTGACGTCCACAAGCATTCGCGTGCGGTTTTATATTCTTTTTTCACTATTTTTTTGTTCCCAATACACCTTATGATTTCCATGCTCAGGACGCGCTTCTTTCCTTCAGTTGTTGATGTATAAACAGAAAGAAGCGCGCGGTTTACGTTATTTTCACGACACCTTGCATCAAGCCATCTAACCCGCCGTACACTGTCAGGCTATCGATTTTCTCAGCGACTTTTTCCAGCGCTTCTAGCTCTTTGAGACGCATTAGCGTTGGGTTGTTTTCCATCACTTTGGCCGTGTTGTGCAAGCTTCGCGTTGCGGCTGTTTCTTCTCGACGTTTGATCACGTTGGCTTCAGCAGATTTCTGCGCCTCCACCACTTGGTTCAAAATCCCTTTGATATCCCCCGGCAGAATGATGTCTTTCATGCCTACATTGCCCAGCGCAACGCCGATATCAACGAGTTGTTCTGTCACCAGTTCTCTCACCGTTTCGCCGACATAGAGTTTATCCAACAGAAGATCATCCAGTGTCTTAGTGCCAATGGCTTCCCGAAGCGCAAGTTGAAGCAGTTTGTACACGTAGTCTTCAAGTTTTTCGACATTACTCGCGGCGATTTTCGCATCGATAATACGGAGGCTCGCCGTTAAGTTAATCCGCAAGCTCACACGATCTTTTGTCATGATTTCTTGCCCTGCAATCTCTAAAATTAGCGTACGCGTATCGAACGACTTAAGCGTCACGTCGCGATTGAATTGCCAATAGCCGTATTGCCCTGGCTCGAGCGTTTCCACCAGCTTGCCATCGACATAAAGCAATCCCACATGGTTGTTCTTCACCACGGCATTCATGATGGGCTTGATCGCGACGGTCTCTGCACTTCGAATCAGTCTTGTGGCGGTATTTGCACCCGCTTTGTTCACGAGAAACAAGGTTTGTTCGGTGAGTTGCAGTTGCGTGCTTATGTCGATTCGTTCAACACGAATATCACCCGCATCTTTCCAAAGAAAGAGTCGCTCGCCTGGCGCAACCACTCCTCTCAGCATGTCATTCAAAAACAATAAGCCAACTTCTGTATCATTCAGCTTTTCATGTGTGATCTGCTCACGCAACGCAACATTGCTTTGATACAAGCGCTCACCGTTTACTGGAGAGAAATACAGCGTATCAATGTCAAAGCGCTGAAAGCTAACCTCATCGGAAATATCCCACACCTTATGAGTGCCCGGCATAAGCACATCCGTGAGTTGTTGGTTTTTGAATACCAGTGCGCGTTCATTTTCTGCAATTTTAATGGTTTTTCTAAACATCATTTTCTTCCTTAAATTACCGTGCTAAATCATTCGTCTAATCACGAGCAATTTTGCCAAGGTGTTGAGCGTAAAAAGGACAAACATGCCAATAAGGGGCAAGCAAAACTTGTGGTTCAGGAGGCGTCCTGCCTGCTAAATCTCGCTGTTTCATTTACGTCTCACTGGCAGTGGCCAGCCCGTTTTACGCCGTGTTGCGATACATAAAGTTATTGGACGGGAATTGAACCCGCGACAAACGAAATTGCTTTCGCCGCTCTACCAACTGAGCTACCAATTGGGTACTAGAGTAGGAATCGAACCTACGCACACAAAACGTTGTTTCGTCGCTCTACCCCTGAGCTATCTAGTCATTAAACGGAATCGAACCCGTAACAGTGGAAACTGCCCCTCTCCAGAGGTGTGTGATCGGAATACACAGTCACAATGTGACGTGCACCAGCGTGAACGTTTGAGTCACCACCGCTAATCACAGACTCAGTATTCCAAGTTGCGTGCCAAACACGTTAAGAAACAGGAAAATAGTTTTATGTGGATGTTTATGTTTGCTTTTTTAAACCAGGCACCAAAAAGAGTGTTGCTTACCCTTCAAAAATAAACACACGATTTGATTAGTTTAGATATGCCTTCTATCCATATAGATAGGATTAAATGTCTGGGCGAAGGGAAAAATAGAAATGAAGACGATTGCGCTGAGCTTGTTGGGGACACAGCTAGACAGAATTGGGAAACACGTCGATCGCCTCCACCGTTGGCGTCCTAATGTGAGTCTCGTCAGCCAAGAAGATCTGCCGATAGATGAAGTGTACTTGCTTCATGACAATCACAACCTGCGTCTTGCCAAAACTGTCGCATCAGACATTAAAGCGGTGTCGAGTGACACCCAGGTGCATGTGTGCGAAATGAACTTCCTCGATCCTTGGGATTTCGAAGAGGTTTACGCCAAGCTCTATGATTTCTGTGAGTCCATGGATTTTGATATCGAGAACAATGAGTACCTTTTCCACATTACGACGGGCACGCACGTTGCTCAGATCTGTAGTTATCTCTTAACGGAAAGTCGTCATTTCCCCGGTAAACTCATTCAAACCGCCCCTGACAACAGTAAGGAAGACAAATCCATTGGTCGTATTCAACTCATCGATCTGGATTTATCGCGTTATGACCAGCTCGCTACGCGCTTTGACAATGCAAGCCTTCAAGGCGAAACCTTTCTTAAATCAGGCATAGAAACAAAGAACACCGCTTTTAACCAATTGATTTCCCAGATAGAGAAAGTGGCTATCCGTTCGACCGCCCCTATTCTGCTTACCGGCCCAACCGGCGCTGGGAAAAGTCAGCTCGCTCAACGTATTTATCAACTCAAGAAAATGCGCTCGATGTTGAAAGGACAGTTCGTTGTGGTGAACTGTGCGACGTTAAAAGGCATGAACGCAATGGCTGCCTTGTTTGGGCATACCAAAGGCGCATTCACCGGCGCCTCATCAGCGCGTGAAGGTTTTCTTATGGCTGCCAATAATGGATTGCTGTTCCTCGATGAAATTGGCGAGCTGGGCTTAGAAGAGCAAGCCATGTTGTTACACGCTATCGAACACAAGCGCTTCCATCCCGTAGGCAGTGACCACGAAACCCAAAGTGATTTCCAATTAATAGCCGGAACCAATCGCGATCTCAAAGCCATGGTCGAACGCGGAGAGTTTCGAGATGACTTATTGGCGCGCATTAACCTATGGACCTATCAACTCCCGGCTCTGAAAGACAGAAAAGAAGATCTGGACGCCAACCTTGAGTATGAGTTGCTTTCTTTTTCTGAGAAGCACGGACACCGCGTCAGATTTAATAAAGAAGCAAGAAATGCGTTTCTCCAATTTGCTCATTCAAGCAAGGCAACGTGGCAAGGTAACTTCCGCGACCTTAGCTCTGCCATTACACGTTTAGGCACATTGGCAGACTCTTCCCGGATTTCTGTCGAAGACGTGAATGATGAAGTGCAGCGACTTCGTGCATCGTGGTCACCGAGTGATGCCCCTACTTTGGCCTCTTCATCTTTAAATGTACTCAGAGATGATGTGCTCATGGATTTAGACGACTTCGATAAGCACCAGTTACAGTTTGTGCTCGATGTTTGCGCACAACATGACTCCATGGCCGCAGCAGGACGTGAGTTGTTCAACGTCAGTCGGACGAAAAAAACGCAAGCCAATGATTCATCGCGACTTCAAAAGTACTTGGCTAAATTTGGTCTTAACTGGAAGGCACTAAAGAACGGATAGTGACCAATAAACACGTGAATCTTGAGGTGCTCGACACAATCTCGTTGAGCACTTCATTCACCTAACTGGCGAATTATGCATAATCTCTTGTACTCACCCCGAGAATTTTCTCACCTTAATGCGTAATCAGTCACTAGGGTGAATAAACAGAATTAGTAACTATTAATCAGAATATTAGGCGTAATAACCCGCAGCGATAGTTAGGCAATAACAAATACATTCGCATGTCTAATTATTAACGCAAATAACCACACTGTTTATGAATATATTGATGACCACTTTCACCCTAAAAAGGCTCATCAATCATGCAAAAACGATCCTTACACCGTTCAAGGATTTCAACAAGCTTGGCGATCGCACTGGCGCTTGCTTCTCCGTACGTGTTGGCTGAAACAAACACAGCCGCCAGCCCTGTCGCGACCTTTAACAACAATTTCTATAACGATTTGGAAGGCGCGCTTTCGGGCTATGTCATGTTTGCACAGCACGCCATTATTCCTGCCAAGCAACATATTCCAAACGATACTCAGCCTCACCTGACCGGTGCGCGCAACACCTTGGTGATGATGAAACTGTCGGAGCGCGATAAACATGCGAAACAAGTGCGCGTGTCTGTGTTCGACAAAGACAATGCATTAAAAGCACAGTTTGATATGGCCTCTCCCGATGCGCTTCCTAGCATTGCAGGGAGCGGGCTTTCTGCGGGCCTAAACACTGACGATTTCAAGATACCAAGCGCTTATGACCGCTCATTTTCGGGCACCAGTACGCTGAAGAAATTTGAAGACGCGTCGTTCTTTACTGAGCAGCTCAAGCAGTTCAGTGCTATTCAGCTTAAAACAGCCGATGGCGCATGGGTCAGCACGTTCACGCTTCCAGACTCAAATGTGGCTAATGGCCGAACGGTCGTTGTTTCCTCTGAGGCTGGATACCGCTCAACAGTGAAATATTCGGGTAAACGCTTGTCCGTCAATCGTGGTGAAACACGCGTTTTTCGTTACCTCAACGGAAGCTGGTTTAGCGACGTAGATGCGAACGCAGGCCGTGTGAAGTACGGTGATTTTTGGTCTGTCGCTATCGATGCAACATTCATTGAACCTGGGGTGTCCTTTGCTTTCACCGCTAATGGCAAACAAGGCACATTAAAAGGCGTAAATGTCGGCGCGCCAACACAGGTTTTTCTGAACACCATCGATGTAGGTATGTTGACGCCTAACCGCGATCAATTCGAGATGCAAACGCAGCCTGAATTGATCCGCGAATACTTCCAACAAACGCCCACCAGCAAGCTTATCGTTAACAATTTCACGCCACTGCACTTTAAAGAAGTCATGATGCCTGATGGCACACTGCTAACAGATTTCGCCCCTGATACTGGCGGCGTGCACAAAGGCAGCATGCGCGAAACCATTGGGAAGCGCTTAATGTCGCTCGGCATCAATAACGCCAACTACGGCATTCATTCATCCGCCCCCGGAGGAAGCCACCCTTACGCAACCGCACAAATCAGCGCACATAACACCCTAGGGCGTTATGAAAACGGTGTCGTGGTGCATGGTCTTTCTGGCGGTGCTGGCATCGTGACACTGCTAAACAGTAAAGGGAACGAATTCAGCCATGAGCTCGGCCATAACTATGGGATGGGCCACTATCCGGGCGGCTTTAATGGTTCAGTTCACCGTCCTCCAAATGCTGTTAACTCTACATGGGGCTGGGACGCAGATACCAATACGTTCATTCCAAATTTTTCACGAGTGAAGACGGACAAAGCAACGTGCCTTAACGATCAATGCCAAGAGGCATTTGAAGGCTTTGCATTCAATAAGGATGCGATGGCTGGTGGTGGTATCTACGATGCGACCTATAACAATTACACGCTCCATACACCGTATACTGCGCAGCGTATTCAGCGCTTTCTCGAAAACAAAGCCGTGTTTGATACGTCGTCGCCAACGGGTTTTTCAACGTGGAATAACAAAACCCAAGCCATGGAAGCGTGGACACTAAAGGTCGACAATGCAACCACTGCAACTGCGGGTCCTTCTCAGGTGTCGAAAGCAAGCTTAACCGCGCTGTTATCGACGAACACGCTGATCAATATTTCATTTAGCAACGGCGATTGGACGCGCGATATTTATCTGCCCAATGCGAAGCGCTCGAATACCGACAAAGTGATCAGTATCGCGCACCGTGCGGGCTATACCTCTAGCGTGCATGTGAACAATACTGTTGAAACAATTCAAAACGGCAATACATGGCACTATGTTTCGAATGGAAAGACTTGGAACCGCACAAATAAACCAGACTTGAGTGTTGCTCGCATCCCCAAAAAGCAAGGTATACCTATTACGACGCTCTTCGGTTACTACGATCCTGAGAACAAACTACGAAGTTATGTCTACCCAGCAACCCACGGTGCATATGGCATGACGTACGCCCAAGACGGCGCGAACGCGACTTGTCAGCTAAACGTTGAGACTCGCCGCAAAGGTACGTTGCATTTTGCTTTGTCAGATAAACGTTTCTCTGCAAACCAAATGAACCAGTTCAACGTGAATATCGAGCGCTCCGCAGAGGTGCTGAACGCGGAAGTGCGTTGTAATGGCAAAACACTAAGCACCCGACAAATCGATGCAACAGACGTTAAGCCAACTGTCACCACCATTGGAGGTGACAACGTCACTAAACCAAAAGGCTGTATTGTAAGCCTCTCTTCTGGCGCAAAGTACTGTTTATCAGTAGGAAAAAGTGCTGGCTATTCTTTGCCAAGCTGGATAAATCGCCATGAGGTGTATGTTCAAGCTGAGCCTGGCGCTAAGGTGGTGTTGTCTGATTACGATAACCTTTCGTACCGTCGCATTGCGTCATTTGAAGGGACGGTTGAAAACCGAAAACTCTCCAATGTACTCGCACAAAATGGCGACTATATTGATTTCTCAACCCCTCGCTCTATGCGCGTAGAACAAAGCTCGACACCGCTTGGCTGCATCGTGAGCTTAACAACCCGAGAGCAATACTGCTTACCCGCCAATCAGCGTTCTGGTTATGCACTGCCAAGTTGGATCAGAAAACACGAGGTGTATGTCTATGCCGACGAAGGCGTGAAGGTTCGCTTGGGCGATTGGCCAAACCTTTCTTACAACCGAACGGCGACCTTTAGCCAAAGCATGACAAATGAAGAACTTAAATCGGTAAAAGCACGCAATGGACAGTATCTTGATTTTTCAAGGCCGCAATCCATGGAAGTGAAATAGTGCACTACTCCGTGCTAAGTCACTGACTGGGTTAACAACAACCCAAGCTAAAACGAAAATGGGCGCGTAATGCGCCCTTTTTTATTTATTGCGGCTATTTAGCACACAGCGCATGCCTACAAAAGTGATATCAGCGGCAATGACTAGCTAACGATTAACTCGGTGTACCCCGTGTCATCATCATACTCTCGCGTAAACGCCATGGCAGGAAAAGAAAGTAAGCATACTTCTGCCGTATGGCTGACGATACTGCCTTCCATCAGATGCCCTCCAATCATTTTCCCCTCACGATCTGCGGCAGAAAGATGAAGATGCACATGTTCTGGCGTTAACGTGCCTGAAACGGCGATGATTTCATAGGCGCCCTCTAACGTGACAACAGAGTGACCATCAGCCAAACGCAAAGAGAGCGTAGATAAACACCCCACAACAGAGGCGATACAACCGGCCTGAATATTGTTGGATTGAACAGATGCGAGAATGGAGTGTTTTAGATCAGCCCCTCGCGTTAAGCGAAAGGCTATCGGAGATACTTGTGAATTCATTTGAAAGATTTATGCGGGAAAACATTGCGGATACGCTGTTGAACTTTGCTATCAATCCCTTTGGAGAGCACCAATTTGGCGGGTTTGAAACGATTTCTATACACTTTCACCGTTCCAGTGAACGGCGTGCGTTTACAGATCTCAGCACAGTCATGCAGAAAGCCGTGCGGGACTTTTCCCTTTGTTTTCGTCACCTCGCCATCTTTAAAGCGAATATAAACAATGGGACGATCGACCGCGATAAACGCAAACAAAGCAATGAAGCTAACGGCTAAGAAATACTCCATGATCTCACCTTACATGTCTAACAAGCTACTCAAGTCTTTCTTGAGCGCATCTACCTTTTTATTGGCGTTTTGAGAACGGTTAGCTTCACCTAACAAGTATTCAATCGTGTCAGACAATGTCGCATCTAGGTCTTGCGCCTTCAAGGACAGCTTTTCCCAAACACGAAAATCAAGATCGATTGATTTCTTGCGTGTGTGTTCTTGTTCAGCATTAAAGTGACGCTTACGCTTCGCACGAATGGCTTGCTTCAGTTTGTTATCAAGATCAGGAGACATGTGTTCAGTGATCCATTCGATCACTTTTGTTGGCTCGTGTTCTATTGACAATAAGCTGTTTACAGCGGCTTGCGCCTCGCTCGTATCGATATATCGCGTAACGTTGGCCCCTTCTTTATGCTTTTTGACCACATAGGCCCACTTCCATCCAGCTTCGAGGTTTTCAAGTTGTTGATATTTCATATTCTTAGTATGTTTTTAGTTGAGAGCAATAAAAGACATTAATACAGTGACAGCGTAACAGTAGATTATTTTTTAATCAAACGCATCTTGACTTATCCCTTTGATTTCGGCGATATCATTTTCAAACTCGTGACGTTCAGCAACTTATTTCGCCGAACGTCGCGATAACCGTGTATCAGGGGATGATCTTATCTACTTTGCAAGGTCTTCTTCCTTTATACTCTCGGTAAATAACACACCAAGAGTTGAATCCCAGACGTATGCAAGAAGTTACCTGGCAGTCCGTAGTTCCCCAGTTTTCGAATGTTGAACAACAGATTGAAAACTACTCAGCCTTAACCGCAATGACCCCTTGTGCGTTGCAACCAAGGTTAACAAACAGCATTCAGCGTCTTGTGCATGAAGTGCACTTTCCACGTTTGCTGCTCGTCACGGCGCCAGATGTCCATGACTACCTTTCTATTGTGAAAGATATCGTGGCCAACAAACTCCCATCGACTGATATGCCCGTGGTTGTCGCTGAGAATTTCGATGAAACTCAATTGTTTGGCGCAGTGTACCCCACCAACGAAGATGTGACAATGTCACGGAGTGTTGAAGGACTGCTTCACAAAGCAAATGGCGGTGTACTTCTCATTTCTCTAACAGGTGTCATCAGCCAACCCAATATCTGGAGCCGCCTCAAGCACGTATTGTGCACCGGCAACCTACCTTGGAAAAGCGCAAAGCCAGACACTTATTGCGAACTGCCTAACCCATCGGAATTATCAGTACGCCTGATTGTTATCGGTGACCGCTCATTGATGAATGATTTCGAAGATGGCGAGCCAGAACTGCATGGTTTAGGCATCTATACCGAATACGAACCCGATATGCTGCTTACGCCAGAGAGCGTCGACGATTACCTTTCTGTGTTAAAAGGCTTTCAATCTTCCTATGGGGTAAAACCACTGACATCTGGCGCAGTAAAACGCGTGATGCAAGCAGGCGTGCGCTTTACGGAAGACCAAGACCGCATGCCACTGTGCCCGCTATGGATTCAGTCACTGCTTCGTGAAGCCGATTACCAAGCAAAAGGTGACAGCGTCACTGAAGACGATGTACAACAAGCCATTAGCGAGAAATACTACCGTGAATCTTACCTGCCACTTCGCGCCGTAGACGACATTCATAAAGGCCAAGTCTTCATTGATACCCGTGGTGAGCACATTGGTCAGGTTAACGGCTTAACCGTTGTTGAAATGCCAGGACACCCTATGGCGTATGGCGAACCGGCACGAATCTCTTGTGTGGTTCACTTTGGTGATGGCGACATCTCCGACGTAGAACGCAAAGTCGATTTGGCTGGCAACATTCACGCCAAAGGTATGATGATCATGCAAGCCTTCGTCAGCGCAGCGCTTGATCTTGATGAGCCTCTACCTTACGCCGCCTCTATCGTGTTTGAGCAATCTTATTGTGAAGTCGATGGTGACAGCGCCTCTCTTGCCGAGCTATGTGCATTTGTCAGTGCGTTGGCTCAACAACCTATCAACCAAAGTATTGCCATTACAGGTGCCGTTGATCAATTTGGTCGAGTGCAGGCCGTTGGTGGGATCAATGAGAAAATTGAAGGTTTCTACCACATTTGTGAAAACCGTGGCCTAACCGGTTCTCAAGGCGTGATTTTGCCGAAAACGAACCTCAACGCTTTGTGCCTAAGTAACGACGTGGCAACGGCTATTCGCGAAGGCCAATTCCACCTTTGGGCGATTGAAGATGTTGAAGAGGCATTTCCGCTCATTACTGGACTTCGTTTCAGTGGCGATAAAGAACAGCCAGAAGAAAAACTTGCTCAAGAAGAGCAGGAAGAACAAGAAGAGACCCTGTTAGATAAAATAGCAGAGCGTATTGAAGCGTTTCACCACGGTGAGCATCGTCACATATCACTAATTTCTAAGCTTAAAAGCTGGCTCCTTCACTGATCCGAGTTGTTTGGCGTACACGTGTACGCTAAAGTGCCACTATCTTTTCGAAGGAACAGTATAATGCAAATGAAACGCCATTCTTACACTAGGGAAGACCTGCTAGCTTCAAGCCAAGGTGAACTTTTTGGACCAGGTCGTCCACAGTTGCCAGCGCCAAACATGTTAATGATGGATCGTATTGCCAACATCACTGACGAAGGCGGTGACTTTGGTAAAGGTTTCATCGTCGCTGAGTTAGATATCAGCCCTGATTTGTGGTTCTTTGATTGTCACTTCCCTGGCGACCCAGTTATGCCTGGTTGTTTGGGACTTGACGCAATGTGGCAGCTTGTTGGCTTCTTCCTTGGTTGGATGGGCGGCGAAGGTAAAGGCCGTGCATTGGGTGTTGGCGAAGTGAAATTCACTGGCCAAGTGCTTCCTACCGCGAAGAAAGTAACCTACGAAATCCAAATGAAGCGCGTTATCAACCGTAAGTTGGTTATGGGCGTTGCTGATGGTCGCGTATTGGTAGACGGTAAAGAAATCTACGTAGCAAAAGACCTGAAGGTCGGCCTTTTCCAAGATACGTCTTCTTTCTAAGCCGACATCATCATGTTTTCAAAAACCGCCCTTGTGGCGGTTTTTTTTATTGGCATGAGATACGAGATACGAGATACGAGATACGAGATACGAGATACGAGATTTTTCCAGTCCACCATTCATAGACAAGCTCTGCCTGCACTTTTCTTACCTATCCTAAGCGTTCTGCGCGCTCAATTCACAAGACGGCGCTTTTCCGTTTGTTATCCGCCCTAACCAATAAGTTATAGTGCGTTAGATGAGCAAGCAAAAGCCCCTGTTCAAGGGGCTTGCTAAGATGTGGTTTAGGAGTGGGTTTACTTCATGTTGGTCGTTTTTGTATCTCGGCCATCGCGCCAGCCACCTAACCATTGACTGCGTGCGTCCATGGCCTGATAAGGACATGTCTCAGAGGATCGACCGTTTATACCCGCTTGATAGCCTTTTGCTTGTGCACGTTCTAAACGATCTCGCTTCTGTCTTTTCATATTTCCGCCCTCTTATCCTTCGACGTTTTCATCTTTACGGTGCGGTGTTGGTCATGTTGACGTTTTATTACCGCACCCATTAAGACTTATTCATGCTCAGAGAATAATCAAGCATTGGGAGGCTCATCCTCCAAAAATTTGTGAGAGTGAGCCAGAAAAGAAAATTACTTTTTACGACGCATTGCGCCCGCAAGCGCAAGAAGACCCAAACCTAAGAAGCCAACACTGCCACCACTACGCGACACTGTTTGATCATCGTAAGTGCGTTGTGAAATTGTTCCGCTGTTATTTCGAGTCAGTTTTACCGCGACAAGTTCTTCAGTACCGTCACAAAGCGCGTTGTGTGCAGTTGAACGATATCCACCAGCACAGTAAAAAGCAGATGCTGCAATGTCGCCGTTATCAGCGATATCGAAAGCCTCAGCAATACGGTATTGGTTGTTGGTGTCTGAAGCAGCACCACCATTGGTCAAATCATCAAGCAACCAACCACGGGTATTTTGGAACGTAGCTAAGTTTGTTGCTGAACCATGAAGGTAAATGTAACCACGCTGACGACGAGCACGGTCACGCGCAGATTCAGTATCAACCTTACCCACTAGCTCATTATCGTTGTTAATTGATGATGCCGTGGCGTTATAGCCAGAGAAAAACAATGAACTTTGAGATGGGCCTAGGAGCGTTGTAGACGCGCCTTCGTTGATAAACACCGTTTCCGCATAAGCACCGCTTGAGCGACGGAAGTTCTTGGCAATACCCGCGACAATGCCATTCTCATTAATGTCATTCGCAACGGTGTAAGAATAGATAATGTCGCCACCTTGACGAATCTCGATGCCAGGGATAAGTGACATTGTCCAACAACGTTGGCTAGGAGTACTCTCGAGAGAAATAAGGCAATTCGCAAAATCCGCAATCGGCGTATATTTCACGGCACGAGCATAGAATCCGCTGTCGTTGTAAGTATTAAAACCGACCATCGTTGGTGCAGTGTCGCTGGTGAGGATGGAGGCTGCTTTTACCGACGCTTGCGCGGTATCGTCAGTATTGCCAGTGGCTCCATCAGGAAAATCAGCGATCACGCGTGCATTAGCTGCATTCGTTGTATAACTAGAAACCCAAATTGACGCCTGATTAGCAAATTGGAAATACTGACAAGCACGATCGGAGTAACTCGCAGTTGATGAACAACTGTTCAAATTGCCAAGGCCTGAACCTTCAGGCGCTTTGTTTCCGTTCCCCGTATCTGCCATGTTGGCAATAGACGCAGAACCAAACGTAATGACATCTGAACCGACTGTAATCGCTCCATTGGCATTGGTTTGACCGATGGTAGAGATAACCGTTCCCAATCCTGATGGTGGAAGCAGTTCAGTTGCATCATTAAAACCACGGGTCTTAAACGCTCTCGCGTTAACAGCACCATTCTGATAATACGGACTACTTGACGCACCTACCGCATTGCCAGCATCTGAGATCTGATTGATAACAACGTTGGTAGAATTTGCATTAACAGAACCTGCTGGTGGTGTGCTGACGCCGGCACCAAAAGGATTGGCTCTTAAGCCATCAACAGAGGCGGTACTGTTAGACGTATACCCGTTGTTCCATGCGTCGATTTCCTTCTTCAGGCCGCCGTCACAAACTTGTTCACTGTCTTGGCTATCACAGACTTCACCAGTGGCTTTGATGCCATACCATTGTTCATCCGCCCAAGCATCACAGGTGTTGTAACCGAGGTAATTATCACAATAGTTATCAAGGTCGTCATAACTATTAATGAAATGCTCTTCATCTACCATGTAGGGCATTTCTTCTGAATAGTTCAGCCCAACAGGCCCACGAAGCACTTCTACCGCGATTTTCGAGCTATCGGCTGCAATCGCCGTTGCCGCCGAAGATTGGCCGCTTGAAGCCCCAGTTTCTTGGGTAACATTGTAAATCGCTGCACTTGCAAGCGTTGGTAACCCAGCAACCGCGAGTGCGATTGCTGACAATTTGAATTTGTTGAACTGCATTCCTAATCCTTTTGCATTTCTTCGAGCTCTTCCCAACGTTCAAAGGCAACTTCTAACTCTGCTTCAGCTTCGCTTAAGCGTTGAAGCACAGTTTGTGTTTCATCATTACTACGCTGGAAGAACGCAGGGTCGTTGACCGACTCCTGAATGTGCGAAATTTCATTTTCTAAGTTTTCAAGTAGCTGTGGAAGCGCTTCAAGCTCTCTTTGCAACTTGTAAGACAGTTTTTTCGTTGTCTTTTTCGCTTCTGGTGCTTTTTTCGGCACTTCTGCTGATGTTTCTGGCTTTGTTTTCTGAGGTTTACTGGTCTCGGTTGCTTTCAAGTAGTTCTCACGTTGCTGCATTGCATCGTGATAGCCACCCACAAACTTACGAATTAAGCCATCCCCTTCAAACACCCAGCTATGCGTCACTGTGTTATCAACAAATTGACGATCGTGACTCACTAACAGCAAGGTACCCTGATAATTGGCAAGCAATTCTTCCAAAAGTTCCAGAGTTTCGATATCCAAATCATTGGTTGGCTCATCGAGTACCAATAAATTGGCAGGTTTCAAGAAAAGACGCGCCAGCAATAGACGGTTTTTCTCACCACCAGACAGAGCTTTTACTGGTGTACGCGCGCGACGAGGATGGAACAAGAAATCTTGCAGGTACCCAAGTACATGGCGTTTTTTCCCGCCCACATCGACTTCAAGTTTGCCTTCAGCAAGGTTGTCGATCACTGTTTTCTCGGGATCCAGCTTTTCACGGTATTGGTCGAAATACGCCACATCGAGTTTCGTGCCCACATGGAAAGAGCCTGAGTCAGCTTCAAGTTGCTGCAGCATCACTTTGAGCAAGGTACTCTTACCACAACCATTGGGCCCAATTAAAGCAATGCGATCTCCACGCATAACGTTGAAGCTAAAGTCCTCAATGAGGCGCTTCTCACCCCATTGGTAACCGATATTTTTCGCTTCAAAGACGATTTTGCCTGAACGCGCAGCATCATCCAGTTGGATGTTAGCCTTACCCATTACATCAACACGTTCAGAGCGCTCGCGACGCAATTGCTTCAGTGCACGCACTCGGCCTTCGTTACGGGTACGACGCGCTTTAATGCCTTGGCGGATCCACGTTTCTTCTTGCGCAAGCTTCTTGTCGAATAGCGCGTTTTGTTCAGCTTCAACACGCAACGCTTCCTCTTTGCCCTCTAGGTACATTTCATAGTCACCAGGGAAAGAAGACAACATACCTCGATCAAGATCTACAATGCGGGTTGCCATTGAACGAATGAATGCACGGTCATGCGAGATAAAGATGATCGAACCTTTGAAATCTTTCAGGAAGTTTTCCAACCACATAATGGTTGCCACGTCCAAGTGGTTGGTTGGCTCATCGAGAAGAAGAATGTCAGGATCACAAACCAACGCACGTGCCAATGCGGCTTTACGCTGCCAACCACCGGACAGCTCAGAAAGCTTCTTGTTTCCATCAAGCTTCAAGGCGTCCAGCACTTGCGTGATTTGGTTTTCAAAGTGCCATGCACCATGATGGTCGAGCTGCTCTTGCACGCGAGCCAAACGGTTAATGTTTGTTTCGCTTGGATCGGTTTCCATCAAGCCTAGAAGCTCGTGGTACTGCTTTAATAGCGCCCCTACTTCCGCCAAACCTTCAGCAACATAATCAACCACAGTGCCTTCCGCATCACGCGGAGGATCTTGCTCAAGGCGTGATACCTTCAAATCTGTTTGACGGTTAATGCTGCCATCATCGAGCAGCACGGTGCCGTGAATCACTTTCATCAGTGTGGATTTGCCTGCGCCATTTCGGCCAACCAAACACACTCGCTCACCGGGTTGAAGAACAAACTCAGCTTTATCCAGTAATGGATTGTCGCCATAGGCAAGCTGCGCGTTGGTGATATTAATCAATGCCATGTGTATCTAACCATGTCTGTAGTAATGAAGAATCGAAAGGCCAGCCCAATTCACTGAGCACTGAACCGTCTTCATTTTGAAGAGATAATACGGGAATAGTGACGCCGTAACGTGAAAAAAGCACGTCATCAAACGCAATGTCGATAACGCGCAAAGCCGTGGTGTTACCCACGGCTTGATAAAGTGCAAAAGCCTCTTCACAAAGGTGACAAGCTTCCGTGCTGTAGAGGACTAACGCCATTAACCTTCCTTGTGGGTCACGATCCAGCAATTATGAATGTGTTTGTTTCGTTCGAAATCGAGCGGAATAGAACGATCTGTGATGTTTCGTGCAAACAAGCCCAATTCATTCAACGCATCAAAATCCATTTTGAAGTTACGCTTGTTGTTCGAGAACACGATTTCGCCAAGAGGACGAAGCAAACGCTTAAGATCCGTCATCAACTTGAGGTAGTCTCGCTGAACATCAAACGTGTCTTCCATGCGTTTAGAGTTAGAGAACGTTGGTGGGTCGATGAAGATAAGGTCATATTGACCATCAGCCATTGATAACCACTTCAAGCAATCAGATTGAATGAACTGATGTTGACGCCCTACTTTGCCGTTGAGCTTCATGTTGCGTTCAGCCCACGCTAGATAGGTTTTTGACATATCTACCGTCGTGGTTGAACGCGCGCCGCCCACTGCCGCATGCACAGTGGCTGTGCCAGTGTAAGCAAACAGGTTCAAGAAATCTTTACCTGCCGCCTTCTCACCCAACAGCTTACGCGTGTAGCGGTGATCCAAGAACAGGCCTGTATCCAAGTAATCTTGAAGATTCACTTCCAGCTTAACGCCGTATTCTTGTACTTCCATGAAGCGTTTGGCTTCACCCAGTTTTTGATACTGATTCGTACCCTTTTGTTTTTCACGTGTCTTCAGTATCACGTTATTGGCGTTAACACCCGTCACGGTGATAGCAGCACGAACAACGTCCAGTAAGCGGCGGCGTGCCGTTTCTTCAGGGATCTCTTTTGGTGCCGCGTATTCTTGAATGACGATATGATCTTTGTAGCGGTCAATCGCCACGTTGTAGTCAGGCAAGTCAGCGTCGTACAGGCGGTAGCATTCTAGGCCTTGTTGTTTCGCCCACTTCTCAAGCTTTTTGATGTTCTTGCGAAGACGGTTAGAAAACTCAGGTGCCACATCTGATACTGGCGCTTTTTGGCCTTCTACAGGTGCAACTTCACCGCGTGCAGTGATCTGGTACGTTTTCATCACACAATCAAGTGCGCCGTTACGAAGCTTGTAGTTGCTCTCTGCGCGCATACGCAAACAGCTCAGCAATTCGTCTGAACCCGAGTAGATAGAGGCAACCGACCCTTTAAATTCTGTTTTCAGCTGAACACCCAGTTGGGTATAAAGCGCGATCAAGCCTGGTGTTGTGCCTAGACGCTCACCGTACGGAGGGTTACAAATCACGTGGCCCGTTTCAAACCCTTCAGGCTTGCTTAACGTTGCTGCGTCGCTCAATTCAAATTTAATCAAGTCAAACACGCCGGCACGTCGCGCGTTGGATTTAGCGGTTTCAAGCACACGCGCATCGTTATCAAAGCCAAAGAAACGCGTTTCACATTTCGCAGGGCCTTTCTTCGATTTGAACGTGACTTCTGAATGTACTTCCATCCACTTCTCGCGGTCGAAAGATTTCAGAGATTCAAAGCCCCAGCGTTTGCGCTTTAGGCCTGGTGCAACTTGCGCCGCCATCATAGCTGCTTCAATAAGCAATGTGCCTGAACCACACATAGGGTCGAGCAAGGGTTGATCAAACGTCCAACCGCTTTTCATGACAAGCGCTGCTGCGTTGGTTTCACGAAGTGGTGCTGCGCCCGCCTCTGTGCGGTAACCACGTTGGTGCAAACCACTACCAACCATATCGATACCCAACAAGCCGTTTTCACGCGACAAACGCATGTGGATACGCAGGTCTGGTTGCTCACGGTCGATGCTTGGGCGATCAAGATCCGCTTTTACAAAACGGTCAACGATGGCGTCTTTTACTTTTAACGCGCCGTATTGGCTGTTACGGATCTCACGGTTAGTACCGTTGAAGTCGACGGCAATGCGTTTTCTTTCACTGAAATATTGTGGCCAGTTAATTGCTGACGCACCCAGATACAGGTCCATGTCATCACGTACATCAAACTCGCTCAGAACAAGAATGAAACGGGATGCGGTGCGGCTCCATAAACAACAGGTATAAAGCGTTTTTTCATCAGCACGAAAACGCACGCCAGCGTTAACCGCTTTCACGTTGCTTGCACCGAGTTGCTCTAATTCTTCTGCTAGAAGGTTCTCAAGACCGCGGGAGGTAATTGCTAAATATTGATTCATGGAAATGTATTCTGAGGAATGTTGCGCGCGATTATAACTGAATTAAATGGACTTCGCTCAACTCTGCATAAGACTTCGTTCGATTTATCCAAAACAAACGGGTCTTACGCTCTTATTGCTGCATAAACAGTCAGATTCTATTCAGGATAAATGTTCTCAGGTTCGTACAGTAACTCGTGAGAACAATACAAAACGACACCAACACGCTTAACAAGGTAAAGCCCTAACTTTTGTTTGAGCTCTTTCGATGAGTGTCTGACAAGGACAACCTAATCCCGTTCAATTGTAACTTCCCCGTACGCTATTCTCGTGCAAAAAAATGTTTCCATTAGGAAACAAAACTCCGCCACGCCCTTCAGGCAAAGACTATTCACCCTAGCGCTGTCTTCAAAATAGTTATTCCTTTTCATAGTAAGCACACACTTATCCACAACGTCACGAAATGGAAAGAATCTAAATGCTAAAGCCACCGTCACTATGTCTTATTGGGAATTAATAAAACCTCATAAATCTGGTATATACCAACAAGGGGTTTCAGTCCTAAATGAACACATTAAAGGGGAAAAGGATGAGGATTTGTTTCTGTTCTATGCCCTATTTTCGCTCTAATGAGCAAATACACATGAACAAAAACCATACCAAATGATTAGAAATACGTGATAGGCATCACGTCAAGTGATTGGAAAATAAGCGAAGAAAACATGAGGCAAATACGGGAAATTGTATGTAACAAACCCATAACAGTGAGAGATTGATGCAAATACGACTCACAGAGCGCGTGCATTATATGTTTTAGAAGCGTGTTTTTGTTGAATGTTTACGCGGAAGCTATTCATTTAGAAGAGATGAAACGTTTCCCCTTCTTAGATGCCCTGAACTCAGAATTTAACATGATAGCCGCTATCAAGGAGGCACATTCAACACCTTTGGTGAGTAACAATTTGTTTGATACAACAGCGATTTCAGCAGGATTAACGATAAAGTTGTCAGGCGTTGAGTAAGCGAAAATGGACGAGTATCGCCCTTTTTTGATCAACAGAACCATGCAAATAGTTGGAGGATTTAACGACAAGATGATGAGGAGTAAAAGCAGATATTGAGAACGTGAAGAAAAGAAAGGCTGATAGGAGACTGTAACTAATTTTGTGTAACTGGCTATCACACCATACTCTAATGAGAGTTAAGGATAGGCAGATGCGCATGAACAAGAAAGAACTCGAAGCTTTCGCAAAGGAAGCAGCCAAAGGTATCAAAACACCTGAGGACTTGAACGAATTTAGCCAGATGTTGAAAAAAATCACCGTCGAAGCAGCGTTGAATGCTGAAATGGATGAGCACCTAGGCTACGAAAAACATCAAAAGTCGCCATCAAACAACAGTCGGAATGGCACGAGCAGCAAACGTGTCAAAACCGAAGAGGGCGA
>NZ_FOWR01000019.1 GCF_900115495.1 Enterovibrio norvegicus DSM 15893 | reverse complement strand
CCCGAAAGAGAAAGTGCTTGTACATTCAGATCAGGGCAGTCAGTACACCAGTCATGATTGGGATAAATTCCTGACTCAGCATGGCTTGGAGTCAAGTATGAGCCGCAGAGGCAACTGTCATGACAATGCTGTTGCTGAAAGCTTCTTTCAGTTATTGAAACGAGAACGTATCAAGCGAAAAATCTACTCAACGAGAGAAGAAGCACGTATGGATATCTTTGAATATATTGAGATGTTCTACAACGTAAAACGTCGGCACGGTTCCAACGACCAAATGTCACCTGTAGAGTATGAAAAGCAGTACGAAGAAAGGCTCAAAGGTGTCTACTGAGTCGGTGGCTATTCATAGCATCCTCCCTGACACAATTCGGTCTTCAATATCAATCGACTGTATGTGCAGCCATTCGCAGAAAAACCTTAGATCTTGAGCGACAGACTTCTTTGAGTTGATGGATTTCCCACCATATTCCCTATCCAGGTGAATACATAAAGGGTAAAACGGTAAGAAGCTCTCATCTACTAGGGATACTCTAGTTCTTCCATCAATTTGATACACATGAACTCGTACTCGCATGCCTCACCTTTACAGAAAAGTTTATGCTTATAATTCTAGTTTAATCTCAAGCAATTCTCACCTTTAAGAAAATGATTATCACTTAACATCTAACCTATTATTTTTTATGACTTAATACATGTGATCTGTGTTTACATTTTATAGTTTATACATAATTGCCTGATGACCAACTCACGATGACACGTTTTTTCATTGCTGTTCTCGGATGAAAAAAGCCGCCCGTAGGCGGCTCTTACATAATGCTTAGAAGCGATAGTCCATGCTTACATAGTAAGCGCGTTCTGGCGCTGGGTAGCCGCCCGTAGTCTCATACGTTTCATCAAATAAATTATCAACTCGGCCTCTTAAAGCGACTTCAGGAGTAGCCCAATAGGTAACACCGAAATCCCAAAGACTGTAAGCCGCTAGGTAATCGTCTTCAGTAGGAGCGAGGCTCGGTAGATCCATTCGCTTGCCGGTGTATAAATACGACAATGAAAAATCAAAGTCATCGATGCCATACTCCATAAGCCATTTCGCATTTTCTTTTGCACGTCTCGCGAGCTGAATACCTTTCGAATCTTCATGATCTTTATATTCAAGCACTACTGTGTGAGACACCGGGCCAGTAGAGAATCCTGTTTCTAACTCAACACCACGAATACGCGCATCTACATTATAACTATTGCCACTAAATTGATTTTCTTTGATGTAGTAGATTAGGTTATCAACGTCATTATCATAGAACGCTAGCTGCCAGTAAAACGCACTGTAAAATCCACTAATGCCCAACTCTAGATTCAAGCTCTCTTCTGGTTCCAGAAATAGATTGCTATCTAGATCAGAAAATGTAGGTGCTTTAAATGCAGTTCCAACACTTGCTGTCACGCGATGTTCATCGCCTATGCGATATCCAGCACCTAAGCTCCAAGTGGTGTAGTCATCGAAAGACTCTGCGCTTTCATAACTAGAGTCATAACGATCGTGTCTAGCACTTGCTTGAAGCTGGAGGTCACCAATTTCGTAGTTTGCACTACCGTAAACACCATAAATTTCTCGATCTTCTCCAGCGAAAGGGTGAGTTACGATAGATGGCGTAAATGAAGCATCAAATGCAGTATCACGAGAGTTTCCATTCATTTTCTCTCTACGCCAATCCGCACCAGCTAACAAAGAGAAAGATTCTGATAGTGTAAGTCGGTTTGCCCACTGGAAAGTCGTGAGATCAATATCAAGTAGGGAAAACGGAGTATCAACACTAGGTTGAGTATCAGTATTTGCTGACTCTTGATGACTAAATGTCCAGCTACTGGCTAACTGCTCACTCACAAAATCAGTGCGAAGATTATAAACCGTGCTTTCTGAGTTACCGTTAGCAACAACATAACCAGGTCCATTAAAGGAGTCATATCTGTTGTATTCAGCATCGTTGTCAAACCAACGCACTGAAGCAAAAGCCGTCCAATTTTCTGATAGCAAATGTTCGTAGTTAATCATTAACTGATTACCATTAAACCCATGCTTGTCGCCATCGTTTTGACCCAGTAGAGGGTTTACATTAAAGCCGTCTGTTTCTTGGAAGCCAGCTGCGATCTTTAAATGCCCATTTTCAGATATGTCACTGCTCGCAACGAAATTTCCCTCTCGGTACTCATTACTGCCCGCACCGACAGTAATACTTTTAGTCTCGCTGCCTCGCTCTGAACGAGTAATGATGTTTAGCACACCGCCTATAGCATCTGAACCATATACAGCAGCCCCAGAACCTCTAATCAACTCAATTCGTTCAACTTGATTAAGTGGGATGCGGTTAATACTCGTGCCGCTAGAAAGAGATTGATTCATACGAACACCATCAATCAATACCAAAGCATGCGTCGAGTTTGTGCCACGAATGAAAATAGATGCTTGTTGACCAATGCCACCATTCACAGTTACCTCAACACCTGGCATTTTGCGCAGAACTTCGGTCATTGTTTTAGCTTGGCTTTGCTCAATTTGGTCGCGAGTTACGACATTAATCGGAGCGATAACATCTTTGACAGGCTGTTCAAATCGAGAAGCGGTAACGACCATAGTGTCGTCGATAGAAGGGGTGGTTGTTTCGGCGTGCGCAAACACAGCCATTGGCAGCATTCCTGCTACCCAATACTTATGAGACATATCAGATCCATAATCGCGTGTATCTAATGATGTCAGGAATTCCTGATACCATATTGTGACCCAGCTGATATTCGGACTTAGAGACAGCCTACAGTGACGACTTCCCACACCCTATCTTAGATAGAAGCACAGTGTCTGGCTTTCGCCGTGTCACCTTCGTTTCTCATTACCGCTGCGCGCCAGTTCTGGATTTTCACCAGATTCCCAGCTGGAAGTAAAAAGCGCGCCGATTATAGTGAAGTCAGCGCGCTATTGATACTTTGATTGTGAGATCTGAGTCCTACTTGGACCGCAAAGAAGAGGAGGTGTTACCAAAAAACTAGTAACTAAGGCTGACGAAATCGACTTCTTCCACATCCAATTTCATCTTTATATAGACGGTTAACACAAAGAAGAAATTGGCGAGAAGATTTGCAAAGCGTGGCAGTTCAGGTTCAAACGTCACCCCCGACTCATCCAAACGGTGCAGCAAACGGACCGTTTTCTTCGCCCCTGTACGGCATTGGTGCAACGCCATCACAGCAACAGGGCCACGAGGCAATACGAAACGAGAGATTCGCCCTTTACTCGCTTCGTTGTAATAGTCATAGCGCGCGTGAAGCCATTCAAGATCTTCTTCGAAGATTGCCGTCTTCCCACGTACCGACCCATTAAGGTGATAAATCTTCGGATGAAGCATTTCAAGATCTGCCACCACATCATCAAACCCCTCGGGCATTTGCGCCAACACCATACCGACCAAACTGCACAACTCATCGGTATGCACCTCATAGTCGCACGTCAACGCAGATTCATAGATGAAGGGATAGCAAATTTCTTTACGGTTTTTGGGTTTTCGAAAGGTCATGATCATTCCTGCCATAGCAAACTGCGCCAATATTATCCTATGCACTGAATTTACGCTGCCACATTGTCCGATTGGCGAAAAAGTCAGCGAAAAGGCTGGACAATATGGATGGGCTACTTACAATTTGCGCTCATTTTTAGTTACGCAGGTTAGGTAATATGAGCAACACCCTGATTGACACCCGCCAGTATCAGGCACAGCTGGACGAGAAAATTGCCCGCATGAATGAGGCATTTAGCGCGTTCAACACGCCTGAGCTCGAGGTGTTTCCGTCTCCAGACAAGCACTATCGTATGCGTGCAGAGTTTCGCGTCTGGCATGAAGGGGATGATCTCTATTACATCATGTTCAACCAAGAGACGAAGGAAAAATATCGCGTGGATGAATTTCCACAAGCGAGCCGCATCATCAATGATCTGATGCCTCTCTTGGTCGACGCAATTAAGCCTATCGAAAGCCTGCGCCGTAAGCTTTTCCAAGTCGACTTCCTCTCTACATTGAGCGGTGAAGTGCTGGTCTCCATGCTTTATCACCGTCAATTGGATGAAGAGTGGGAGAAGAACGCGCGTGAGCTGAAGCAAAGCCTAAATGATGAAGGGTTTAACCTGAACCTGATTGGTCGCGCTCGTAAGCAAAAAATCATCATCGATCGAGACTACGTACTTGAAAAGTTGACAGTTCACGATCGCACGCTGACTTACCAACAAATCGAAAACAGCTTCACGCAGCCAAACGGCAAAGTCGCAGAGAAGATGTTGGAATGGGCAGTAGACTGCACCCAAGACAGCACGGGTGACCTGCTTGAACTTTACTGCGGTAACGGCAACTTTTCATTGGCACTGGCACACAACTTCGAGCGCGTCTTGGCGACTGAATTGGCGAAGCCGTCAGTGGAATCCGCGCAATTCAACATTGCAGCAAACAACGCTGACAACGTACAAATCATCCGTATGTCTGCAGAAGAGTTTACGGAAGCGATGGAAGGTAAGCGCGAGTTTCGCCGTCTACAGCAAGCGAATGTTGATCTAAAAAGCTATAACTGCAACACCATCTTTGTTGACCCACCACGCTCAGGCATGGACGAAGGAACGTGCCGTATGGTTCAAACCTACGACCGTATTCTCTACATTTCTTGCAACCCAGAAACGCTAAAAGAGAACCTTGAGATTCTTTCTGAAACACACCGCGTTTCTCGTTTCGCACTGTTTGACCAATTCCCATACACCCATCATATGGAAGCGGGTGTCATGCTGGAACGTAAATAAAACAGCAAACGCGATGCAATAAAAAAGGAGCCTTAGGCTCCTTTTTTGCGTTTAGTCGAACAGACTCGATCGCTTATTCTTCAACGGCTTCTTTTTTCCCTTTCAACCAACCCATGCGATGGAAAATCCAAAACGCGAGGATCATGGTGACAATGATAGAGAAGAAATTACCGCCGATGTCGGGCATTTGCATACGTACAAATGCCGAGTATCCGAACGCACCGACTAAGAAACACGCAAACGCGATAAGCGGCGTGCCTTCGGTAAGAGGTTGTGTGAGGTGTTGCTGGTAGAAACAGTAGATAGACAAAACAAACGCGATTATTGGAAAAATCGAGAATGCTACGCCATCAACGAACAGTGTCGACAATGTCGCACTGCCACATAAACCCGCGATGACCGCGAGGAGGAGAAATTTACGCTCAGATTGATGATTTTGTTCCATAATTCTTACCTGCCTGAAGACAACTTATCCTTGAGAGCATTGCGTTCCCGCTCTTTACGGTACCAGTAAGCGCCCTTTGCAATCATGCGCAATTGCGTCACCAATCGCTCAGCGAGTTCTGCACGTGCTCGCTTGTCCAGATCGAGTGCTTCTGCACCAGAGCTGAATACCAAGGTCACACATGCCTCCGCCTGATTATAGGCTTCATCACGGGTTAGTCCGGTTTTCGCTTCGAAGTATTCTGTCAATTCAGCCACAAAGTGCTGAATCTCACGGGCCACAGCCGCGCGGAATGCTGTCGATGTACCAGAGCGTTCACGCAATAACAGCCTGAACACGTTCGGGCTGCTTTCGATAAATTCCATGAAGGTTTCTACTGACGTTCTGACCACACTGCCTTCGGTCGCGATGCGTTGGCGTGCTTGTCGCATCAGTTGACGCAACAGCAGGCCTCCTTCATCAACCATGGTCAGGCCTAATTCATCCATGTCTTTAAAGTGGCGATAGAAAGAAGTCGGCGCAATACCGGCTCCTCGTGCCACTTCACGGAGGCTTAAACTGGAAAAACTGCGATCGGCGCTGAGTTGACTAAATGCAGCATCGATCAACGTACGACGTGTTTTTTCTTTCTGTTGAGCTCTTATTCCCATCGCCAGTGTTTACCTCATGAAATCTAACCGCAAACTATACCCGCTTTTTACAAGGAGTTCAGTGGGTCTCACTGTTCGTTTTTGCAATCCCTGTGTTAGATCACCACAACGAGACAGAATTATGACCTGAATAGCGACCTTTTCGCCCAAAGTTGCGTGATCACCTACGCTGATTAGTAGTGAGTGTGTTCTCGTTAAGCCCCTGCGGCGTTACAATCAGCTCGCGATTCTTAACATAATGAAAACAAAAGGTCATAAGGATATGAGCAAAGCATCCCCTACATCGCCTAGCCATTTTGACGTTATCGTGATCGGCAGTGGCCCTGGTGGCGAAGGTGCCGCCATGGGTTTAACCAAAGCTGGTTTGCGCGTTGCTGTCGTCGAAAAAGAAGAGACCGTCGGTGGTGGTTGTACCCATTGGGGCACCATCCCATCCAAAGCGCTGCGCCATACCGTTAGCCGTATTATCGAGTTCAACAAAAGCCCGATCTATTCAGGTGATAATCGATATGTTCACAGTACTTTCTCCGCCATTCTTGGCCACGCGCAATCTGTGATCGGTAAGCAAACCCGTATGCGTCAAGGCTTCTATGACCGTAATGCCTGCTCTATATTGCATGGCAGTGCGCGTTTTAGCGGCACGAATGAATTACAAGTCACCGCGAATGACGGCAGTGTTGATACCTACACCGCTGATAAGTTTGTCATTGCGACAGGCTCTAGCCCTTATCGTCCAAACGATGTCGACTTCAAGCACCCTCGCATTTATGACAGTGATTCAATCCTGTCTTTAGAGCACGATCCTCGCCACGTCATTATTTATGGAGCAGGGGTCATTGGCAGTGAATATGCGTCGATATTCCGTGGTCTTGGTATCAAGGTCGATTTGATTAACACCCGTGATCGTTTGTTGTCTTTCCTTGATAACGAAATGTCTGACTCACTTTCCTACCACTTCTGGAACAGCGGTGTACTGATTCGTAACGATGAAACGTACGAGCGTATCGAGGGCACCAAAGACGGCGTGATTTTGCACCTGCAATCTGGTAAGAAAATGCGTGCAGATTGCATCTTGTTCGCGAACGGACGTTCCGGTAATACCCATTCACTCAACCTCAAAGCGGTTGGCCTAAAAGCCGACTCTCGTGGTCAGTTAAAAGTGAACGACAACTACGGCACAGAGGTCGAACATGTTTTTGCTGTGGGTGACGTTATCGGTTACCCGAGCCTGGCAAGTGCGGCTTATGACCAAGGCCGCATTGTGGCGCAAGCCATTGTTGAAGGCCAAGCAACAGGCCGACTGATCGACCACATTCCAACGGGCATTTATACCATCCCTGAAATCAGTTCTGTTGGAAAAACCGAGCAAGAACTGACGGCAGATAAAGTGCCGTATGAAGTCGGCCGTGCGCAGTTTAAACACCTTGCACGCGCGCAGATTGCGGGCATGGATGTCGGCAGTTTGAAGATCTTGTTCCACCGCGAGACCAAAGAGATTCTCGGGATTCACTGTTTCGGAGAACGCGCCGCAGAAATCATTCACATCGGCCAAGCGATATTCGAGCAAAAAGGTGAAGGGAATACGCTGGATTACTTCATCAATACCACGTTCAACTACCCAACCATGGCAGAGGCTTATCGTGTTGCGGCATTAAATGGATTGAATAGGTTGTTCTAAGACTGGGTCCTAAAAATAATTGAGTCTTGTTTTAGGTCTTAAAGAGTTTTGCTCACGCAGAAAGACATGACCTTTTTAAGTACTAGGCCCAACAAAAAACGGAGCGAATGCTCCGTTTTTTTATTGCTGGCTTAAAGAAGGCATTAACCTTCTAAGCGCACGATATCTCGCCAAGGCAGTCCGGTGTCACCCAACACAATAAAGTTAGGGTTTTCGAACGAATCTCTTTCATTGTAAGAAAGGGGCGACAACGTCATGTCTAAAATACGGCCACCGGATTCTTCGACAATGCACTGCGTTGCAGCCGTGTCCCACTCGCCCGTTGGACCTAAACGTAGGTAGCAATCCACCGCACCTTCAGCCACCAAACATGACTTCAGCGCCGCGGAGCCTAAAGGCACCAAATCGTAATTACGGCTAGGGTCCAAACGTTCAGTGATCTTACTGATGTCTTGTCGACGGCTAATCGCAATGGAGAGTGATGACATTTCATCGTCATGCTTGAGAATGGATAAACGCACTTTTTCGCCATCCGGCATGATTTTCCATGCGCCGTGGCCTTTCGCCGCGTAATACGACACACCCGAGACGGGGCCATACACTACGCCCATCACGGGTTGATTGTTTTCAACCAACGCAATGATGGTGGCAAAGTCGCCGCTACCTGCGATAAATTCTTGTGTTCCATCGAGTGGATCCACCAGCCAATATCTGTCCCACTTTTCGCGCTCAGACAATGGCACAGTCGCGTCTTCTTCAGAAAGCACGGGAATGTCGGGGGTGAGCGCCGTCAATCGCTCAGTCACCAGCTTGTGTGCAGCTAAGTCTGCACTGGTGACAGGCGTGTCGTCGCTTTTTATGTTTTTTTCAAAATCACCACGTTGGTAAATATCCAGAATCACTTGTCCGGATGCACGTGCGATTTCAATCACTGGTTGCAGTAGCAGTGACAACTCCATGTGATACTCCTCTTGGGCCTTCACACTACGACTGCTTTCAATGCCTTTTGGTCACTGAAAGTAACGCCGACAGTTTTTACTGGCCGGAAAGATGTTTCAGTGCCAGCAGCAATGCGGTAATGCTGCGGGCTTCCCCAAAATCAATGTGAGACAGTAGCGCTTCAGCCTGATTAACAGGCCAACGAACAAGTTCCAACGGCTCGGGTTCATCGCCCTCGAGCTTCTCTGGATACAGGTCATGCGCAAGAAATAACGTCATTTTGCTTGAGAAATACGACGGTGCAAGTACCACCTCTTTCAGTGGTAAAAGCTGGTTAGCGCCAAAGCCGATTTCTTCTTTTAGCTCTCGGTTTGCAGCATCAAGTGCGGTTTCACCAAGATCAATGAGGCCTTTTGGAAAGCCTAGTTCATAACGTTCCGTTCCGGCAGCATATTCGCGCACCAGAAGCAGGTCGCCATTTTCAGTCACAGGCACAATCATCACAGCGTTTCTGCCGCTCGGTTTCATGCGCTCGTATGTGCGCTCTTCCCCGTTACTAAAACGAAGTTCCAGAGACTCGATTTGGAAAAGACGCGATTTAGCGACGACTTTTGCATCCAAGATCTCAGGGGGCGTGAGTTTCTTTGTCATGTGTTCTCTCCTAACAAAGGCTGTCAGCTACCAAAGCTGAGTCGGTAGCGTCCTTCGTTGTCTGGCTTTCCAAGCCAGCTTAACTGATTCTTCATGCTATCTGGCAACGCATCGCCGGGAATGAACCAACCATTAATGTTGTAACGCTGACTCGGGTCAAGCGAGAGAGTAAATTCGCTCTGCAATGCGTCCGATTTACTGTCACCGTTCAACACCAGGCTACCTTCATCACACGTGACATCCGCCACCACTAACCCTGGGTCGACGTTGCCTAACGGAGAACTTACGTTTCCTTGAGACCACGCAATATTGCCATCCAACGTATCGCAAAATGGCTCATTCATCAGGTAATCACGTACGGTGACATCAAATTGCCCCGAGACACCAACAGGCAAAGGATAAGGTACGTAAGATTGAATGAATGAGGCTGGCGCGGACAGTAAAAGCTGCTTTGCAAACACACCATTGAATCCATAGCCCACATTACCACGCGCTGATACTCCTGAACCTGCTAAACGCACCGACACATCAGCCTTCCCGGTAAACAGAGGCAGAACATTCAACGTCCAATTTAACGTACCCAGAGGTTGCCCTTGCCACGTAAATTGCTTGACCGAACCATTCCATACCGTGCCCGAGACACCAGTAAAGTCGGCGCCTGTGTTCGAAGGCAAATGACGAAGCGCGAAACTCGCGGGAATGTGCACGATAACGCTGATCACGAGAAGGATGACAAAGACCAGTCCGGTGAAAATTTTACCTTTCATCTTAACCCCGCCCTAACTGCAGACGCTTCACTTCAACCATACCTTCGGTATCCGTCTTACCTAAATCGATAAATTTCACCTGCACACCCTGAGAAGAAGAAAGAAATTCCAACCAGTTCAACAACGTGCTGAAAGGCATGGGTTTTAGCCACACTTGAATATCTTCTTGTTGCGGCTGCAACCTAACAATTTCTAATTTGTAGCGTTTAACACTGCTTGTCACCGCTTGGTTGAGTGGTAGCGTACTCACTTGCGAGCGGTTACCCGTTGCAGTGCGAAGCGCTTCAATTTCTGCGGCTTTTCCATCCACCCAAGCCAGTAACGCTTTTTCGCTCGCCAGTTTCTGCTTTGCTTGTTCGGCACGATCTTGCAGCGGGCTTATCAACCCCCAATACAAACCACCCAACAATAGTACTGCCGCTGCCGCCCCTAACAAGCGTTGCTCACGAAGCGACAAGCCTTTCCAATACGCGATAAATGCTTTCATTACGACGCCCTCTTCAACACAAAGGCACCTGTGACGCTTTCACGATCACGGCTTGTTTGGCCAATGCTTGTTTCATATTTACTAGAGAGTACTTCTCGCAACTTATCAAAATCTGCAAAGTCTTTACCACGGGCATTAAAGCGCAGTTCGCCACGCTTTTGGTCATAGCGAATAGAGTCCAAACGAATGCCTGACACGCCTTTCAACATCGGACCTAATTCGTGCAACCACACCATCAATCCCGTTTGTTCTCCTGCACCGGAAAGCCGGTTCACTTCTGACTCCATTAAACGACGCAGGTAACTGGTGGTTGGAATACGCTGATTATTCGGTAACACAGAACGCAATCGGGTTTCGCTTTGCTCACGATATTGTTTCGCCTGCGCTTCCATTTGGTAAATGCCCGCCACTTTTTCAGCGCCAAGCACAGACAACAATATCCCCGCAGCGATGGCGACACTTCGCCAAGGCTTTAGGTGTTTATAAATTTGATTTTGTGGCTTGTAGCGACCCGTCAACAATGAAGCTCGGCTCGACATGGCACCTTGCGCCAGTAGCAACATGACTAACTCAGAAGGTTCACAACGCCAGTTTTCAGGGGCATCTTCAGGCAATGCTGAATAGCTGATTACAGCACGTTCTTCTGCTTCTTTATCCTCATGTGAATCAGCGACGCTTTTTAGCCACATAGGTAGCCAAGCAGGTTCTGCCGTTCCACCTTGCGTATCACTCACGCGCGCCAACCAGCGGTTGTTCAACGATGCCACGCTCACGGCATCATCATGCAGTGGCAAGCACAAACAATCAGGAACAAGACGTTTGAGTGTCATGCCTTCATCAGACAATTCCGAAAGCCAACGCGTCAAGATGCGATGCTCAATGACCGCCACATGTGCCTGCGTACCAGACTTTCCAAGCAGGGTGACATGCACCTGATCGACATCTTGCGCTAAATCATCCTCTAGCAAGTAAGGCAACACAGTTTCCAACTGGCGTTCGCTACCAGAGGGAATAGCCACAGAGGCTAAAGTCAACGCTGCGCTATCCGCCAACGCCATGACATCACGGTCTTTGGCATACTCTGCCAATTGTGCCAAATTCTCAGCTTCTCCCGATGCAATCACATCTTGCTGACTTGGCGACCATACTAGCCACGGTATTGCTTCCTGCGGATCACTGTTAAGCCTTATCGTCAGGATCTCGCTCACTCATTCCTCCAAAGCGGCGACGGACAACGTTGACCGTGCCTGAATCATCTCTTTCCAACAGCGCGCGCATTCGTAAGCTCGTGCTGTCGAGGGTAATGGTTGTATCTAGTTCAAAGAAGCGACTTCGAACATCAAAAAAGTTCTGAAGACGTTCTCTGTCTTCTTGTTTTAAGCTGCTAAACACGGGCTCTGCCATAAAGCTCGCCACGTCTTTCCAGCCATCAACAGCGTTTCGTTCGTTGATCAGTTGTTTAGCCTGATCATCACTTAAATTCGGGTGAAAAATGGCACTCAGTATTGGTGCGTCTTCTTCTGTCAGTGTATTCACGTTTACGACAAGGTTGCCATTGGGGACGGCACATAGAAACGGGCTGACTTTCTCATACATCTCTTGGGATACGCCGTTTACCGCGCGCCACTCAGAGATATCTGCAATAAAATTGTTTGGTGCGACATGAGCCAATGAACGCGCTTCATACTCACTGTCTTCGACACCCAACGTCGATTGCACATCTGTGTTGGTATCAATGTATTCCCACGTGGATGCTGCGGCAGTTTCTGCTTCAAAGCTATCGATGCCTTGAGACTCAATCAATTGCTGTAGCGCCGTCACCAACAACGGATTTGTGCCATTCTCTAGCGGTTTAATGTCCCGCAGGCCATTTACGTTGAAACAGGCTTGGCGGTCGAACACACTGCCCGTGGCTTGCCCACCATCCAACGGATAAATTTGGTCTCGCACCGCCCAAGGCTGACTGAGCGTCACAGTTTCATCGCTGTCGATGCTCTCTTCAATGCCGTAGCGAGCAAGTGCTTCGACAGATTGCGCATACCAATACGCTTGTTGGTATCGGATCTGGCTTTCCGCGCGGTTGAAGTTCACGAACATACGGCTCGACATGCTGACAGCGACAGTCGTCATCAGTGCCATGATCAACAACACCACCAGCAATGCTACACCACGTTGGGAGTGCTTCATCATTGCACGCCTCCACCAGCAGGGGTATCCGCAATCTTTTGACCCGGCAACAGATACACGCGTGTTAGCTCGCCGTATCGTTCCGTTTCAAGCGTCACGCGAACCGCTTTAGGCATGACATTCGCGCTATCCCAATTTTTCTGCCAGCTTTCTTCACCAAGCACTTCAAAGGTTAAATTTGTCAGGCCTTCCATCAACGGCATCACAGCAGGTTCCGTGGCAGAGCTGTCATCTGCGTACATCCAACGAATACGCTCTAGCGTTTCATCGTGTAAGCGATACCCCACTTTTACCACCTCCCCCCGAGGGAAGAGCTGTTGTGGGTTGATCCAACCACCGCGTACAAATCGAATACCTGCGGCTTCTGAATCCAATAAGTTATCACCGAGCTCAAGCAGTTTGTCTTCAGCTTCATCGCCACCATTTCGGTATTGGCGCGCCAACATCTGACGAAAATCGCTGTCCATGATCACCAAGCTACGTTGCAAGGTTTTCAACGCATCACCCACTTCTTCCGTTTGTTGGTTAGCGTTGATCACATTACGAAAGATCTGATTTGCAGCCACACTCAAGGTGGCAAAAATCATCAGTGCCAACAGCACTTCAATCAAGGTGAAACCATGCGCTTTACGAGACGTTAACGTCGTTATCTTATTCACCTTAGCCATTCGGGACATACGTCCTCACGGAGAGCAGTTGGTTTGTCTTCTCTTCGTTCTGCCACACGATCACATCCACAGCCTTGAGCGCATTGTCCACCGTAGGCACCGGTTGGATTGTCCAAAACCATGTGCGGCCCGCCAACTCAGATTTGCCATTTTTAGCCGACGTTGGCACTTTCCCTTCTAGGGTAAACAAGGCCAATTCATTGTCAGCAACCATGGCTGCAAAGGTTTTCTCTTCCAAGGCACCGAGCGAGTTAACATGTTGCCCTGTTGCATTCAGCACCGCCATGGCAGCCACTGCAAACACAGCCATTGCCACAAGCACTTCAATCAGGGTAAAGCCGCGAGCTCGTCTCACTCTTTATCCTCATTCAGCGCCGTAATTTCAAAGGTCGCGACATCATTGCCTTTGACTTGCCACAAACGCTTATCATCCGCCAAGAAGGTCAGCGTGAATGGAATGATCTCACCATTTCCCATCAGCACCACTTGAGGTGGCTTAGGTTTGTCTTCTTCCTCAGCAAACAACTCTTCATCAAACAGACCTTTGCGATCGAACAAGCGGTCTTCTTCATTCACAAAACCTGAGACTTCCAAGTCCATCTCAATCCCCTCTGGCATTGAAATCGCGTTGGCATACCGCCCCTCAGAGACAGGTCGCCATTCTTTTGGTGTCAGTTGATTCAAGGTGTAGCTGTCATTATCAAAGCGCAGCCCAAAGGTTTGTCCTGTCAGCAGCGCTTGCTCTGTCCACAGTTGCACCAATTGGTAAAAACGCTGCGCTTCTTCTTTCGCTTCATCACTCTGATTTTGTGGAAGATTAGGCACAACAACCACTGCACTGACTGCTAACAAAAGCAGTACCAGCAAAATTTCCAGCAATGTAAATCCGGTTGAGTGCCCATTTTTCACAATCAGTTAATCTCTAGCATGTTCCAGTTGCCGATGTCTTGATTGACACCTTCACCGCCTTCTTGGTTATCCGCACCTAGGGTGAAGATATCCGTTGTGCCGTGTTCACCTGGATTCAGGTATTGGTAATCGTTGCCCCAAGGGTCTTGTGGAAGACGCTTGATGTAACCGTCTTGGCGATAGCTACGCGGCTCTGGCGACGAGGTAGGTTTCGACACCAACGCATCCAGACCTTGGTCTGTGGTTGGGTAAACGCTGTTGTCTAGACGGTACATATCCAACGCACCTTCCAGTGCACTGATATCTGTGATCGCTTTTTGCTGGTCAGCTTTATCTTTGTTACCGAGAAGGTTAGGGACAACCAAACTTGCCAATACACCCAAAATAACGATAACAACCATGATTTCCAGCAGGGTGAAGCCCTGTTGACGACGTTGCATGTTCTATCTCTCCTGAAAAATTGCTGCTTAGCAGCTTATGTTTTGCTTATACACCAACAATATTGTTGAGCTGAATAATGGGCATCAAGGTTGCCACAACAATGAAAAGCACGATGCCTGCCATGCAGACAATCAGTAACGGGCCAAAAATCCCGAGTGCGATATTGACCTGAGATTCAAAATCGCGGTCTTGGTTATCCGCAGCGCGAGTTAGCATTTGCTCCAACTCACCACTGCGCTCACCACTGGCGATCATATGAAGCATCATCGGTGGGAACAGTTTGGATTTCTCAAGCGACACACGAAGGCTTGCCCCTTCACGCACACGATCGGACGCTTCCAGCACCTTGGTTTTCACCCAGGTATTGGTCATCACATCGGCGGCGACCTTCATGCCATCAAGCAAAGGAATGGCGCTTGAGGTACAAATTGACAAGGTACGTGCAAAGCGTGATGTGTTGAGTCCACGCGCCACGCGCCCAATCACAGGCATACCCAACACGTGATGATCCCAATTGAGTTTGCGGGTTTCATTTTTCAGTAGCATTTTGGTGAGCACTAAGAGCCCCACAAACACCACAAGGACGAGCACCCCCCAATTGGTCACAAAGTCACTGGCACTGAGCAGTACCTGCGTAATGCCGGGCAATTCAGCGCCTGTACGCAAAAACTGCCCAACGATGTCAGGCACCACGGTCGCCAACAAGAAAGCGACGATCGCAATCGCCGCCACAGTCAGCACAATCGGATATACCATGGCTTGGATCAGTTTGTTTTTCACTTGCTGACGGTTTTCGACGAAGTCCGCTAAACGTTCAAGCACAGGGCCCAAGTGACCGGATTTCTCACCCGCAGCCACCATGGCACGAAACAGTTGATCAAACACATGTGGGTAATCACCCAAACTGTCCGACAAGGTATAACCTTCAACAACGCGTGCACGTACCCCTGTCAGCATGTTCCTTAGACGCTGCTTTTCAGTTTGTTCAGCCACCGCCTTAATGCATTCTTCCAAAGGCATGGAGGCTTGCACCAAGGTCGCCAGTTGGCGAGTGATCAACGCCAACTCACTGGTGCTGATGCCACGTTGAAAACCCACGGATTGAGAACGCTGCTGTTGCTGCTCTTTCTCACGCGTCTGGGCAATATCAACGGGCACAAGGCCTTTTTCGCGCAGCATTTGCCTTGCAAGACGGGCGGTGTCGGCCTCAATCACACCTTTGATGGTGCGACCTTTAGGGTTAAGTGCTTTGTATTCGAACGCTGCCATTACCCCTCCCGCGTAACGCGAAGGACTTCTTCAAGCGTGGTCTGGCCGAGTCTGACTTTCATCAAACCATCGGCACGAATGCTTGGCGAATGTTGGCGAGCATAACGCTCAATGGCTTGCTCACCTTCTTCGTTGTGGATCAGCTCTTGTACATGCGTATCAACCACCAGCAGTTCGTGAATACCAGTACGGCCACGGTAGCCTTTGTTGTTACAGTGCTTACAGCCACTTGGGCGATACAAGGTCAGCGATTCATCTTCCGACATGCCAAACCAAGATTTGCTCGGCGCATCCGCTTCATACGGTTCTTTACAGTCTTGGCATAAGGTACGAACAAGACGCTGTGCAAGCACACCCAACAATGACGAAGACACGAGGAAAGGCTCAATGCCCATATCACGCAAACGCGTGATCGCACCCACAGCGGTGTTGGTGTGCAAGGTTGACAGTACCAAGTGACCCGTTAACGAGGCTTGAACCGCAATCTGCGCGGTTTCTAGGTCACGGATTTCACCGACCATCACTACATCTGGATCTTGACGCAAAATAGCGCGAAGACCACGAGCAAAGGTCATGTCGACTTTGGCATTGACCTGCGTTTGACCGATACCGTCGATATCAAATTCGATCGGATCTTCTACGGTCAAAATATTACGTTCAGCGCTGTTAAGTTCGGTCAAGCCCGCATACAAGGTCGTGGATTTACCCGAACCTGTCGGGCCCGTTACCAGCAAAATACCGTGAGGACGTTTGATGAGCGTTTGGAAGCTATCATGCACTGAACGTGTCATGCCCAAGCTTTCCAAATCCAGCTGGGTGGCGTTTTTATCAAGTAGACGCAAGACCACACGCTCACCGTGAGACGATGGCATGGTGGACACACGCACATCGACGGCACGGCCACCAATGCGCAATGAAATACGGCCATCTTGCGGAACACGTTTTTCTGCAATGTCGAGACGCGCCATAACCTTGATACGCGACACGAGCAGCGGCGCCAGTTTGCGACTTGGGCTTAACACCTCGCGAAGCACACCATCGACACGAAAACGGATCGACAGGGTTTTCTCAAACGTTTCAATGTGAATATCAGACGCGGTTTCTTTGATCGCCTCACCCAGCATGGCGTTGATCAATTTGATGATCGGCGCATCGTCTTCCGATTCCAGCAAATCCTCGCTTTGCGGCAGCTCTTCTGCCAAGGCAAAGAAATCATCACTGTCCGCACCAATGTCTTCCATCAATTGCTGTGCTTCAGAAGAATCACGTTGATAGAGTTGTGTCAGCTTGGGATCGAAATCTTCAACACGCAGTTGGATCGGCGTAAAAGATTGCCCAAGCACACGACGCACCTCCATTAATACTTCTGCACGCGGCTGGTCTTTGTAATACATCAACCAACCACTATCGGTGCGCTCAACCATCACGCCATGACGTTTCGCAAAACCAAACGGCAGACGCAATGCCAAGATAGGCACGACTTGCTCAAGTACTTCATCAGAAACTGCTGGCAGCTCATCCATCGCGTTTACCTCAGTTCCGATAAAATGGCACGGATTTCTGCAGGCATGGTTAGATCGTTACCAAACTCAGGCAGTACTGGTGTGGTCACGCCTGGCATCAACTTCACCTCTTCTTGTGCACGGAAGATTTGCTCTGCACGAATGTAGTTGTATTTGCGCTGTGTGATACCGTCAGCCGTCAGCCCCGTACGAATGATTGTCGGTTTGATAAACAGCATCAAGTTACGTTTTGTTTTACCCGAAGACGTAGATTTGAACAGGTGACCAAGGAATGGAATATCACCCAAGATTGGCACTTTCTGCTCGCTTTCATTGGTTTGTTCATCAATCAAACCACTCAACACGATCATTTGCTGGTCAGCCGCCAAAATCGACGTTGTGAGTTGGCGTTTACCAAAGCGAATGTCCACTGCGCCACTTGCGCCCAGTACGTTAGAAATTTCCTGTTCGATGCTGAGCTGAACAGAATCCCCTTCATTGATTTGAGGCGTTACCTTCAGCTTGATACCCACGTCTTTACGTTCAACGGTCTGGAATGGGTTGTCATTATTGGAGCCAGTTGCAGAACCTGTCACAACCGGCACTTCTTCACCGACGATGAATGAGGCTTCTTCGTTGTCGAGCACCATCAAGCTCGGTGAAGACAGGATGTTCGAATCGCTGTTAGACGATACCGCTGTCACCAACGCAGTCCAATCACCAAACACAACACCGGCCGCCAAACCGCTCACGCCGCCTAACACTTCAGCAATCGCCGTTGGGTCTCCAGATTTCGTGATCGGCACTTCAACCAAGTTATTGTTTTTGTCGAAACGCGACTCTGTGGTCGTGGTGTCTTTCGCTTGTTCTTGTGCTGCTAGATAGTTGGTGATGGGCACACCCGTGTTACCAAATTGGATACCACCACCGTCAAGCGAACCCCACTGAACGCCAAGGTTTGCACCGTCGCTTTCAGAGATTTCAACAATCATGGCTTCGATAAGCACTTGTGCTCGGCGAATATCAAGCTGTGAAATGACACTTTCAAGGGCACGCATGATATCGGGTGGCGCAGTGATCACGAGGGCGTTAGTGCCTTTGTGTGCAGAGATTTTCACGTCCTTGCCCGCTTGTGCTCCGCCAGATTTCTGACCGCCCTGCTTTTCAGCAATCAGGTTGTCAGACACACCTTGAAGGACATCAACCACGTCTTCGGCTTTTGCATAACGCAGATACACAACACGGTTGTTACCCGTGGTGGCCATTTCACGGTCAAGTTGACGAATTAGGTTACGGATACGCTCGCGAACCTGAGGTTCGCCAGAGACGAGAATTGAGTTAGTACGCTCATCAGCAACAAAACTTGGTTGCAACAATGCTGGGGTATTTTTACCGTCTGCTTGTTTGTGCAAGCTTTCAACGATACGTACCATTTCAGATGCCGACGCGTGGTTAAGGTTAACGATCTCAACTTCCGTATCACCCGCCCTGTCCACACGATCAATGATTTCAGCCAGTCGATTCACAACCGCAGCACGGCCGGTGATCATAATGACGTTTGCCGGGTCGTAGTGAACAACGTTACCCGCACCCGCATTGTCGATAAGTTGACGTAGCAAAGGAGACAATTCACGGACCGTTACGTTTTTCACCGACACAACGCGCGTAATAACCGCATCACCTTGGATGGTGTTGTCATCACCGACAACGGGAACGGCTGCCTGCTTCGCGTCTTTATCGCGAATGACTTTCAACACACCGTTTTCCATCTCAACCACAGCAAACCCGTAAACCTCAAGCACGTTGAGGAAGAACTGGTAATACTGATCATCGTTCAGAACGTCATAGCTACGAACATTCACTTTGCCGCGTACAGCGGGATCGACAATGATGGTTTTTTCTAGGTTACGACCAACAATCTCGATAAATTCTTGGATGTCCGTTCCTTTAAAACTGGCACTGAATTCAGCGGCCCATGCGCCCATGCTTTGCATCGCTAACACGCCGGCGACTAGCCACGTTTTACGTTTCTTCCACGTATCCACTCTGTTCTCCGTTTCCAGTCCTACTTACAGGCTGATATAAATGTCGTGCAACTGACCGTCGCGCTGAACGGTGAGACTGATCTCTGAGGCATCAGACAAGCTTTGCCAAATACGGTTCATTTCAGCAGGGTTTGTTAAGTCAGCACCGTTAAGGCCAACTGCCACGTCCCCGGACTTCAAACCCGCCTCATCAAATAAACGGCTATCGCTACCAGGACCGATGCGATACCCAACTAATCCATTTTCACCCTGCTCTTGAGACAAGGTGATGTACTTCAGCAACGCTTGCGGGTTACTCAGGATTTCCGCCTTCACATTACTAAGATCTGGCTTGCCTGTATTTCGTCTAACAGGCGCAGACGCTTTTTGACGCGTCGCTGGCTTGGTTTGGCCGCGCGCATTGTAATCGACACCTGCCAACATCAAAGCTTCATCTCGTCCGTTATTGCGTAAAATGACGCGGTCGTTAAAAACTTGACGCAAAGTAACGCGAGTTCCTTCAATGGCTTCGCCAATGCCATAGGTTTTTTGCGAGCCACGGTTTGCGATCACCGCCAAACCACGCTCAGGTTCAGAACTCGCCACCAATCCGACAAGCGTCAGATTTAGACGGGTACGCGGGGCATCAACCACTGGCTCAGGTTTTTTAGGGGCTGGCGCTGTTTTTTCTCTGAAGCGCCCAAAAATATGATGATTAACGATCTGATCGATTTGATAGGCAGGTGTGACTTGTCCAACCGACACTTGAGAGGGTGCAGAAGAAACAACCGTCGCGTCAGCGGGCACAAACCATACCCATAGCAAGCGGCCTAACGTCCATGCCAGTATAAATAGCAATATCCGTGTCACCCACTTCGCTGCCGAGGCAGGAGCGTCCTTTCCTAATTGTGGCGGCGCAAAGTTCCCTAAGCGCTTCATCCCGAAATTTGCAAACATGCTTTTCCTGTCTAATTACATCAGCAATGCATTGGCAACCAATATGTTGACTGTTTTAGCGCCTTGATGCAGGAATCATTAGTATGACTTAACAATCTACCTTTTTTCAGACCAATTGCCGATAATACAGAACTGATTTTTGACTGAATGATTCCATCTCGGCTTGAAAGTTAGACGGATCGACACCATATCGAGCCCTGAATTGTGATGCTGATCGTATTAACCAATTGTGGTAAGTTTAGCCACCTGAATGTAAAGGAGTGTTTAGTGGGTTCAAAACACGACAATTCCGACCAAAATTTGCAAGTTCGCCTAGACAAGTGGTTGTGGGCCGCGCGCTTTTACAAAACACGAAACTTGGCGAGAAACATGATTGACGGTGGCAAAGTTCATTATAACGGCCAGCGGTCAAAACCGAGCAAATTGGTTGAAGTCGGTGCAGAAATCCGACTACGCCAAGGTGCTGAAGAAAAAACCATCGTGGTTGAGCAGCTCAGCGAACATCGACGTGGTGCCCCAGAAGCACAAGCGCTTTATAGCGAAACCGATGCCAGCGTCACATTGCGCGAGCAAAAGAGTCTCGAACGCAAACTCAATGCGCACAACCCGAGCCCAGAACGCCGACCTGACAAAAAGCAGCGACGCGATATTATCAAATTTAAAAACAGTAACGATTAACGCCGGAGAAGTTATCCCATGGCACAAGACAGTCTGCACCGTTACTTGTTCGATGGCGTTTCAGTACGCGGCGAACTGGTTCAATTATCTAACTCTTTTGAACAACTCACCAGCAGCAAGGAATACCCTGCTCCCATCAAGAACCTACTAGGTGAGCTTATGGTTGCGACCAGCTTGCTGACTGCGACCTTGAAATTTGAAGGCAGCATTACCGTACAAATCCAAGGTGACGGTCCCGTGCCCCTTGTGGTTATTAATGGTAACCACGATCAAGTACTTCGTGGCACAGCGCGTTGGCATGGAGAGCTTGCTGACGACATCACCTTGCAAGACATGATCGGCAAAGGGCAAATCGTGATCACGATTGAACCTGAGAAAGGTGAACGTTACCAAGGTATCGTTGGCTTGGAAGGCGAGACCCTTCAAGAATGTATTGAAGATTACTTTGAGCGTTCTGAGCAGCTAAAAACACGTTTGTGGCTTCGCACGGGTGACGTTGACGGTAAAAACCACGCGTCAGGCATGTTGCTTCAAGTGATGCCAGATGGCCAAGGAAGTGACGAAGATTTCGACCACCTTGCGCAACTCACTGACACGGTGAAGAACGAAGAATTGTTCACTTTGGCCGCTGAAGACGTTCTTTACAGACTTTATCACCAAGAAAATGTAAAAGTCTTCGAGCCGAAAAATGTGACATTCAAGTGTACATGCTCTCGTGAGCGCAGTGCTTCTGCAATTGCTGCAATTGAACGCCAAGAAGTTGAGAAAATGGTCGTCGAGACAGGAAACCTCAAACTTCACTGCGATTATTGTGGTACGGACTATGAATTCGATAGTGTTGATATTAAAGCAATTTTCGATCAAAACAGTCCATCATCAGATTCTATGCATTAATATTTTCCATAAATAATTAACGCACAAAAAACCAACAAAAATCGGCCTCCTGGCCGATTTTTTTTCCCTTTATCGCCTCTTTCCTAAAAAAAACACGCCGACCTTTAACTGCTTAATTTTGTACAAATAATAACCAATATCGAGTGGCACAAGTGCTTAACATGGCGGTAATATAAAAGGTACAGACTGGTTAAGAGTATTACAATCCCTTAATTTGTTTGTGGTTATTTTTTGAATTAACTCTCTGAATTACCTAGTTCAGGTTGCTAGCATGGACGACAGTTAAACACATCTTACCCAAGGAGCACCTATGACTGTCATGAACGTCGAGAAAAAGGTTGCAAGAAATATGGATTTGTCACTGCACGGCTTACACAATGTTAAGGAAGTAATTCGTAACCCAAGTTATGAGCAACTCTTTACTGAAGAAACAAAAGCTGAGCTTGAAGGATATGAGAAAGGCGTTGTTACCGAACTAGGTGCAGTGTCGGTCGATACTGGTATTTTTACCGGTCGCTCCCCGAAAGACAAATTCATCGTACGAGATGCCACCACTGAAAATACCCTATGGTGGTCAGATCAAGGCGCTAATGATAATAAAGCGATCGAACAGCATGTCTGGGATGATCTAAAAGCCCTTGTGACAACCCAGCTATCTGGCAAGCGTCTGTTCGTCGTTGACGGCTATTGTGGCGCAAACCCTGATACTCGCTTATGCATTCGCGTTATCACAGAAGTGGCTTGGCAAGCACACTTCGTTAAAAACATGTTTATCCGCCCAACAGAAGAAGAGCTGGAAAACTTTGAACCTGATTTCGTGGTAATGAACGGTGCTAAGTGCGTCAATGAGAAGTGGGAAGAGCATGGTCTGAACTCTGAAAACTTCACCGTATTTAACCTGACCGAGAAAATGCAATTGATCGGCGGTACATGGTACGGCGGCGAAATGAAGAAAGGCATGTTCGCAATGATGAACTACTTCCTGCCTTTGCAAGACATTGCATCCATGCACTGTTCTGCAAATATGGGCAAAGAAGGCGACGTTGCGATTTTCTTCGGTCTTTCTGGTACAGGCAAAACCACCCTGTCTACCGATCCTAAGCGTGAGCTTATCGGTGATGACGAACACGGTTGGGATGATAACGGTGTCTTCAACTTTGAAGGTGGTTGCTACGCGAAAACCATCAAGCTATCGAAAGAAGCAGAGCCTGATATCTACAATGCAATCCGTCGTGATGCACTGCTAGAGAACGTTACCGTTCGTAAAGATGGCTCTATCGATTTTGATGACGGTTCGAAAACAGAAAACACCCGTGTTTCCTACCCGATCTACCACATTGAAAACATCGTTAAACCCGTATCGAAAGGCGGTCACGCAAACAAAGTGATCTTCTTGTCTGCAGATGCATTCGGCGTATTGCCACCTGTATCTAAACTGACTCCAGAGCAAACCAAGTACCACTTCTTGTCTGGCTTCACGGCCAAACTAGCAGGTACTGAACGTGGTATCACTGAGCCGACACCAACGTTCTCTGCATGTTTCGGTAAAGCGTTCCTGACGCTTCACCCTACCAAATACGCAGAAGTACTGGTTAAGCGCATGGAAGCCGTTGGCGCAGAAGCTTACTTGGTTAACACCGGTTGGAACGGCACAGGTCAACGTATCTCAATCAAAGATACACGCGGCATTATCGACGCGATCCTTGATGGTTCCATCGAGAAAGCAGAAACAAAAATCATCCCAACGTTCAATCTGGAAGTGCCTACCAGCCTGCCAGGTGTTGATTCAGGCATCCTGGATCCACGTGACACGTATGTTGACCCGCTACAGTGGGAAAGCAAAGCGGAAGATTTGGCGCAGCGCTTTATCAACAACTTCGTTGAGTACACTGACAACGACGAAGGCAAAGCATTGGTTAAAGCGGGTCCACAACTCGACTAAAACAAACTTGCAGATGAAAGCCTCCCAACTGGGGGCTTTCTTTTTCCCGCCGATGTAATCCTCGTTTCTTTTCATGTTGTCTCACGCCCTTGCCGCTTTCGGCTTGAATAACAGATCTTTTTACGCCAACCTCAACACACTATGCGGGTGTGAACCCGACCCATGCGTATTCCTCACAAACTCAGGTTCATCGTTATCCTTGGTTTGGGTATTTAAAGAGATCATCTCCACATGCGTTTGCTTGCAAAGTTGCTCACGTCGCTACTCATCGTGCTCGTTGTTGCACTGTGCACCTTCCTGACGGTTCTACACACGTCATATGGTTTGCCTATGGTGCAACGCGTTGTTAGCACGCTTACGCCTTATCAGCTCAATGCCAGTGCGCTTGAGTACAACATCCTTTCGCCTTTTAACGTTGCATTTGATGACCCAGAACTGTTGCAGGACAATCGTGGCAAGTCTGTCGCATACTTGTCTTTTACCGTCTCGCCTCTCGATAGCCTCACCGGACAGCTCGTGCTAAAAAGCCTCGTGATTCGTGGCGCCACTATCGACGACACCCTGCCTGAATGGGTACCAAGTACATTGTCGGTAAAACACATTGCACTGGATGATTTGGCCTATGACAGCGAGGGGCTGTCTTTCTCTCAAGCAGACGTTCAGCTGTCGAATTGGCAAAACAGTGAAGAAAAGTGGGGGACGTGGAACGGCAAGTTTCAATTTTCGGCTCCTCACATTTCACTTCAAGGTCAGACACTCTCGAACTTGCTGCTCGACAGCGAAAAACGGGATGATATTTGGGAAGTGTGGGGATTATCCTTCAACAGCATTTTTGGCAACATCACAGGTAGCGCCACCCTTGATGCAAACAACCATTGGACCGTTCACCAACTTGGCGTAAGTGACGCCCGGATCGAACCTTCAGAGGCTTTGTCGACACTGTCCTCGCAATGGCAGGCTTTCTCTCAACACTATTCCATGGACATTCGCAGGCTCGACCTGCTCGATGTCAGTGCTGAAATGCCCACGCTGAGCATTGACCACCTCAACCTTTCCGCGCAATCCATGACGGTAAAAAACGGCGAACTGACATGGGCCAACAGCAACGTACCCTCGTTGTTATCATTCAACGCAAACTTGCTGCGTTACGAAACGTGGGTGCTGACGGACGCATTGGGTGAGTTTTCACTTTCCCCTGATCTTCTGCGCGTTAACGCATTCTCCTCCAAGATTAACGACGAAGGCTTTATCTCGTTTGCTGGTGACATCAGCAAGACAAGTGTGCAACTCGACACCTTGGTGGTTAATGGGTTTGACCTTACGCTCCAAGCGCCCCTATTTAGTACGCTAAAAACGGCATGGTCAGCGCTGAATGATATTCGAATAGCGTCACTTTCAGTGCGACACACCAATATTACCGTGCCCGATGTGAACTTCCCGCTGCAGTTAATTGGCATCAATTTGCGAGGCAACAGGTTGTCGCTGCGCGAAAAGCAACACTCAGGCATGTGGCAAGGCGACCTCACCGTCAGCATGAAAGCCGCCAGTGTGAATCGCATTTCAGTCTCAGCACCGCATGCGAGCATGTCCGTCAGTGATGGAGTATGGCAATTGGACACGTTGTCATTATCATTCCGTCAAGGCCAGTTGAACGCAACCGCCAAGGTCGATTTGGCCAACCCAAGTCGACCTTGGGAGATGAAGGCACAAGGCCTCAGTATTCCAACCACGCTTTATCAACAGTGGTTTGATGTTAATTTACCGCTATCCGGTGAGCATGACGTATACGCTGCGTTTTCTGGCCTTGCAGCAAGCAACGACAGCTTTGCGTACAGTTTGACTGGCACCTTGAATGCAACGCCGCACCGAGTGCTCTTTTCTCGCTCGCCAGGAACAACGCTGTCTCAAGACATTCTGAATGTGTTCATGGAGACCGAGCGTGCTCAAGATGCCGTGGCGTTGCCTTTGGTCATGGGAGACATTGCCATTACCGCCGACAGAGGGCGCATCCACATCACACCTACAACCATTGAAGATGACAATGAAAAAACCGAACTTTCTGGCGAGTGGGATTTAGTGACACGAGATGGGGAACTGTCGAACAAGACGATGAAAGGCAATACCTTGGAGATCGACTAGCGGGAAAAATCACCCTCATTGCCAACTTATCTCAGGACGGGACAAACGTCAGACACAAAAAAGCGCGAAGATTTCGCGCTTTTTTCGTTAGTACGGTGTTGTGGTTCATCAGCACGCTTGCTGATCGCTTACCCAAACAGCAAGGTTTGCGTCGGCGTTTGGTGTTGATGTGACGTGCTTTCTTCAGGCACCAACATATAGGTGCCTGCAAACACGCCCGCAATCTCATCGCCGCTGTAGAGCGTCACTTCCAATTTCACACGGGCTTTTCGCCCATCCGCTAAACGGTCTAAATCGCCGCTTAGTCCATCAAGGGATACCACGGCACGTGGACGCTCAGTGATCGGTTTTCGATAACGAATGTGGCTATCTGCTAATACGATACCTGCGGTGAGCTGTCGCTCTTTCATCAACAACCACACCATCCCCCACCCCGTGAGAGTTGCCATGCTAAACACACTGCCAGCAAACATGGAGTCATGAGGATTCAGGTTAGCGTTAAGCAATGCGGACACTTCAAAGCGGTAGCCCGTGAATTGAGTGATACGAATGCCCATTTTGTCGCTGATCGGAATTTGTGTTTGCCAGCGCTTCTGAAGCTCACTGCACCATTCTGGACGGCGAACAACATCAGACATCATATCGAGGGGTTTAAGCATTTGTTGGTGGCGTACAGGGCCACGCTCTTCGTTCAATTCACCTTGGCTGACAAAACCGTTACCACTGTAAAACCCAATGGCATCTTCGCGGGCGTTACATACAAGGCGTTTTGCCCCTTCCTGGCGCGCAAGTGATTCGAGCGCCATTAAGATCAATGCACCAAGACCACGCTTTCGATAATCAGGGGAAACCGCCATGTAGCGAATCTGCCCGTCATTATCTGGGCTAATGTACAAACGACCAATCGCAATCGGCTCGCCTTTGGCATCCACGATCATGCGGTGAATCGCACCGACATCGTAGGCATCACGCTCAGAGCCTTCTGGCTGACACCAAGGTTCGCGTAGCATCTGCCAGCGAAAATGGAAGTACGCATTCAATTCGTCTTCCTTCGTTGGTGTGATCAATCGAAACATTCCGCAGCTCTCCTTGCGAACCTGAAGTAAACCTTTAAGCCTGAAGCCAGAAAGTGACAGGACCATCATTGGCTAGGCTGACTTTCATGTCAGCAGCAAACACGCCATTCTCAGTATGAACACCGCTGTCACGGCAATACTGCGAAAACAATTGGTACAGTCTGTCAGCTTCCGCCGGCGGTGCTCCATTAAAACTAGGACGCATCCCTTTTTTTGTATCGGCGGCTAACGTAAATTGCGACACCACCAACACCTGACCACCCGCTTGTTGCACGTTCAAATTCATTTTTCCTTCGTCATCACCAAAAATGCGATAACCCAGAACTTTCTCGTGTAGGCGATGCGCTTTCTTGTCGTCATCCCCTTTTTCAACGCCCAGCAGCACCAGTAGGCCATGATCAATCGCGCCCACAACCTCGCCATCAACCACGACGCGTGCTTCACTGACTCGCTGGATCAGCGCAATCATACCAGCTCCTCTCTTATCATCTTAATTATCAGTAAGTTGTTCATTTTTTGACGGACTCTCGACATACCACAACTTTTTCTCACCCAATGAGGCGGTCACTTCAGCGCCAAGCAATACGATACACCAACTGAGGTATACCCAAACAAACAACAACGGCACCACCGCCAGCGCGCCATAAATCAGCTCATAAGACGGAAATTTCGACACATAGATGGCGAACCCCTTCTTGCTGAGTTCAAACAACAAGCTTGCGGAAACCGCACCTGTCAGCGCATGCCAAAGCACCACTGGACGATTAGGCACCAAGGTGTAAAGCCCAAAGAAAGCGATAGTGGTTAATAAGAACGGCAACATGCGAAGCAGTGACGGGATCCATTGCTCAGTACCTTCCACATTGAGCAAATTCAATGAACCAAGGTAAGAACTTACACCGAGGCTGGTGCCCACCAACACGGGGCCCAATGTCAGCACCATCCAATAAATAGAAAACGAAATAACCGGTGCCCGCTTGTGCTGAACACGCCAGATGTAGTTTAAGATTTTGTCGATCGCTGAAATCATCATCAAGGCAACAACGAACAGGAAAGCGACACCCACTGCGGTCATTCGCCCAGCATTCGACACAAACTCATCAAGGTATTTCTCGAGCGCTTCACCCGACGCAGGAACAAAGTTATGCAGGACAAAAGATTTGATTTCATCGCCCGCGCCCGCAAAACTTGGGAATATTGAGAGTGCCGAAAGTACCACAGTGATCAGCGGCACAAGAGATAACAAAGTGACGTACGCCATATAGCCGGCATTAACCGTCAATCGATCGTGACTTACTCGCGACACCAAGTGTCTTGCGAAAGCGAATAACGTCTGCCCCACCTTGGGCAATGAATGCTTGAGTCGTTCCACAGCTTCAACCATAGTTTGTTATTAATATCATCTTTGTTAAGAAACCTAATCATACACGAATGCGTAAAGGAGTTTACCGTGCGTCTACTCACCACCTTATTTCTTATTTTCGCTTTGTCAGGCTGTCAGTCTGCGTACTACGCAACCATGGAAAAGGTTGGCGTTCACAAGCGTGACATTATGGCCGACCGCGTTGAAGCGGCGTCAGAAGCGCAACAAGAAGCCAGTGAGCAATTCACGAGTGCGCTTGAAGCACTCACTGCCCTGACCAATTTCGATGGTGGTGAATTAGAAGCCATGTATAACACCATCAATGACCAATACGAAGAGAGCGAAGCCACAGTTGAAAACGTAAAAGAGCGCATCGAGGCGGTCGAAGATGTCTCTGATGCATTGTTTGACGAGTGGCAGGAAGAATTGTCTTTGTATTCAAGTGCAAAGTTGCGCCGTGAGAGTGAACGTAAACTGAAAAACACGGAGCGCAGCTACACCCAAATGCTCGCCGCTATGCGAAAAGCTGAAAGCAAAATGGAGCCTGTACTCGATACACTTCGGGACAACAGCTTGTACCTCAAACACAACTTAAATGCTGCAGCCATTGGTGCACTCAAAGGCGAGTTTGCTGGGCTAGAAGATGATATCAACCTTGCAATCAAAGACATGCAGGCAGCCATCAATGAATCTGAGCGCTTCCTCGCCACCTTGAAGAACTAATTAAGGATTGGCTGTTTCTTATAAGTGAAACATTCCATGTAACCGTTTTCCCTTATCGTGTGTGCAGGCAACTTCTTGCCTGTATTCAACGGTATGAATACACCACGCGGCTTGAACCATAGGTCACCGCTGATGGGTATTCGCCGTCTCTCAACTCGGAGGAGAACACATGGGTATTATTTCTTGGATCATTCTTGGGCTACTTGCCGGCATCTTGGCGAAGTGGATTATGCCTGGGAAAGACGGTGGTGGTTTCATTATGACCACACTACTGGGTATCGCTGGTGCGGTTGTCGGCGGTTGGGTGAGTTCACTGCTTGGCCTTGGCACTGCTGGCGGTCTAAGCCTAGGTAGCATTGTGATGGCAACCGTTGGCGCGCTTATCTTGTTGTTCCTATACAACCGATTCGCCAAGTAAGCCATCCATTCCAGAACAGCCTCTTACGCTAAGTCGTATTGAGATGCTCAGGAATAAAAAACATTAGATACAAAAAAGCCTCCAATCATGGAGGCTTTTTTATTCGCTACCGTTAAGTCACGATTGCGTTAGCGTTGGTAAATACATTACCCGCGGCTTGCGCGTTTACGCTCGTTCTCAGTAAGAAGTTTCTTACGGATACGGATGCTTTCTGGTGTTACTTCTACCAATTCGTCGTCATCGATGAATTCTAGTGCTTGCTCAAGGGTGTACTTGATAGCAGGTGAAAGTGTTTGAGCTTCGTCAGTACCAGATGCACGAACGTTGGTCAGCTGCTTACCTTTCAGACAGTTAACAGTCAGGTCGTTAGAACGGTTATGGATACCGATAACTTGACCTTCATAAACTTCATCTGCGTGTTCAGCAAACAAACGGCCACGCTCTTGCAGGTTAAACAGTGCGTAAGTCAGTGCTTTACCCGTTGCGTTAGAAATCAATACGCCATTTTTACGCTGACCGATAATGCCAGGTTTCATTGGACCGTAGTGATCAAACGTGTGGTAAATCAAACCTGAACCTGACGTCAACGTCAGGAATTCAGTTTGGAAACCGATCAGACCACGTGAAGGCATGATGAAGTCCATGCGTACACGGCCTTTACCGTCTGGAGACATGTCAGTCAGCTCACCTTTACGAAGACCGATTTTCTCCATTACGCCGCCTTGGTTTTCTTCCAATACGTCGATGGTTACGGTTTCAAACGGTTCCATTTTCTGGCCGTCTTCTTCTTTGATGATTACTTCTGGACGAGATACTGCTAACTCGAAACCTTCACGGCGCATGTTTTCGATCAGGATAGACAGGTGAAGTTCACCACGGCCTGAAACACGGAAGCGATCTGGGTTGTCAGTTTCTTCAACGCGCAATGCAACGTTGTGAACCAATTCTTTTTGCAGACGCTCAAGGATGTTACGTGACGTCACGTACTTACCTTCTTTACCTGCGAAAGGAGAGGTGTTGACTTGGAACGTCATGGTCACGGTTGGTTCGTCAACAGACAATGGTGGCAGCGCTTCAACAGCGTTCACATCACAGATAGTGTCAGAGATTTTCATCTCGCCAAGACCTGTAATTGCAACGATGTTGCCCGCGTGTGCTTGATCGATGTCATGACGCTCAAGGCCAAGGTAGCCCAGTACAGTACCGACTTTACCGTTACGGGTTTTGCCGTCTGCACCAACAATGGTCACTTGTTGGTTAGGCTTAACCGAACCACGTGTTACACGGCCAACACCGATAACACCAACGTATGAGCTGTAGTCCAACTGAGAGATTTGCATCTGCAGTGAACCTTCAGAATCAACTTGTGGAGCAGAAACGTTGTCAACGATAGCTTGGAACAATGGTTCCATGTTCTCGCCAGTTTCGCCTTCTTCCAACGTCGCCCAGCCGTTTAGTGCTGATGCGTAAACCACTTGGAAATCCAGTTGTTCGTCGGTTGCACCAAGGTTGTCGAACAGGTCAAACACCTGATCCATAACCCAATCAGGACGTGCGCCTGGACGGTCAATCTTGTTAATAACAACAATTGGCTTCAAACCGTGACCGAACGCTTTTTGCGTTACGAAACGGGTTTGTGGCATTGGACCATCAACGGCATCAACAATCAGAAGAACCGAGTCAACCATCGACATGATACGCTCAACTTCACCACCGAAATCGGCGTGTCCAGGGGTATCAACGATGTTGATGCGGTAATCATTCCAGTTAATTGCGGTGTTTTTCGCAAGAATGGTGATACCACGCTCTTTCTCGATGTCGTTCGAGTCCATGACACGTTCTTCGTGCTCGCCACGGGTTTCCAGGGTGCCAGACTGCTGAAGCAGCTTATCAACCAAGGTAGTTTTGCCGTGGTCAACGTGCGCGATAATCGCGATATTTCTTAGTTTATCTAACTGTAACGTAGACATGGGTTCTCTTTCACTCAAAAAAGATGTGTCGCAAAAGGCGCTCTAGCTACATTACTAGAGGCATTCATCGCCACTTGATTAAAAAAACGACCGTAATTTAACAGATTCTTACTCAAAACACTTCAACAATGTGACCTAGGACCAATTTATATTCGCCTCGCCTTAGTGATGACACACTTTTAGCCCCTCTTAATATAGTCGCATCCCCTGTCTTTGCGCCCTTAGCGGGTGATCTCTGTGCTAGATAGCATCATGCATCAGCTTTCCGATCGAGATCACAGGTACAACATCGCTCATGTTTCTCACCCCCAACATTGATTGACAACATGAGGCAACCGCTGCTGAATGAAGGGATTGGACACGCATTCTTTTCAGATGCACCAAAATGGTGCGGACGCGCACCAAAAGTGAACATTACTGGCGATATTTTGCGGACAAGATGACCCAAAATCAGGCAGTAACAGGGTTTTAAAACTTGGCACGCTTTTCGCTTAGTAGCATACAGATTCATTTTTTGTCTGAGCGAAACAAGCTGCTTAGCCAATTTAGAGATAATTGACACCGGAGGTTTATTCACATGTCAGTAGAAAACGTACTTGCCTTAATCCAAGAGCACGAAGTGAAATTTGTTGATCTGCGTTTTACCGATACCAAAGGTAAAGAGCAGCACATCTCAATCCCAGCACATCAAGTTGATGCAGACTTCTTTGAAGACGGCAAAATGTTTGATGGTTCTTCCGTAGCAGGCTGGAAAGGCATTAACGAATCAGACATGGTAATGATGCCTGACGCATCTACTGCTGTACTTGACCCGTTCACCGAAGACAGCACCCTAAACGTGCGTTGTGACATTCTTGAGCCAGCAACAATGCAAGGCTACGATCGCGACCCACGCTCAATTTCAAAGCGTGCTGAAGACTACATGCGTGCTTCTGGTATTGCAGACACCGTGCTTGTTGGTCCAGAACCAGAGTTCTTCTTGTTTGATGACGTGAAGTTCGCCACCGACATGTCAGGTTCTTTCTACAAAATTGATGATGTAGAAGCGAGCTGGAACAGCGGTGCGTCTTTTGAAGGTGGTAACAAAGGTCACCGTCCAGGCGTGAAAGGCGGTTACTTCCCAGTAGCACCTGTTGATTCATCACAAGACATCCGTTCAGCGATGTGTCTGGTTATGGAAGAGATGGGTCTAGTTGTTGAAGCGCACCACCACGAAGTTGCAACAGCAGGTCAGAACGAAATCGCAACGCGTTTCAACACGTTGACGTCAAAAGCTGATGAAATCCAAATCTACAAGTACGTTGTTCACAACGTAGCACACGCATTTGGTAAAACTGCGACCTTTATGCCTAAGCCACTTGTTGGTGATAACGGTTCTGGTATGCACGTTCACATGTCTTTGAACAAAGACGGTCAGAACTTGTTTGCGGGTGATAAATACGGCGGCCTGTCTGAAATGGCGCTGTACTACATTGGCGGTATCATCAAGCACGCACGTGCTATCAACGCCTTTGCTAACCCAGCAACTAACTCATACAAACGTCTTGTTCCAGGCTTCGAAGCGCCAGTGATGCTTGCATACTCTGCACGTAACCGTTCAGCTTCTATCCGTATCCCTGTGGTACCAAGCCCGAAAGCACGCCGTATCGAAGCGCGTTTCCCAGATCCAGCAGCCAACCCATACTTGGCGTTTGCAGCACTTCTGATGGCCGGTCTTGACGGTATCAAGAACAAGATCCACCCTGGCGATGCAATGGACAAAGATTTGTATGACCTTCCAGCGGAAGAAGCAGCAGAGATTCCAAAAGTTGCAGAGTCTTTGGAAATTGCATTGAAAGCACTTGACGAAGATCGTGAGTTCTTGACTTCAGGCGGCGTATTCTCTGACGATTTCATCGATTCTTACATCGGATTGAAATCTCAGGACGTGGAAAAAGTAAACATGACCACGCACCCATTGGAATTTGAACTGTACTACTCAGTGTAATACATTCGGTTTCATATCAGATCAAAGGGCTCGCTCACAAGCGGGCCCTTTTTCTATTGTCGTAAAAAAGATCAGGCGCAAAATAAAACTTTACTCTTCAGGATGTTAAACGATGCGTTCGTTCCGTGTTTTCCTGCTTTCAAGCCTAATGCTCTATTTTGGTGCACCCTCTCTTTCTATTGCGTCCGATGAGTACTACCGCTGGGTAGACGAAAACGGCGTGATGCACTTTAGCGATGCACCACCCGACGTCAGCGTAGAACTCGGCATACAGATTGATGTGGTGCCATTAGAAAAACAAACCACAAAGACAAACATACCCACACCCGATGCGCCTCCAGCACCACCAGAACCAGAGGCCCCAGCCATGGCGACCGCAGTACGCCTTGTTTCGCCTTCCCAAGAAGCCACGATTAGAAGCAACGAAGGCAACATCAGCATCAAGGTCGATACCGATTTACCCTTGGGCAAAGACCAAGCATTACGCCTTGTTATGGACGGAGAAAAACAATCAACCCAAAGTGCTAACCGTTGGCAACTCAACAACGTAGACCGGGGTGCTCACCAGTTAAATGTGCAATTACTACAAAATGGCAAGGTAATTGCAGCAACCCAGTCAGTGACTGTGTTTTTGCACCGGGCGACAAAGCCTAAAGCGCCAAAACCGACACCACGATAGGGGTGTAACAAACACAGAGTTCTCGATATGCCATTAATTGATATTGAACGCTGCACAACAACGCACTATCGCGTAAACTAGAATGCACCAATATGGTGCATTCAAACTAGGAAGGTGATGTGGCTACTCTGACCGAAACTGTAATGGACAACCTGATCACAGCAGTGCTGGTGCTCGACAACGAGCTTGTCGTGGCCTATGCCAACCCTGCGGCAGAGCAATTGTTCTGCCAAAGTGCACGCCGCCTGCGCGATCACCCTCTGACAGAGTTACTGCAACACAGCTCCATCGATTTAGTGCAGGTCAAAGAAACCCTCGAGAACGGGCAAAGCCTCACGGACAGCGATGTCACACTCGTTATCGATGGCCACCAGCGGAAAGTCGAATTCAGTGCGAGCCCATTAATGTGGGAACGCAGTCCATCCATGCTGCTTGAGATCAAAGCCATTGGGCATCAACGCCGCATCAGCAAAGAGCTCTCGCAGCAAGCCCAGCAGCAAGCCGCTCGAGAATTAGTGCGTGGCCTCGCGCATGAAATCAAAAACCCACTTGGGGGCTTACGCGGCGCGGCGCAATTGCTGGAGAAAATGCTGCCGGACCCAAGCCTGCACGAATATACGCGCATCATCATCGAACAGGCTGACCGGCTACGGAACTTGGTCGATCGCTTATTGGGGCCACAAAAACCCGGACATCGCCAACACGAGAACATTCACGTCATCTTGGAGAAAGTGCGCCAATTGGTCGAACTCGAATCTGGCGATATATCCATTGTCAGAGATTACGACCCAAGCTTGCCCGACCTAGAGATGGACCCCGATCAGATGGAACAAGCCATACTGAATGTGGTCAGCAATGCCGCACAAATACTGCAAGAACTGCACGCACTAAACACCCACGAAGGTGAAATCACACTGAGAACGCGTACCGAACATCAAGTGGTCATTAACGGGCAGCGCCATCGTCTTGCCGCCCGCATTGATATTTCGGATAACGGCCCGGGTATTGCCCCCGACCTTCAAGACACGCTCTTTTACCCCATGGTATCAGGACGCGCTGGCGGCACTGGGCTAGGCCTTTCTATTACGCGAAACCTCATTGATCAGCATAAAGGCAACATTCATGTCAGCAGCTGGCCGGGGCATACCACCTTCACCATTTTGTTACCAATTCGTCGCTAAGGGGAGCTCATGAGCAAAGGATTAATTTGGGTCGTTGATGACGACAGCTCAATTCGCTGGGTATTAGAACGCACGCTAAACGCCGCTGGCTTGGCCTGTGAGACGTTCGCAGATGCAGACAGCGTGTTAGAAGGCTTAAACCGAGAAGTGCCCGATGTGTTGGTCTCAGACATCCGTATGCCGGGAACAGACGGCTTTACCCTGCTCAATCGTCTTCAGGAAGAATACCCAACCCTGCCCGTCATTATCATGACCGCACACTCGGATCTCGACGCAGCAGTGAGTGCCTACAAAAAAGGCGCATTCGAGTACTTGCCGAAACCTTTCGACATTGACGAAGCTGTTGCCTTGGTTGAGCGTGCTGTTTCACACAGCCAAGAGCAAAAACGACAACGCTCTCCGCGTGAATCACAAGAAACCGTGCCGGAGATCATTGGTGAAGCACCCTCGATGCAGGAAGTGTTTCGTGCCATTGGCCGTTTATCCCGCTCATCCATTTCCGTTTTGATTAACGGTGAATCGGGCACAGGCAAAGAGTTAGTTGCCCATGCCTTGCACCGTCATAGCCCACGCGCCAAGAATGCGTTTATCGCCTTGAACATGGCAGCCATTCCGAAAGATTTGATTGAATCTGAATTGTTTGGCCATGAGAAAGGCGCATTTACTGGGGCGAATAGCATTCGCCAAGGCCGTTTTGAGCAAGCCAATGGCGGCACGCTGTTTTTGGATGAAATCGGCGACATGCCGTTAGATATTCAAACCCGCTTGCTGCGCGTATTGGCGGACGGGCAGTTTTATCGTGTCGGTGGGCATTCAGCGATTAACGTTGATGTGCGTATTATCGCCGCAACGCACCAAAACCTCGAAAAATTGGTGGCAGAAGGTAGCTTCCGTGAAGATTTATTCCATCGCCTCAATGTTATTCGCGTTCACCTTCCGCCACTGCGAGAACGTCGCCAAGACATCGGCCAGCTTGCCAAACATTTCCTCAAGCGCGCCTCTGATGAGCTTGATATTGAAGTGAAATCGCTGCATGCCAGCACGCTCGATTTGATTTCAGGCCTCGCTTGGCCGGGCAACGTGCGTCAGCTCGAGAACACCTGTCGTTGGCTAACCGTGATGGGCAGTGGCAAAGAAATTTTGCCCGAAGACCTTCCGCCAGAGTTGCTACAACCGACCGATATCGCTGAAGAAGGCGAAGGTGGCGGTTGGCAAAGTGCGCTCTCACAGTGGGCAAAGCATTCGTTGGGTAACGGCGATGACAACCTGCTCAGAGAAGCCTTGCCTGAATTTGAACGCATCTTGTTGCAAGAGGCTCTCAGCCACACGAGAGGCCACAAGCAAGAAGCTGCCAAACTGCTCGGTTGGGGGCGCAACACACTGACACGTAAACTCAAAGAACTGCACATCCCTTAAATTCACCGATGAGCCTATTCGCGTAAGGGCAGTCACCGCCCTTACGCATGATGAATAGGTTCAGTTCTTTAATCGCTGAGCAATAAATCAACAATTTTGGTTAACACTGACAACAAAACCGCTCAATCGAGTGGTTTGTCTTCACCAATCTACTGACGCGCCTATTTTTAGTCCTTATACTTCTCAAAAGTTGATTTAAGGATATTTGGCTATGATCGCAACCCACCTTCCACTGACGGACCTTCACCGTCATCTTGATGGCAATATTCGTATTAATACCATTTTGGAACTGGGTCAGAAGTTCGGAATGGCGCTCCCTGCGACCACCATCGAGACACTTCGTCCACACGTACAAGTGATGTCTAACGAACCTGATTTGGTTGGCTTCCTGTCCAAATTGGATTGGGGTGTCGCTGTACTTGGCGATCTGGACGCGGTGCGCCGTGTTGCTTACGAGAACGTCGAAGACGCATTGAATGCCCGCATTGATTACGCTGAGCTGCGTTTTTCTCCTTACTACATGGCCATGAAGCATAATCTGCCCGTGCAAGGTGTGGTTGAAGCCGTGATTGACGGTGTAAAAGCCGGTAGCCAAGATTTCGGCGTGAAAACCAACCTGATTGGCATCATGAGCCGCACCTTTGGTGTGGACGCTTGCATGCAAGAATTGGATGCGTTATTGGCACTCAAACAGCACCTCGTCGCCGTTGATTTAGCCGGTGATGAACTTGGACAGCCTGGTGAGCAATTTAACGACCATTTCGCAAAAGTACGCAAAGCAGGCCTCAATGTCACCGTGCATGCGGGCGAAGCTGCTGGCGCTGAAAGCATGTGGCAAGCCATTAACGAATTAGGCGCGACCCGTATTGGCCACGGCGTAAAAGCCATCCAAGATCCACGCTTAATGGATTACCTTGCCAAGCACCGCATTGGTATCGAATCCGCCCTAACGTCAAACGTACAAACCAGCACTGTCGAGAGCTTCGCGACGCACCCAGTGAAAGCCTTCCTTGAGCACGGCATCTTGGCATCTCTCAATACCGATGACCCTGCAGTTTCGGGTATTGAGCTGCCACACGAATATGACGTTGCTGCGCCACAAGCAGGCTTGAGCCAAGCCCAAATCACTCAACTGCAAGAAAATGGCCTAGCGATCGCCTACTTGTCAGACAGTGAAAAAGCGGAACTCCGCGCAAAAGCACAAGCGCGCGCGTAAACCTCGTTAAAACAATATATTGACAGCAGTACGCTGAACGGTAACCGAATCAGCACTGAGCATGACGAAAAACACCAGCAAATTGCTGGTGTTTTTTTGAGCGTAGCTGACGTACAATGCCGCCGATTTTTTAACACGCCGGATGAAACGTTCATGTTCGACGCACTATTTACACTGAATGAAATGGCAGCTGCGGGTCCAGGTCAACTGGCAGCGGCAGCTCTTGCTGTGGTACTGGCTGTATTCAGCCTTGGCAGCGGCGCGTAAGCGCAAACGCCAGATCGAAAAAAGCCGCGATAGCGGCTTTTTTCGTTTTTGTCTTTGGTGATCTCGCTAACCCGTGTAGCGATCACCTTTCGTCACTCATCACATTAAATCACGCGAGAGAACTGCTGCTGACGTGCACGATCGCGAAGGTAAGTGTCAAAACACATACAAATATTGCGGATCAGTAAGCGGCCTTTCAGCGTCACCTTGATGCTTTTCGCATCCACCTCCACCAGCTCATCATCAACGAAGCACTGTAGCAGCGATAAGTCTTCGGCAAAGTAGGTGTCGAATTCAATGTCATAGGTGCCTTCAATCTCGGACTTATCAAGATAGAAATTACAGATCAGCGATTTAATGACTTCACGGCGCAACAAATCGTCGCCATCTAACATGACACCTTTCCAAAGCGCATGACGTTGTTCTTCCACTTGGCCGTAATATTTCTTCAGCTCTTTTTGGTTTTGGGCATAACAGTCACCAATCATGGAAATCGCTGACACACCCAAACCTAGTAAATCACAGTCGCCTTGCGTAGTGTAGCCTTGGAAGTTGCGGTGAAGGTTTCCTTCACGCTGTGCCACAGCAAGCTCATCATCCGGCAACGCAAAGTGATCCATACCAATGAACTGGTAGCCTTCACTCGTCAACGTACCAATGGTTTGCTCCAACATGGACAAACGCACTTGTGGCGACGGTAAATCGTCATCTTTGATTTTACGCTGAGCAGCAAACAAGGATGGTAGGTGCGCATAATTGAAAACGGACAAGCGTCCCGGCTTCATCTCAAGCACTTGCGACAAGGTTTTCGCAAATGTTTCACCGTTTTGGTGTGGAAGGCCATAAATCAAATCAAGGTTGGTTGAGCGGAAGCCCAAGGTTTTAGCACGCGACACCATGTCACGAATGAAGGTTTCATCCTGCTCACGGTTCACCGCTTTCTGCACGGTTTTATCAAAGTCCTGAACGCCAATACTTAAACGGTTAAAGCCTTCACTGCGCAGGTGATCAAGCATATCCAGCTCGATTTCACGCGGATCCACTTCGATACTGATTTCAGCATTGTCATCCAGTTGGAATTCTTGGCGAAGCAACCCCATCAATCGAGTGACCTGCTCTTTGGTCAAAAAGGTTGGCGTGCCGCCCCCCCAATGAAGTTGTGTCACGTTACGATCATGCAGCAAATACGCACGCTGACGGATCTCTTGCTCTAGCGCATCCAAATACGCATCTGCTTTGTGCTGATGACGTGTAATGACTTTATTGCAGCCACAGTAGTAGCAAAGCGTATGACAAAACGGGATATGGACGTAGAGAGAAAGGTTTCTCTCCGGATATTGGGTACATGCCATGTCAAATTCCGCGGCGGTAAACACCTCATGGAATTCCAGCGCGGTTGGATAGGAGGTATAACGAGGGCCTGAGTAGTTGTACTTCTCGATCAGACTCTGATCCCAAATGATTTGCTGTTTTGACATGTATATTTCGCCCAATATGAACAACCGGAGAGTATTATTTTGCCACACTCTCCGGTGTCAGATGAATCAATCTCGCTGCTCAACGGCAATTTTGCTGGACTGATCGAAGCGATCAGCTCGCTAACGTCCGAATAGGTGTCATCTTGGCACCAGTAAAAGCGAGGATTTCTTCGAGTTCGATTTTGATCGCATCCTGAAGACGAGTTTCCGTTTTCATGCGTTCTAAATCATGACGCATCCTTTCTTTTTTCGGGATGGCCTTTCGGGCGTCACCACGTGGCATGTCCTTAACCACGTCATACAATTCATAAAGCGCAGGAAAGCGCGTCGGGTAATCCACACGCTTTTCTCCCTGTAGGTGATCCATGATCATAAACAGACGGATCGCCGCTTCTGACAAATCGCATTGATCTTGCAATGTTGCCATCGCAATCACATCAACGCTTTCGATGATCTTGTTATTTCTTTGGGTAATCGCCGCTTTTTGTTGCGCAGCCTGAAAGCGAGTTTGTCGACGAAGTTTCGACAACAACCAACCAGCATAACTTGCTAACCCAAGAACAATGGCACCGCCAAGCGCCACAACACCTAAAGGAAGAGTCTCCAACACTTACTCCTGATCGAATTTTAGGTTTTCAAACTCAGCCAATAAATCATCGTCGCCTCGGCGCGATTTCTTTCCTTTTGGCTGTTCAACTGGCGCATCTTCTTGCTCTTCTTCCAGCAAGCCAAGCTGTGCCATCAACGCTTCAATGCGATCCAGTTTCTCATCAACGTAAGACTGCAGACCTGCACCTAGCTTCTCGCCATTTTCAATACGGTCTAACAACACATTTAGTTGTGCATCGTTTTCCAGCATATCCAATTCTTTTGCAGCATCTAGGCGACGAACCTTTTTACCTTCTGCTGACTTTGGATGTGGCTTTTGCTCAACAATCAATGCGATAGGCTTTTTGCTACCCAAACGTGGGTCTCTTGTTGCGTTGATTTGGCGTTGCTTTTCGACTTTACCATCAGAATGGCGAGAGCCCGCTTTCAAACCTTTACGACGGTTTGCGCGTTTGCGTGCCAATGACGCAACGTCATCTTTGCTCAATGAACGGTCACTGTATTGTGCAGGACCTTCAGAGCCGACTTTGCGTGCTTTCTTCTTGCGGGTCATTCGTTTTTCTTCCTCAGTAAAATTACGTCGTTACCAACAAAGTCCACGTCAAGACCATCACGATCTGCCAAAAAGCAGAACGTTTCGCGACTAAAAAAACTCACGTGGGTTGGATCGTTCTTGTAATGCCAGCACCTAAACGCGTCAGCATCAATAACGAGCTTGGTCATGATAGCTAACCAGCCTCCAGGCTTAACCAGACTCAGTAACTGTCTCCATTCCTTGTGAGGCAAGTAAAAATGTTCAATCGCTTCAGTGCAGGTAACGAAATCGTATTGCGTCTCGAGCACCGTGGTGTCGGGCGAAAAATACGGATCGTAAATCGACATTGTATGCCCTTTATCCGCCAGCATGCTGGCCAACACAGGGCCTGGCCCACAACCAAAGTCTAAGCCTCGCTGAGAGGTCATACCGAGCTTTTCGCTCAGTGGCATGGCAACGCGGCTCAGAAACTGGCGATAGCCTTCATCTTCCGCCGAATTCTCATGCAGGTCGTAATGCGCTTTCTCTTCATCCGGTGACAGTCGGCTAGCAGGATCGGCGAAAACCAGTGAACAAGGGTCACAACGGAAATATCGGCGACGTTTATCCTGCTCAAAATCGACGACATAGGTCGACTGACAAAGCGGGCAATCAAGGGTCATTGGAGATTTCTACACCAAAGTGAATGGCGGAAATGTATCAGAAAGATGGATAAGAAAAAAGCGACAGGCAAGGCCTGTCGCTCTATAGCGTTCTAAAGAACGGATTTTACCGTTTTCATCCCTAACAGTAACACCACTTCCCGGTGAACAATATTCCTTTTGTGATAGGGCTTCCTGCCGTTTTTATTTGAGTTTTGCTCGTCAACGTCCTGTTGTCTCCACCATCCTGGCGGGTGTCCTTCTCTCGTCCAGAGAGTGTCCTATCGGCGTTATTCCTTCACACCGCTTGTCATCCTGACAACAAAACATCCTGTTCTTTCTAAGGCTCATCCAGAGCCAGTATCCGTTTGTCCGCTACGCACCCTGCGTCATCGTCCTGATGGTCCATTCCGTGTCGTGTTCCCTGTCGACATAGATAAGTTTACGAGTCTCTCGAAAACAAAACAGGTCATGTTTCACAAAACGCACTACCCATTTTTAAGGGAATTAAATATCTACCTGAAATGTAGAACAAAAAAACAAAGTCTGTCATTTTTTCGCGCGTATGACACGTCTAACAATGGTCGATCGCTTACACGTAGACAGGAAAAATGCCCAAAAAGAAAAAAGGCAGCTTTCGCTGCCTTTTTGATAACTTCACCTTTCAATGCCAGATTACGGCATTAGGATGGTGATCAGTGCAAACCGCCCACATAAAGAGAAATGGCTTCAATCTCTTTGTCGGAAAGCTTTGAGGCAACAATTTGCATCATGCCATTCATGTCGTTGTTTCGCTGCTTATCACGGAATGCCATCAACTGAGATTTGATGTAATCCGCATGTTGGCTAGAGATTTTAGGGAAACCGGACAGTGCCGTGCCGTTACCACGAGGGCCATGACAGGCAATACACGCTGCAATGCCACGCTCTTTATCACCTGCGAGGTACAATTGCTCACCAACAGGGATTGACGATTCAGGCGTGCTACCGGCTTTCGGTGTTTGTGCCGCGAAGTATGCCGCGAGATCGGACATGTCTTCTTCTGACAGAGAGGCAACCATGCCGGCCATGACGGCGTTATTTCGGCCTTGAGCACCACCAGAGGTCATTCCCAACTTAAAATCTTTAAGTTGCTTCAAAAGATATTTTTCGTGCTGGCCTGCCAAAACTGGGTTTGCAGCGATGAGGCTGTTACCATCAGCGCCATGACAAGCTGCGCAAGTGGCTGATTTTGCTTTACCTGCTTCTGCATCACCCTGTGCATAAACGGTAAAACTCGCAAGTAAGGTGAGTAATAGCGCTAATTTCTTCATGACATTCCATTTATAATTATCAAGCTTCCGATACCACGATGCTCGCGCCATCATGATACAATCATTGAGCAAAAACCGAGCACGGATATTTTACACAATTTCACATAAAAGTAATCAGTCGACTACATAAAGTCGAGACGGAGTTAACAGTGAATCCTTCACTCAACTATCGCAATACCCACTTTATTACCAGTGCACCGGACATTCGTGCCCTGCCAGCTGATACCGGGATCGAGGTTGCCTTTGCAGGCAGATCGAACGCGGGTAAATCGAGCTCTATTAACAGACTATGTGATCATAAGGGTCTGGTAAAGGTGAGTAAGACACCAGGTCGCACTCAATTAATTAACCTTTTCAAAGTGGATGAGGGATGCCACATCGTTGACTTACCTGGGTATGGCTTTGCGCAAGTCCCCCTGGAAATGAAGAAAAAATGGCAAAAATCCCTTGGGGAATATTTGCAAAAACGTGATCAGCTCAAGGGCTTGGTGGTGTTAATGGATATCCGTCACCCACTGAAAGAGCTCGATCAGCAACTGATTTTCTGGGCGGTAGATTCGAACCTTCCTGTTCTTGCTCTGCTCACCAAGTGTGACAAGCTGAAAAGCGGCGCACGTAAAGCAGAGCTGGTGAAGGTTCGTGAAGCAGCAAAAGATTTTGGCGGCGATGTGGAAGTCGAACTCTACTCATCACTCAAAGGTGTTGGCGTAGATAAACTGCGCAAAAAACTTGATGGCTGGTACTTCCCCTATCATGAAAGCGGTGTTGAGACTGACGTTGAAGACAGCGCTGACGCAGTATCAGTGGACGTTGATTCTGCGGAATAAGCGTGCCAAATAAAAAACCCCACCTCGTGGGTGGGGTAACGGGAGAGAAATAGGAGGTTTTTTTATTCGTTATAGAATCAGTGTCAGCAATGATTCTCATCCTCGCAAGTCCACACCACCCGCATCACCTGTTTTTTTGCCTTACTTAACAGACAGCTAATTCATTCCGCCTTTTAACCTTATGATTCATCATGTTTTTAGTTATCCAAAAAATTCTTATTTTTCTATAAGAATTATCATGATTTAAACATGTTTTTTGGCTACAGAATTACTGGAATTGAGTTACAGAATGAAGGGTAAAAAAATGGCCGAACTGAGAGTCAGATCGGCCAGAATCAACATGGAGATGCACTGTCTTAAACACTACCGCAGTGAGTCTCGACACATTAAGAATAAGAAGCAGTGGTTATTATAGCGTCAGCACTGACAAACTAAAGTATTTACTCTAATTTAGTTTGTACAAAAAAGTTTACACACCAAAAATAACAGTTAAGTCATTGCTAAATAAGAGTTTTGTTACAATTAAAGAGATGGGGATGACGTTGGGTTTTCCGCATAAAAAATGCCCCGGTCGATATACATCGACCGGGGCTGCTGAATCAGCTAAATCCAATAACGTGAAACAAAAGGTCTGAAAGATAGAACATCTTACCTCTGTACCCTACGCGAATAACTGTATACCAAATGTTCGATTAAGAAAACCCTTTACGTAATTTTTTTTCATAAAATTATAAAAAAGAACACGAGGTGTATTCATCTTGTTTCATTTGGTCGAAAAAAAAGCCCACTTCCGTGGACTTTTTTCGCTTTAAACTTTAAGTGACAGCCGATAGAAAACCGCTGAAGAGCTTGGTTTTAGTGGGCTTGGTCCCAGTTAATACCGCTACCTGATTCTGCAATCAAAGGCACTTCTAGCATTGCTGCGGACTCCATGAGCCTGCAAACCATCGCTTCTACCTCAGACAGGTATTCGGTATCTACTTCCAACACCAATTCATCGTGCACTTGCATGATAAGTGACACACGTCCTTCTGGTTGCTGTTGGATCCAGCCATCAACAAAAATCATCGCACGTTTGATGATATCAGCCGCCGTGCCCTGCATAGGTGCGTTAATCGCCGCACGTTCCGCTGCTTTACGGCGCATACCATTGCTTGATTTGATCTCTGGCAGGTGCAGTCGACGCCCAAAGATGGTTTCAACATACCCTTGCTCCGCCGCCTGCAAACGTGTGATTTCCATGTATTGCTTCACGCCAGGGTAGCGTTCAAAGTAACGTTCCATGTACTGCTGCGCTTCACCACGCGGGATCCCCAACTGCTTCGCTAGACCAAATGCACTCATGCCGTAGATCAAACCAAAGTTAATCGCCTTCGCACGTCGACGCATTTCAGACGTCACATCCGAAATATCAATGCCCATAACTTCTGCAGCAGTGGCACTGTGGATGTCTTTACCGTGTCGGAATGCATCAATTAACGCTTCATCACCCGACAAATGCGCCATGATACGAAGTTCGATTTGGGAGTAATCGACAGCCAGAATGGTTTTACCTGCAGGTGCAATGAAGGCTTGGCGAATGCGACGACCTTCTTTATTACGAATTGGAATGTTCTGCAAGTTAGGATCGGTTGAAGACAAACGTCCTGTTGCGGTGACGGCTTGATGATAAGACGTGTGAACACGCTTGGTAGCTGGGTTCACCATCTTCGGCAATTTGTCAGTGTAGGTGGATTTTAGCTTCGCCAATCCACGGTATTCCAAAATGCGTTTTGGTAGCGGGTAATCCAACGCAAGCTCTTGCAACACTTCTTCATTGGTTGAAGGTGTGCCTGACGGTGTTTTTTTGATGACCGGCAGCCCCATTTTTTCAAACAGAATGGCTTGCAGCTGTTTTGGCGAGCTGAGATTAAACTCTTCACCTGCCAACTCAAACGTCTCTTTCTCTAGGACATCCAAACGCGCCGCAATTTCTTGCGACTGTTTACCCAGCATATCGCTATCGATCAAAACACCGTGGCGTTCAATGCGCGAAAGCACAGGCACCAATGGCATTTCGTATTGCTCGAAAATGGCTTTGAGCTTGTCATCACTGTTGATGTGTCCCATCAGCGCAAGGTGCAATCGTAACGTCACATCTGCATCTTCCGCCGCGTAAGGCGCAGCTTGCTCAAGTTCAATTTGGTTGAAGGTTAGCTGCTTTTTCCCCTTCCCTGCGATTTCTTCAAAACTGATGCATTTATGCTGCAGGTAACGCGTCGCAAGGCTGTCCATATCATGACGGCCAGCCACACTGTTATAGACGTAAGACTCCAACATGGTATCGAACGCGATACCCTTCATGTTGATGTCGTAACGTGCCAACACACTGGCGTCATATTTCAGGTTTTGACCCACCTTCAACGCGCCCGCATCTTCCAGCCAGCCCTTCATTTCAGCAATCACCCAATCACGATCTAATTGCTTAGGCGCATCAAGGTAATCGTGCGCAACAGGAACATACGCCGCTTCACCCGGTGCAATGGCGAAGGAAAGACCAACCAAGTTAGCTTCCATGTAATTAAGGCTGTCTGTTTCGGTGTCGAACGCCACCACGTCAGCTGCGCGCAGTTTTTCCATCCATGCGTGGAATGCTTCTTCGGTCAATACCGTGTCATATTGGCTGCGATCAATGGCAGCCGCAGAGAATTCAGCGTCTTTCGCGGCAGCGGTTGATGAAGTACCCGCAGGTGCAGAAGAAGAAGCGCCAGCTGCAACAGAATCAATCCCTGCATTGCCGCTTTGCGCTTCTGCAAGCCAACGCTTGAAGTTCAATTCTGTAAATAGCGTTACCAGCTTCTCGTTATCCGCAGCGCCATTGATCAATTCTTCAGGGCGAGCAGGCAATTCGCAATCCAGCTTGATGGTGGCAAGCTCATAAGACAGGTAAGCATTTTCTCGGTTATCCTCGAGCTTCTTCGCCATGGTTTTAGAACCACGGAAGCCCAAACCTGCGATTTGGTCGAGGTTGTCATACAGCTTACTTAAGCCACCGATGCCTGCGATCAGCGCCGTCGCCGTTTTCTCACCCACACCAGGAACGCCAGGAATGTTATCGACTTTATCGCCCATCAGTGCGAGGTAATCGATGATGTGTTCTGGGCCGAAGCCGTACTTATCATGCACGCCTTGCGGATCCATAATGACATTGGTCATGGTGTTGATCAGCGTGACATTTTCATCAACCAACTGCGCCATGTCTTTATCACCCGTGCTGATCAAGATCGGCATACTCGCCGCCGAACCTTGTGTCGCGAGCGTACCGATCACGTCATCCGCTTCCACGCCTTCGATCACCATCATTGGGAAGCCCATGGCTTCAATGATCGCGTGCAATGGCGCGATCTGACCGCGAAGATCATCCGGCATTGGCGGACGATTTGCTTTGTACTCACTGTACATGTCGTCGCGGAAGGTTTTTCCTTTGGCGTCAAAAATCACCGCCACATTTGATTTTGGATACTGCTTCACCAAACTGCGTAGCATGTTTACGACGCCATACACGGCACCCGTCGGTTCACCCTTTGCATTGGTGAGATTAGGAGAAGCGTGGTACGCGCGGTAAAGGTAGGAAGAGCCGTCGACCAAAATCAACGGGTTTTCAGGATTCATGGCCATAACTGTCTTAGCTAACCGGAAAATGATGGATAGGTAAGGATGCCATGACTAGAGAAATCTGTTAACCCACGATTGAGAGATAGTTACCCAAACATCCAGAAGTTGCAGGATTCGGCGTGCTTTATGAAGAAAGATAAGCTGAAAATGGCTTTTACCCTCCCAACATGAAGATGCTCACATTCAGGTTGATGAGGTATAAGTGGTCGGCAGACTTGAGATAAATGTTGGAAATTCACACCGTAGGCCGAAAAAGACGATCATTTAAAACCCTACACAGAGTTATACAACACACGCCGTTCTGTGGATAAGTTTGTTGGTATTTATTTTTAACGTGTTAGATCGCTTGTGTGTATTTATAAAATACGGAAATTAATTCTTTATTTTATAAACAGTTAACACCAACACTTTGATCGTGATCAGGATCGTGATCAGATCATCGGCTGTGGAAAAATAAATTATTCCTCTCTCAACTCGACGAAAAACCAAATTTTCATCCTGAAATGAAAGGATGTGATCTCGTTGCATTCAAATACACATCGCTTTGCTCATAATCTGAACTTCTTTTGATGATTAGATAGGCATCATTCCGCTGCCACTCTTTTCGATTGTCCACTGATACGAGGTGCTGAGAATGAAAAATATTGCCGTGATTTTATCTGGGTGTGGTGTCTTTGATGGCACAGAAATTCATGAAGCAGTGCTATCCCTCCTCGCGATAGAACAAGCTGGCGCGAAATGGCATTGCTTCGCACCGGATATTGAAAAGCGCCACGTGCTTAATCATCAAACAGGCGAAGAAAGCGGCGCATCACGGAATGTACTGGAAGAATCGGCACGCATTGCGCGTGGCGAGGTGCGCCCTCTCTCTGCGCTAGATGTTCGAGAGTTCAATGCATTGCTACTGCCGGGCGGTTTTGGTGTGGCAAAGAACTTGTGTGATTTCGCCGTCAATGGCACGGCGATGACAGTACAAGAAGACGTATTGGCGGCATGTAAAGCCTTCGCTGAAGCAGAGAAACCGGTAGGCTACTTGTGTATTTCTCCCATACTGATCCCTGCGATCTATGGCCCTGGCGCAAAAGGCACCATAGGAAATGATCCTGAGACGGCTGCCGCATTCAATGCGATGGGCGGTGAACACATCCAATGCCCTGTCGATGACTTCGTTTTGGATCAAAGCCGTCGCGTGCTTTCAACCCCCGCTTATATGCTGGCTAGCAGTGTCAGTGAGGCGGCGTCAGGCATCAACAAATTGGTCGCGAAATTGGTGGAGTTGGGATAATTCGAACTCAAGAGATAAAAGAGGTAAGCCAAAAAGAAAAAAGCGACGCCGGAAGGGGCGTCGCCTGCATCAGGGTAAACTGCTAGAAAAGGCGCAGTCTAATGCAAATACATATACTGGAAGCAATGTGAGCAATGTCGTGTGCCCCTCAGCGAAGATATCGCGTTTCGCCTTAGGACGAGATAATAATAACCATTCTCATTATCATCTGGCAAGCCCTTTCGTTCAATTTTTCTTCAGTCTTTAGTTAGATGTGATCTTTTTCACAAAATGTAGGCGGTACTGCGCCAATTCATCTTTCTTTTCTAAATGCTCTATGTGGTAGTGATTATTCAGCAACAAGCACAGCATGCCCGCATAGCAGTTGCGAGACTTCACGCGAATGGTTTGGTAACCATGGCTTGCCACCCAACGCTCCTGCGCGTGCAGTAAGCCTTGTGCAATGCCTCGACGACGCCCTTGCTTAGTCACGCCGCCGATCCAGCTATAGAAACAATCGTCATCCAGTTGATAGCCAAGTTTAACGCCAACCAATTCGCCATCGTCGTCAGCCACCAGTGCAAGACATGCTTTGTCGCCTATGCGCCGTTTAAGAGATGCTAACGTTTCAACACGCGCGAACTCTTCAATTTTCCCGAGCACGTTCACGGCTTCTGCCAGCGTGCCTTCTCGAATAATCATGGTAAACATCCTCATTACAAAAGCGTCCAAGCGCCCGTCTAGCGAGTATAGTAATTCCAACGTTGCACGATTTGTTTCGGAGCAACAAAGCCCATCATTTCGGTTCAAGTGACATAAAAAAAGCCGATCTCTCGACCGGCTCCTCTTCCCTCAAAACTGTGTTTTTGCGTTAGACGCGGCTTGAGCTCGGCTGCTCAATAGCAACGTTCGCATCCACCTTGGTGATACGACTGACAACATAGTTCAGCAGCACACCGTACATCGGCACAAACAATCCAAGACTGATCACCAGCTTGAATGCGTAATCCACCAGTGCGATTTCCTTCCAGTTTTCCGCCATAAAGGCATCAGGGCTGTTGTAAAACGCAATCGCAAAGAACGCCAAGGTATCAATCGCATTACCAAATAGCGTTGAGCAGCTAGGGGCAACCCACCATTTCTTGGTTTGACGCAGACGATTGAACACATGAATGTCGAGGATTTGTCCCAGCATATATGCCATGAAACTTGCGGCGGCAATGCGGGCGACAAATAGGTTAAATTCCGTCAGATGTGCGAGGCCTTGATACTGTCCTTGATAGAACAGCACAGACAACACATATGAAATCAGCAGTGACGGCACCATGACACTGAAGATGATCCGGCGTGCCATGCCTGCACCGTAGATACGTACCGTTAAATCTGTTGCCAGAAAAATAAACGGGAAGGTAAAAGCGCCCCAAGTGGTATGAAAACCAAAAATGGTAAAAGGCAGCTGAACCAAATAGTTGCTAGATGCAATGATGACGAGGTGGAAAACCACCAAGTATGAAAGGGCTTTGCGCTGTTGCGCGGGCGTAAAAGTGCTCATTGTGAACCTTTTTGTCATTGGGGGCGAGGGAACCCAAATTAACTACAAATGCTAAGCCTTTGGACTTAACACCTTATTTTTCACTGATTCGCGAACCTATTTGGCGCGCTCATTCTTAACGAATGGATCAGAAGGTGGCGAATTATACAGCAAATCTTTCGATTGCCAACTGCCTTTAGGAGTGTGAGGAAAGGAGTTGATTAGAGAGCCAATGATTCAAGAATGAAAGTTCATCATCGCCTTCTGCACCAAGGCGTTCTAGCCATAAACTTGCGCTGTAATGCTCGGCTTTTAACATAAATTGTACGCCCTCAAAATCGACCAACCAGCTCATCAAATCGGCATCCATTTGCTTTTCAATGATGGCTGCATCCATCAATTGGCAAAACGCAGCGGCATAAGCCTCTGCATTGTCAAAATCAAGATCATCAATGGCCAACACAAAGCGCCCTTCTTCGATATCAAAAAGGGCAACGCTGGCGTGTGTCAGAATGCGGTTATCCGTAACTGGCATCGTTTGAGTCCATGGTGATGTGATCTTCAATCACGTCCAAAAAGACATTGCCGTATTTTTCGAGCTTACGTTGACCCACGCCGTTCACTGCGAGCAACTCACCTTGCGAGGTTGGGATCATCTCCGCCATCTCAATCAAGGTGGCATCGTTAAACACCACGTACGGCGGGACGTCTTCTTCATCGGCAATGGCTTTACGCAATTTACGCAGTTTCGCGAAGAGTTTTTTATCGTAATTACGCTTACCAAGCTTGTCTGCTTTGCTGCGCGGCGACAAACCTAAACGCGGTACGGCCAATTCCAGCGCAATTTCACCACGTAATAATGGACGCGCTTCTTCGGTCAATTGCAGCACCGAGCTTCGCGCAATGTTCTGCACCAAGTACCCGCGATGAATCAACTGACGGTAAATGCTAACCCAATATTCATGGCTGTTATCTTTACCCAATCCATAAGTGCTGAGCTTTTCATGGGCATGATCTTTAATGCGTTGGTTTTGCATGCCGCGAAGCACTTCCACCACATAACCCACACCAAAGCTTTGGTTCACGCGGTACACACAAGACAGCGCCTTTTGCGCCTGCTCAGTACCATCAAACAAAGTAGGTGGGTCTAGGCAAATGTCGCAGTTGCCGCACGGCTTCTCGCGGTATTCACCGAAGTAGTTCAGTAGCACCAAACGACGACACGTTAAGGCTTCAGCAAAAGCCCCCATGGCATTCAGTTTGTGGCTTTCCACCTGCTTTTGCGGGCCTTCAGGCTTTTCTTGCAAACAGCGATGTAGCCAACCAATGTCTGACGGGTCATAGAACATCACCGCTTCCGCTGGCAAGCCATCGCGCCCCGCACGGCCCGTTTCCTGATAGTAGGATTCGATGTTTCTCGGAATGTCGTAATGCACAACAAACCGCACGTTGGGTTTGTTGATCCCCATACCGAATGCCACGGTGGCCACCACGATTTGAATGTCATCGCGTTGAAAAGCGTCTTGCACAAAGCCGCGTTGCTCGTTGCTCATGCCTGCGTGGTAGCCCGCCGCACGGATATTTTGGTCGCACAGTTTTTCCGCGACCTGCTCAACACGCTTTCGACTATTGCAGTAAATAATGCCGCTTTGGCCTGACTGGGTAGTCAGAAATTGAGTGAGCTGCGCGAGGGGCTTGTGCTTTTCAAGCAAGGTGTAGCGAATGTTAGGTCTGTCGAAACTGCCGAGGTAAATGTTTGGCGAATCCAAGGCCAAACGCTGGCAAATATCTTGGCGAGTGGTGTCATCAGCCGTTGCCGTCAGCGCCATTACGGGCACATCAACAAAGTGTTGTTTCAACATGCCAAGTTGCGCGTACTCTGGGCGGAAATCATGCCCCCACTGTGACACACAGTGCGCTTCATCCACGGCGATCAGTCCAACCTGAATCGATTGCAGACGTTCGATGAAATCTCGCATCAACACACGTTCAGGCGACACATACAAAAGTTTCAGGTTGCCTTCACGCAGTGATTTCCACGTTTCGCTTTGTTCGTCTGGTGTCATCGAAGAGTTCAAGCACGCTGCCTGCACACCGTTTGCGAGCAATTGGTCGACCTGATCTTTCATTAAAGAAATCAGCGGGGAAATGACAATCGTGATGCCATCACGCATCAAGGCAGGAATTTGATAGCACAGGCTCTTACCGCCGCCTGTGGGCATAATGACCAAGCAATCTTGACCTGCAATCACAGCATCAATGATTTCTTTCTGACCGTCGCGATAGCTGTGGTAACCGAATACCGTCTGCAGAACAGAGTGATCGTGAGCGATTTCCGACGTTAACGCGGCCGAATCAGTAGGGGTCATAGCGCCTCTCTTCGAAGAATTGGCGCTCATTCTAAACGCACCACGGCAATGTTGAAAGCGATGCTGGCGTTGTACGAAATTTTCTCACCTATTTGTCACTCTGAGGGTGTGATTAAACTCGCATCATCCATATACTACCAAAGCAGCAAAACAATTTGCATTCAATGCCATTGCTCAGCCGTTCGGCAGTGACAATGCCACTTCATCCTTATATTTCGCTGCTTATTTCGTCATATTTCGACATTTATTCTTTAAACCGCCCTTCCATTTGCCGCACAGGCAGTCGCTTTAACCATGGAAGGAAAATAACACGAGATACCGCAGTGAATGATGCGCAACAAACCCGCCGTGGCGTTTTACTCGCCCTTGGCGCGTATACCATGTGGGGGATTGCCCCCATTTACTTTAAATCGCTGACTGACGTTCCTGCTCTTGAAGTCGTCATGCATCGAATACTCTGGTCGTTTTTCTTTTTAGCCGCCATTGTTTATATGAGCAGCAGCTTTGCGCGTGTTCGTCTGTTATTTAAAGACAAAAAACGCATGGCATTGCTCGCGATCACGGCCATTGTCATTGCCAGTAACTGGCTCATATTTATTTGGGCCGTTGGCAGTAACCGCATGCTCGACGCCAGTTTAGGGTATTACATCAACCCATTGTTGAATGTCGTGCTGGGTATGGTGTTTCTCGGCGAACGCTTTCGAAAACTACAGTGGTTTGCTGTTGCTTTGGCGGCTTCTGGAGTGGGGATTCAGTTGGTCACCTTTGGCTCGCTGCCTTGGGTCGCGTTGGTGCTCGCGAGCAGCTTCGGCGTTTACGGATTGCTGCGTAAGAAAATCAATGTGGATGCAGCGACCGGGCTTTTCATTGAAACCTTGGTATTGTTACCCGCCTCAATCATTTACCTTTTTTTCATTGCAGAAAGCACGACATCCAACTTGCTCAATAACAGTATCGGCATGAATGTCTTACTGATCGCGGCGGGTGTCGTCACGACGCTACCCCTGCTTTGTTTTAACGGCGCAGCCACTAAATTACGTTTGTCGACGCTAGGCTTTTTCCAATACATCGGCCCTAGCATTATGTTCTTGTTGGCGATCGGTTTGTACAACGAACCGTTTACCGCTGACAAAGCGACGACCTTCATCTTCATTTGGACAGCACTGGTGGTCTTTACATTTGATGCGGTGAAGCAGCAGCGAAAACAACGACACGAAAAGAAAGCGCAGCCTTAACGCGATACCGTGTTCATTCGTACGTCATGTTCAAGACGGCACTTAATGTGCCGTTTTTCTTTCACAGCCCTCCGTCTCTATCTTTCCGTAACGTCTCAATAAATTTCCCTTTTGCCTCGAATTTCCGACACATAACCCTAGCGATGGCGAACTATACTGAAAGACCAACAGTTCAGGTGGCAAAAGGAATTCCAATGAAAAAACTCCCCTATCTCTCACTCTCCGCGCTCTTGCTGAGTTTTGCCTTCGGCGGCACCGCCAACGCAACCAGCGAAGGACAAGCAACGGATGCTATCGCCCCCGAACTTGCCACTGGCAGTGTCATGCGTAAAAGCGTGAAAGGTGAACAATGGATGGTGGCCTCTGCCAACCCTCATGCCAGTAAGGCAGGCGAACAAATACTGCTTGCAGGCGGTAACGCCATTGATGCCATGGTCGCGGTACAAACTGTCCTTGGATTGGTTGAGCCACAAAGCTCAGGGATCGGTGGCGGTGCCTTGTTGGTGTTTTGGGATGAACAAAAACAAGCGCTGACCACTTATGATGGACGTGAAACCGCGCCATTGGATGCCACACCAAGCCTGTTCCTCGATGACAATGGTCAACCGCTGAAATTCTACGATGCTGTCGTGGGTGGTTTGTCCGTGGGTACACCAGGTACCATGCGTTTAATGCATGACACCCACGCCAAGCTTGGCAATCTGTCTTGGCGTAAAGTGCTCGCACCAGCGATCGCATTGGCGGAGAGCGGCTTTGAAGTGTCCCCCCGTCTTGCTGCTTTGATTGAAGGCGATGCAGACAGACTGCGCCGCTACCCAAGCACTTACCGCTATTTCTTTGATGACACCGGCAACCCACTCAACGTTGGCGATCGTTTAGTGAACCAAGAGTATGCGAATACGCTGAAATTGGTCGCGGAAGATATCGACAACTTCTATGAAGGTGACATCGCCGATGACATCGTTGCCACGGTGCAAAATGCCGCGGGCAATCCAGGTATTTTGAGTAAGAAAGATCTCGCGAATTACCGCGTGATTGAGCGCAATCCAGTGTGTGCGCCTTATCACCAATACAAAATCTGTGGCATGGGCCCACCAACGTCTGGCGGTATTACCGTTGGCCAAATCCTCGGTATTTTAAGCAACTACCCAATGAAAACCTTGGGCAAAGACAACCCCGAAAGCTGGCGTTTGATTGGCGATGCCTCTCGTCTCGCCTTTGCTGACCGTGGTCGTTACATCGCAGACAGCGACTTTGTGCCAGTGCCAACTGAGGGCTTGTTATCACCTGAGTACCTCAAAACACGCGCAGATCTGATTAGCGGTGATGCAGCATTAGACAATGCAGCACCGGGCAAACCTGTATTTACTCACGCTAGAGTCGCGCCAGAGTGGGCCGATGACCAATCCATTGAGCTGCCTTCCACCAGCCACTTTTCTATCGTGGATAAAGAAGGCAACGTTGTGTCGATTACCACCACCATCGAAAATGGGTTTGGCTCGCGCTTGATGACACGCGGCTTCTTACTCAATAACGAGCTGACCGACTTCTCTTTCGCAACCCACAAAGATGGCATGCCTATCGCCAACCGAGTCGAGCCGGGTAAACGTCCACGCTCGTCGATGGCACCGACTATCGTTATGCGCGATGGCAAACCCTACATGGCCGTTGGTTCGCCGGGTGGTAGCCGTATCATCGGTTATGTGGCGAAAACATTGGTTGCACACCTAGACTGGGGATTGGATGTACAGTCAGCCATCGACCTCCCGCATTTGGTTAACCGTTTTGGCACCTATGATGTAGAAGCGGGTACCGATGCTGAAAGCTTCAAACCTGCCCTTGAAGAGATGGGTTTTGAAGTAAATATTCGTGACTTAACCTCTGGTATACACGGTATTGTTATCGATAGTGGCACTTTGGAAGGCGGAGCCGACCCAAGGCGCGAAGGATTGGTAACGGCGCAGTAGCCAGAAATAACGCCCTTCAGGAGGAGCACAATGTTACGTAAACTAAATGTGATGGCACTTTCAGCCGTATTAACGATGGCCGCGTTGCCAGCACATGCACTGAGCCTAGACGGTTTGGTGGGTGAAGCGACAAAAGAAGCAAGCAATCTACTGACCGGTGTAAGCAAAGAAGCGGCAGACAACCCGCTAACGTCACAGATTGCTGAAGGCTTGAAAGTGAATGACGAGCAAGCAGCAGGCGGTGCCGGTGCACTTCTTGCGATGGCTTATCAGGAACTGGGCACAGACCAAGCGAGCGAGCTGACCAAAATGGTTCCAGGCTTGGATTCGCTGACAGGCGCCATCCCTGGCGACCTCGGCAGCATGCTCAACAACATGGAGTCAGTAAACAAAGTCTTTACTGCTTTGGGTCTCGACCCTGCCATGGTGCAAGAGTATGCACCAATGATCTTGAAGTTCTTGGGTAACGAAGGCGCGAGCGAATCTCTGCTTAGCGACTTGTCTAGCCTTTGGGGTCAAGCAGCATAATCGCTTCTGCTCTCTCTGCGATAAACGTTGTCTTTCAACGGAAGACGCAGTAAAACGCAAAAAGGGTGGTCATCATGACCACCCTTTTTTATTGTCGCTGTTCAGTCATTCAAACCTTGTTTACAAAGCTTCAAGCTTGGCATATTGCGTCACCAGCCACTTAATGCCTTCGCCATTAAAGGCCACTTGCACACGGCTTTGACCGCCACTGCCTTCAAAGTTAATGATGGTGCCTTCGCCAAATTTAGGGTGCTGTACACGTTGTCCAAGTGCAAAGCCCGTTTGGTTGAAGTTTGATTGGGTCTGCGTTTGCGAGAAACGACCGCTAGACGCTGCAGGGCGCGTCACTTTCGCGCGCATCCGCACTTCTTCTAAGCACTCTTCCGGTAATTCACGAATAAAGCGAGATGCTTTATGGAACATGTCTTTGCCGTAAACACGGCGCATTTCTGCGTAAGTAATGAAGAGCTTTTTCATCGCACGGGTCATGCCGACATAACAAAGGCGGCGTTCTTCTTCCAAACGCCCAGCTTCTTCTGACGACATTTGGCTTGGGAACATGCCCTCTTCCACACCCACCATGAAGACCAATGGGAATTCGAGACCTTTGGCGCTGTGCAGCGTCATTAATTGCACCGCATCTTCAAACTCATCGGCTTGGCCTTCACCAGCTTCCAGCGCCGCATGAGACAAAAACGCCGACAATGGCGACATGGTTTCCTGTACCTCTTCAGGCACTTCGTATTGGCGGGTGGCCGTCACCAGCTCTTCCAAGTTATCAATACGTGCTTGGGCTTTCTCACCCTTTTCCGCTTCGTACATCGCACGAAGGCCAGAGTGTTTGGTGACGTAATCCGTTTGTTGGAACAGGGCCATTTCACGGGTATCGTCTTCCAGTGCGTTCACCAGTTCGATAAAACGACGCAGTGAGTTCGCTGCACGGCCTGCCAGCACTTGCTCTTCCAGAAGTTGTGTACTGGCTTCCCACATTGTCGCGCCGCGATCACGCGCTGCCAGACGAATGGTTTCTAAGGTGCGATCGCCCAAACCACGGGTGGGGGTATTCACTACGCGTTCAAAGGCAGCATCATCAAAACGGTTCGCCATCAAACGCAGGTAAGCCAACGCATCTTTGATCTCTTGGCGCTCGAAGAATCGCATGCCGCCATAAATACGGTAAGGCAAGCCCGCTTGAATCAAGGCTTCTTCCAGCACACGGGATTGGGCGTTATTTCGGTACAACATGGCGCAATCATTCAGGGCGCCCCCATCGTCATGCCACGCTTTGATTTTTCCGACAACAAAACGCGCTTCATCCAATTCATTAAACGCGCTGTAAACCGAAATCAACTCACCTTCTTTGCCATCCGTCCACAGGCTCTTGCCCATGCGTTCGGCATTGTTTTCAATCAAGTGGTTAGAAGCTTTTAGAATGTTACCCGTTGAACGGTAGTTCTGCTCAAGACGAATGGTTTTCGCGGCAGTGAAATCATCCAAGAAACGTTGAATGTTTTCAATTTTCGCACCGCGCCAGCCGTAGATAGACTGATCATCATCGCCCACGATCGTAACGCTGGCTTGTGTGCCCGCCATCATGCGAAGCCATGCGTATTGGATGTTGTTGGTATCTTGGAATTCGTCCACCAAGATGTGCTTAAAGCGCGCTTGGTAGTGCTCGCGAATATGGGCTTTATCGCGCAGCAATTCATGACAACGCAACAGGAGTTCAGCGAAATCAACCAAGCCTGCACGATCGCACGCTTCTTGGTATGCGCTGTAAACGCGTAGCCAGGTTTTCTCTACCGGATCGAATTGCGCGTCAATGTGTTGTGGGCGCAGCCCTTCGTCTTTTTTGGCATTGATGTACCAAGACGCCTGACGCGCTGGCCAGTGTTTCTCATCCAAGTTTTGCGCTTTGATCAAACGACGCAGCAAACGCTGTTGGTCATCTGAATCGAGAATTTGGAAATCCTGCGGCAAGCTCGCATCCAGATGATGCGCGCGCAGAATGCGGTGACACAAACCGTGGAAGGTCCCGCACCAAAGTCCTGACGCCGTACCATGCATCAGTTGTTCGATACGACCACGCATTTCTGCCGCCGCCTTATTGGTGAAGGTTACCGCCAACACAGAAAAAGGCGATGACTGCTCCACTTGCATTAACCAAGCGATACGATGAACAAGCACACGGGTTTTACCACTTCCCGCTCCCGCCAGCACCAAGTAGTTGCCAAGCGGCGCAGCCACGGCTTCGCGTTGTTTATCGTTGAGACCATCTATGAGGTGGGATACGTCCATCGTTCATTCACTGGTTATTTATACACTGGTTGAGGATTATATACCCAAAGTGGCGTGCGTTGCTCGCTTCACGCCGATTTTCTGAGCTCAAAATGGAAACCACCCCTCTCATTCATCATCTTCACCCAGGTGATTACCGAAAAAGCATCATGTTTGTGAATATTTTTTCTTTTTTACCACATGATGTTTTAAGACTATATATCATGAGCTTAAAAAATATTTTGCTTAAAAAAACCACGAAACGGTGCGTTAATGGCGAAAAAATGGACGCCAATGCGAAAGTTTTTGTCCTCACAGCCTATCTTTTTAATTGAGCGCGTTATTGAAGACCCGCCCTACCACAACCGATTGATAATCTTGAGGACTGCTGAGTCCTAAGAGTGAGGATTAAACATGAAAAAGACCAATCTTGCTGTTGCTGCTGCTGTTACCGGTTTACTTGCTGTGGGTGCAACTACCCTGACCACCACCGCGGTTCACGCTGCAGAAAAAGAGAAGTGCTATGGCGTAGCCAAAGCCGGTAAAAATGACTGTGCAACAAACACCAGCTCATGTGCAGGTACCTCTACTAAAGACGCACAATCTGATGCATTCATCGTTGTACCAAAAGGCCTATGTGATCGTTTGTCAGGTAGCTCAAGCACCTCATCATAAGCTGACAATTACGGAAGAAAAGGTATGGAAAAAATATCTCCTTGGGTCGGTGTTGGGTTACGTCATCCACACCACGACTACTTCGAACAAGAATCCCCGGATATTGGATGGTTAGAAGTACACAGTGAGAATTTTTTCCAACCTGATTCCGATGCGTTTCAGGCGCTGCATTCTTTGCAGCGCCGATACCCCATCAGTTGCCATGGCGTTGGGTTGTCACTTGGGTCGACTGACCCCATTAATGTTCAACACCTTCAACAGCTCAAGCATTTGATTGATGCCATTGACCCACTATTTGTGTCAGAGCATTTAAGTTGGAGTTCGGTTAACGGGGAATACTTCAATGACCTGTTGCCCCTGCCTTATACCGAAGAAGCCCTCGATGTGTTTTGCACCAATGTCGACAAAACGCAGGACTACTTAAATCGTCAAATCTTGGTTGAAAACCCATCCAGTTATTTGAGCTTCAGTCATTCGACCTTGTCGGAATGGGATTTTCTCACCGAAGTCTCTCGTCGAACGGGGTGTGGCTTACTGCTCGACCTAAACAATATTCACGTCAGTGCCTTTAACCATGGCTTTGACGCGCAGCACTACCTCGATGTTATTGACCCTAACAGCGTGAAAGAAATTCACTTGGCAGGCTTTACTGTCAATCCCTTGCCAGAAGGCGAGATTTGGATTGATACACACAGCCAGCCTGTCTCTGAGCCTGTTTGGGCGCTCTATGAACAATGGATATCCCAACATGGTCCAAGACACACCTTGATTGAGTGGGACAGAGATATCCCTGCGCCAGAAGTGTTATTGGCAGAAGCGGCGAAAGCCGACCGCATTGTTAAAGCCGTCGCTTCAATGGTGCGTAAGGAGGCGTCATGAGTGACTCACCGTCATTGGCCTCGTTGCAACAGCAGTTCAGCCAAGCGCTGCATTACCAGCCCTACGCGCTGCCCGTTGACGAAGGCGTCGCGGAGCCCGATGCACTGCTCCAGGTGTATCGCAATAACTTCGTGATGACGCTATCGGAGTACCTTGAAGTCGTGTATCCCGTGGTACACGCTCTTGTCGGTGAAGACTGCTTCAATGCTTTGGCGCGACACCATGTATTGAATACGCCCATGCTTGATGCGCGTGCCGACCAATATGGCGATGGTTTTGACGCCACCATTAATGCCATTCCTAACATCATTGATGCCGTGCCCTACCTGGCCGACATCGCGACGTTAGAGTGGTTAATACAAGCGGTGAACAAACACGCATCTTGCGCCACGGATTTCCCTTTGGACGCCCTCGCGCAGGTTGCTCCCGAAGACTTTGATGCGCTGAAGCTGACTGTCGCGCCGTCTGTGCGACTGCTTCAAAGCCGCTTTCCGGCTGCCAGCATTTGGCACGCAGTGACAAACAATGATGGGAATGCACTGCAAGCCCTCGATTTATCAGAAAGTGAAACCGTGCTTTTGTTGATGAACGAGCAAGGCATTCAGTTGCAAGCCATTGATGCAGAGGAAGCCTCACTGATCGTGGCGAGCAATGAAAGCACCTTAGGTGGCATTGACCCAGAACTGCTTAAACACATCGCACCCGCGGTTCAGCGTGGTGTGTTTGAACACTTTGATATTGCTGACCAACTTTAGCCTACGCACTGATTTAGCTTGGCACAGCACGTTATTTGATGACTGAGAATGAAAAGGAAATAGCAGATGATTGCTGTATTAAATAAAATTGATAGCCTGATGGAATCCGCGCTAAAGCCTTTGGTTCCAGTACTGTTGCTTATAAGTCGCCTTTGGGTGGCGTGGGTGTTTTTCCGCGCAGGCCAAACAAAGATCGCCAGTTGGGACAGCACCTTGTACTTGTTTGAATATGAGTACCAAGTGCCCGTGCTACCTTGGGAGCTTGCGGCTTACCTTGGCACCGCGGCTGAATTGATCCTTCCCGTGTTTTTGGTATTGGGTTTGTTGACGCGCCCTGCTGCGCTTGCACTGTTTGTGTTCAACATCGTCGCGGTTGTGTCATACCCAGCACTGTGGGAGAAAGGGTTCTACGATCACCAAATGTGGGGCATCATGCTGCTGGCGACCGTTATCCTTGGCCCAGGCTTGGCAGCCGTTGATAACTTTCTTAAACGGCGTGGCTAGTAACGTCAGCAAGAGAGACAAAAAAAGCGCCTAGGCGCTTTTTTTATTGTTTGGACGAACAAATATGGGGCAAAAAATATTGCCCGCCCTAAGACTCTACACACCCTGTCAGCGTCAGAAGCTGACTGAGGTGAGAAATTTCCACATCAGGTAAGAGTGACGCACGACGCTGCTGCGTCAAAGGTTGGCGCGTGTCATTGAACCAGCACGCTTTAAAACCTGCCAACACCGCTCCACGCACATCCGATTTCAAATGGTCGCCCACATGAAGAATGTCAGAGGCGGGCATGGCCAACGCTTGTTGGGCTTTGACAAACAACGTGCCGTCAGGCTTAGCCGCACCATCAGGCCCAGCTCTCAGCACCTGTTTAAAATACGGCGTTAAACCAAGCTTATCGCTGTCTACATTGCCATTGGTGATCGCCACCAGCGGGTAACGAGACGCAAGCAAAGACAAGGTTTCTAACGCCTCATCAGGCACAGTGAAGTTGCTGCGCTCAAACAAGAAAAATGCCACTGCGTCATCAGCCAGCAGGCGCGCTTCCGGTGCATGCAAACCACATAGAGTGGCTGCCAGCACGATCTGTGCGCGGCGTATTTCCGTGACAAACCCAATCAATGACGGATTCTCATCAATCACTCGTTGGCGCATCACTTGCCATTGTGACCAATCAAAAGCCGCCATGGCTTCACAGCGGTCTTCCAACCAATCGAGCAACAACTGTTCAGCGCGCACGATGACCACACGGTTATCGTAAAGCGTGTCATCAAGATCAAACGTCAATGCGTTCACAGGTTGCCAGCGTCGATAGAACTTCATGATTTAGACATCACTCCCCTTTACGCTTTCGAGCCCTTGGGTGCGCGGCATCATATACCTTCGCCAAGTGCTGAAAATCGAGGTGGGTGTACACTTGGGTTGTCGACAAGTCGGCGTGCCCAAGCAACTCTTGCACCGCACGCAAGTCACCGGATGATTCCAGCATGTGCGTGGCAAAACTGTGTCGAAGCTTGTGGGGATTAATGTGGCTGCTAACCGCTTGTTTCTGTCCCCACTCCGCCATACGTTTTTGTACGCTGCGTGGCGAAATACGGTTTCCAAGTTTGGAAATAAACAAGGCCTCTTCCGGCCCTTTAAGCAATTGGTTACGCACTTTTAACCAGTTAACCAACCACTCTTGCGCTTTACCTGTAAACGGCACGACGCGTTCTTTATCGCCCTTACCGATCACGCGTATATCCCCTTTGCGCACCGCCACATCACGAAGGTTCAGTCCGATCAGTTCCGACAAACGCAGACCTGCACCGTACATCAATTCCATCATGGCGCGATCGCGGATCGACAACGTGTCATCGTCATTAACCGACAATAACTGGTCAATTTCATCCACATCGAGGTTTTTAGGTAAGGTTCGGCCTTGCTTGGGTGCAGCAACACCTTTCGCAGGGTTTGCACCCATTGCGCCATCTCTCACCATGAAATCAAAGAAGCTACGCAGCGCAGACAGCCGAAGGGCAATGCTGCCGGGTTTGAGCTTGTCGCGCTTGGCTTGGCTGGCAATTTGGCGCACCCACGCCGAATCCACATCCTGCCAATGGGTCACTTCGGAGCGAACCAAAAACTCGGCACACGCCTGCAATTGCTGACGGTAATTAGATTCAGTATGACGACTTAAACCGCGCTCGCGGATCATGTAGTCAAAGAAACGGACGAGGGGGTTTTCCAGCGTGGCTGGCAAGCTCATTAAGCCGCCTGCCACTTGGAAAGAAGAATGGCGATATGCTCGGCGATTTGTTCCACGAACAAGGTATCCATGCTCGGTTGGAAATGTCCGCCGTCTTTGCTGGCAAACGATAAAAAGCCCAACTCCTTTCCTTTGTACACAGGAACCAGCGCGTACGAACCTAACTCTGGTGCTGCATGAACGAAGTACTCGCCGTCATTCTTACGTAATCGACCGAGGTAAATGCGCTGACCACAAAAATGTGCCGCTTTTACCGCATCGACCCCCTGACGGTTCAACCCTTTGTCGCCATCGTAAAGGCGCAAGGTGACCGTCAGGTTCAACGATGTTGCAAGTTCGCGCAGTGCTTGGTGAATACCACTTTCACTGTCAGCAGCAAACAAGGCTTTATGGGCATGAGAAAATGCACGGAACAAGTTTTCATTGCCCGCCGCAATGCTCATTAGCTGTGTGATGTCTTCTTCTAACTCGCCAACACGCTCGCGCAAACGACCCAGTTGGATTTCGACCAAAGACACCGCACCACGCTCAGTGTGAGGGATACGCAATTGTGTCAGCAACTGAGGCTGACGCTGGAAAAAATCAGGGTTATCTTTCAAAAAGCTGGCCACGGCATCTTCGGTAAGTGCTTGTGCCAATGGCCCTTCGAGCTTGGAAAGCTCCGTCATACGGTTATTTGTCCATCATATACATGAGAAGCAGGACCCGACATAAACAGCGGATGACCGAGCCCACGCCAACGAATGTGTAATGAACCCCCCGGCAAATGCACGGTGACAGATTCATCCAACAAACCTTGAGTGATACCAACAGCCACGGCTGCACACGCGCCGCTTCCACATGCTTGGGTTTCGCCCGCACCGCGTTCATACACGCGAAGTCGGATTTCGTTACGCGAGACCACTTGCATGAATCCCGCATTCACACGCTCAGGGAATCGCTCGTGCGATTCAACCAACGGGCCAAGGGTTTCCACGTCAGCGGTATCAACATCATCAACAACCGTCACACAGTGAGGATTGCCCATGCTGACAGCGCCAACAAACAAAGTTTTATCGTCTACACGTAAAATATAGGTTTTTTCTTCCGCATTTGCGCGAAACGGAATTTTCGCAGGTGACCAAATCGGTTCACCCATGTTGGCCGTCACCGCATCGTCACTGTCAATTTTCAGCACCATCTTGCCAGATTTGGTGCTGACATTGATTTGATGCTTGTTGGTGAGGCCCTTCATTCGCACAAAGCGCGCAAAACAGCGGGCACCGTTGCCACACTGCTCTACTTCATTGCTGTCCGCATTAAAGATCCGGTAGTGAAAGTCACTTTCCGGATCGTACGGAGGCTCAACAACCAAAAGTTGGTCGAAGCCCACACCGGTGTTTCTGTCCGCCAATCGACGGATCATATCCGGGGAGAAATATGCATTTTGCGTCACGCAGTCAACGACCATAAAGTCGTTGCCAAGCCCATGCATTTTCGAAAATTGTATCTGCATCCGGATCCTTTACTCAGGCAATACTTGCTCTAATTCCCACAGTGACTCAAGCACTTCACGCTTACGCACTACATGGGCAGTGTTACCATCGACCATGATTTCAGCCGCGCGTGCACGAGAGTTGTAGTTCGATGACATCACAAACCCGTATGCACCAGATGAACGTACCGCCAACAAATCGCCCGGCTCAATATTCAATGCACGGTCTTTACCGAGGTAATCGCCCGTTTCACAGATTGGGCCAACCAGATCATAGGTTTTCGGCTCGCCCGCACGCGGTGCTACAGGCACAATGTCTTGCCACGCTTGGTATAGCGCAGGACGAAGTAAATCATTCATCGCCGCATCAATGATGGCAAAATTCTTTTCTTCGTTGTGCTTAAGGAACTCGACACGCGTCAGCAACACGCCCGCGTTAGCCGCAATCGCACGACCCGGTTCAAACACCAGCTCAATGCCTTGGTGATTTGATAAACGGTCAAGCAAGGCTTTGGCGTAATCAGATGGCTCTGGTGGCTTCTCGTCGTGGTAGGTCACGCCCAAGCCGCCGCCCACATCAAGGTGCGAGATTTCAATGCCGTCTTGACCCAATTGGTCAATCAAAGACAACAAGCGATCGGTCGATTCAATAAACGGTGCAAGGTTGGTCAATTGAGAGCCGATGTGGCAATCGATGCCATGCACATTGAGGTTTGGCAGGCTGTTGGCGTAATTATACACCTCACGTGCGCGGTCAAAGGCGATACCGAATTTGTTTTCTTTCAGGCCTGTCGAAATGTACGGGTGGGTTTTCGCATCAACATCTGGGTTAATGCGAAGGCTAACCGGCGCCACTTTGCCCAACTCGCCAGCGACGTGGTTGAGACGGTCCAGTTCAGCTTCTGATTCCACATTAAAGCACTTGATGCCAAGCGACAGTGCGCGTGCCATTTCATCTGCTTTTTTGCCCACACCAGAGAACACGACTTTTGCCGGATCGCCACCTGCGGCCAATACACGCTCAAGTTCACCCAGCGACACAATGTCGAAGCCTGAACCTAAACGCGCCAGTACATTCAATACACCTAAATTGCTGTTTGCCTTCACGGCATAACAAATCAGATGCGGGTGATCGCCTACAGCACTGTCAAACGCATGCCAGTGACGCTCAAGCGTCGCACGTGAATAAACGTAAAGTGGAGTGCCGTATGTGTCAGCCAACTGCGCAAGCGGCAAATCTTCTGCCCACAGTTGTCCGTCATTCTGATAGTTAAAATAGTCCAACGTTGTCCTTCCCTGTCCAGATTGGGTTATGGCTGACTGGCGGCCTGAGGCTGTGTATCCTGAGTGGTATCCGAAGTTGCTGGCGCAGAATTTTGCGCGGGTGCATCTGCTGGAAAGTAAAGTGGGCCTTGCTGACCACAGGCTGACAACACGGTGACGGCTGCCAGCACAAAGAGTTTCAGGGTAGTTCGCATCATTAATGCCAGTGATCCAAAAGTTAATGCCCTCTATAATCGCATCAACACACTGAAAAGCAATAGGACGGAATGCAATGAACACAACCCAATACCACGAACTGGTTGATGCAGAATGGATGACCATCGAAGAAGGCATCGACGAGAGTGGTGCGGATATCGATTATGAGACGTCTGGGAACGTGCTCACCATCGATTTTGAAGACCGCAGCCAGATCATTATCAACCGTCAAGAACCGATGTCAGAGATTTGGTTGGCGTCCCGCTCAGGTGGATTCCATTTCGCTTACAAAGACGGAAAGTGGATTTGCAGCAAGTCAGGCGTTGAATTCATGGACATGGTCAAGCAAGAGTGCAGCAAGCATGCTGGCGAAGACGTGAATTGGTAAGACGCATAGATCGGCTTTTGAAGAGATGCTGATAGCGGGACATCGCTATCAGCATTTTTTGCCGCACGTTTGGCGGCAAAAGAAATCAGAGAGGGGTTTAACGCGACGCGTATTGCGACGTTTCTGCGTTCGCTTCGGCGCTACGCTGCCAAGGACCACTCTTGTATGGAATAACCTGAGCACGGCCATCAGCATGATGAATAATGTCGTAGAACTGTGGCAGGTTGAAGTTAACCGCCTGGCCTGTAAACGACACCTTGTCTTGTGACGACGTGTAGAAACGGTTTACGCCCTGCACCATTTCATCTTTATCACCGCTAAACTGGCGGTACACTTCGACGCGGTTGTTTTCATCTAGCACGTAAATATTGAAGCCTTGCTCGCAATCTTCGAAGAAGAATTGGATAAGCCCTTCACTCGCGTACGCATCAACCACTTCGGGCGGATGCACTTCACCGTCTTTATCAAGCACCACCACTGGCGAACCATTGATTTTGTTGGTCGAGATAGAGCGGTAGAAATCGACAGAGTTTTCGAGTTTCTGCACAGACACGCCACGACGCTCGAAGAACAGGCCGAACGTTTGGTCTGCCACTCGAATCGCTTTAAAGCGACGGCGTTTTTCCTGATCAACCGGCTTCAAGCGCATATCAATACACTCTGCCACCAGTTGGTACACCAAGTTTCGGATCAAACCACGCATCTTACCGGCATAGCAGAACACATCGACCGACTCGGGTGGAATGGCGTCTTGGTGCATTTTACCCAACAAGGTTTTCAACACATCCAGCATGGCGTTCGCACCCTTAAAGTTAAGGGTTCGCACTTCGTTCCAACTGTTGCGGTAAACCAAGTCAACGCTGCCGACCAAGCACTCTTGCTCAGGTCCATAGCTGAAAATATCGGTGTTTTTAAAATCGAAACGCACAGCAGGCTGCTTGAGCTCAGACGTTGGGTCTTGCTCAAGGTTGATAAACAACGCCAGTTTGCGAATTTCACACGGGCTAGACAACGCCTGCAATGAAGGCTGAGGACGGCGCACCGAGAAGGTGTTTCGCATGTCACTCACTAATTGATAAAGCTTATCAATGTCCACATTGCTGTTGCGCGCCACGGAGTGCAAACACGTCGATTCGGTCAACATGCCATTGAAATACGCCCATGCGACTAACTTCGACAAATAACGGTTATGTTCAAGGGGCGAACGGCCGATGATGTCGACAGGCTTGAGCGATTGCTTGTAGAGGTACCACCCCGGCGGGTTACTACGGCCTTCTGGCACTTGAATCAAGGTCAGGTTCGGCTCGTGCAAATCTGGCGACAATTGCGGGTTCAGCAAGGTCACTTTGCCTGGCAGCACTTCGAACGCGGCATACAGCTTACGTGCCAGAATACTGATGTCTTCTGGGCTGATTGCCGAAGTAATGTCATTACGACGTGCGAAGCGAATCAAGTTGCGGTAGCTCAACATCAGCGCTTCAAGCAGCTCGTTGTGCGCCTCTTTAACTTCTTCCACTTTCCAATTGCGGCGGTTATCTAAACGCGCAACGTCGTCTTGGCTCCACCCCCACTCACGGGTCAATACACACAGCACTTCACGGCGCCATGGCACGGAACCTGGTCCCGGCTCGCGGGTCAATTTTTCGTGGGTTTTGAGGTAGAAGCAACGACGCACCAAATCCAGACGGCGGTGGTCGTCAATACGCTCAAGGTAACGCGTCACTTTTTCCAGCATCAAGTAATACGCGTCAGATTGGTAAACATCTAACATGCCAGAATAAAAACGGCGTTTGCCGTCCACGCTCAGAAGCTGCGTGCCTGGGTATTCCCATGAGTATGCTTCGAGTAGGATAGCTTTCAGCACCGACTTATAAGGAGAGTCGATACTCTTGTATAGCTGCCAAAGGCTTGAGCCGAAATATTCTTCAGCAGGGATCGACGGCAGTCCACCAAAATCGACCCAATCATCGCGGCAAATTGCGCCGCTTGCGATCATCTCGCCCACATACTCTTCGTAACAATCTTCCATTTCTGGCGGCACGAGATACCACAGCAGTTGTTGACCTGCGAGGTGCAGCGCAGAGCGGTAGAATTCATCAAGAAGAAGGTAATGCTGGCTTGACCCACAGTTATCGGAGGTCATGGCTTGGGCAAGGTTTTTGCGGAAACGCTGTTCGCACATCACGAAGAAGTTCACTTCGACGCCTTGTGCCATCGCCCAATCTGAAATCATCGAACATTTGCTGTCGAGCATGGCGCGCTGATCTTCGCTAACCCATTGCTGAACACACACCCAAATATCGAGATCGCTCGACAGGCTTTGTCCCATCGAGGCAGTGCTGCCCATGGAGAAAAGACCTTTGATTGGGAATTCGTCAGAAAGGGGTTTGTCAGGGATCGCGCTGTCGACGGCAAGTGCACAGTCATTCACGAAATCGCGCTGCAAATCAGAAAGGGTAAAACTAGAAATTCCGTGGACGACGCTACGTTCCAAATAGCCCGGAATGGCTGGATGGTTAAAGTGCAGCAAGACAGGCAAAACGTTAAACACGTTAATGGCCTGTGAGTGCATAGCGCTTCGAGCACGTTCCAACCTTACTTGGTTGAAAGCATCGAGGCGCTCTATTTGCTGATCAACATAGTTTTGCAAGATAAACATCCAAAGTTGCCGACATCCGAGTCAACGTAGCGGGGTCGAGAATAAAGAAGACATCGACACCCATGGACAAAAACGTGATCAATCTAACAGTTTTTAGCTGGAGCGTAAAGCGAGCAATGGTTTCTTGTTTTCCCATCACTTCGTTCACTATATGAGCAAAACTGTGAGAGAGACAACACGCTATCTCATAATAGCTTCAAAGGAAGGTGAACCGCGTTCTATTTCGCCTTCTGAATCAGCCCTAAAAAATAGATCCTCGTCACACAAGACTAGCCCATCCTGCCACACTTCGCACGTTTTAACCTTCACCATCACCTTCCGTTATCAAGGACGATGAAGCGATGATACGATTAGCGTAATAGAAACAAATGGAAGCCAACATGAACTCAACACCGATCCGCATCGCGACACGACAAAGCCCGCTGGCTCTTTGGCAGGCTGAATATGTAAAAGCAGCCCTCGAATCCACTCACCCAGGTTTGGTGGTTGAACTTGTTCCTATGGTGACCAAAGGTGACATTATTCTTGATACGCCACTGGCAAAAGTTGGTGGGAAAGGGTTATTCGTGAAAGAGCTTGAACAAGCCATGTTAGATGGGCGTGCGGATATCGCCGTGCATTCCATGAAAGACGTGCCTGTTGAGTTCCCAGAAGGCCTTGGCCTTGTCACGATTTGTGAGCGTGAAGACCCGCGAGATGCGTTTGTCTCTAACAAATACAATGGCTTTGCCGATCTGCCAAAAGGCGCAATTGTGGGCACATCAAGTCTTCGTCGCCAATGTCAGGTTCGCGAAATGCGCCCAGATTTAGTGGTGAAGGATTTGCGCGGTAACGTCGGCACGCGTTTAGGCAAACTGGATAAAGGTGAGTATGACGCGATCATTTTGGCCGCCGCAGGCCTAAAACGTTTGAACCTTCACGACCGTATTCGTGCTGAAATCGAACCAGAAGAAATTCTTCCTGCCGTCGGTCAAGGCGCTGTGGGCATCGAGTGTCGTCTTGATGACGAACGTGTTCGCACGCTGTTAGAGCCTTTGGCTGATGCGAACACCACGTTCCGCGTGCTGTGCGAACGCGCCATGAACAATCGCCTACAAGGTGGTTGTCAGGTGCCGATCGGCAGCTATTCAGTGATTCAAGGCGATCAGATTTTCCTTCGTGCGCTTGTCGGCGAGCCTGATGGTAGCCAAATCATTCGCGGCGAAGTGACGGGCCCACTAGAAAAAGCAGAAGAGTTGGGAACAGGTCTGGCGGAACAACTGCTTGAAGACGGCGCACGCCCTATTCTTGAAAAGTTGTATCAGGACGAAATATGACGGTATTGGTTGTTCGCCCAGCTCCTGCGTGTCACGAGCTGGCTGATAGCCTTAACCAAGCAGGAATAAAGGCGCTGCCCGCGCCTTTATTGTCTTTTTCTGACGGAAAAGATCTGCACACCCTCAGCGACACATTGGCGGCATTGCCTTCCAACAGCGTGGTGGTCGCGGTAAGCCCTCGCGCGGTCGACTATGCGCATCGCCACCTTCGTGAGCAACATCAGCCTTGGCGACACGATTTACATTATGTCGCAGTGGGTGAAAAAACCGCGGTTACATGGAAAGAACATAGCGCCATTGAGGCTTACCTTCCCCAAACCGAAGACAGCGAAGGCATGTTAGCCCTGCCTGTATTTTCTGCGCCCAGCACACTGTCAGTTCTTATTCTACGGGGGAATGGTGGCCGCGCATTGTTAGGGGAAACCCTTCACGCGCAAGGCGCGCACATCCACTATTTTGAAGCATATCAACGACACTGGGAGAGTGAGCACTTATCATCACTTACAGAACAGTGGCGTCGTGAATATGTCGACACCATTGTGGTGACCAGTGGTGAGCAACTCTCACTTTTGTGTCAGACAATCTCAGAGTGTGACCAGCAATGGCTAAAAGAATGCCATATACTGGTGCCTAGCAAACGGATTTACAATCAAGCAATTGGCCTTGGTTTTTCCACGATTAGCTGTGTATACAGTGCCGCCAACCGCACACTGTTTCACGTATTACACGAGATGAACAACTCGGGACATTCGGATGACAGACAAGAATAAAACATCAGGCACGGATAAAAACACGTCGGCGCCAGCATCCTCTTCAGGCAAGGAGACGCCTAGTTCGTCAAACACTGTTGCCAGCTCTCAACCCTCTAACAGCAAGCCTTCAAATGCTGAGAAGAAAACGGCATCAACGCCGCCTGAAGCAAAGCCTGCCAAAGAACAAAAACGTGGCGGAAACAAGTTAGCGGCTGTTGCCATTATTTTGGTGATTGCGCTAGGTGCAGGCCTTTACTATCACGGCCACCAGCAGTCACAGCAATACAATGCTGACATATCGGCGCTGGCATCCCAAGTCGATGCACTGAAAAGCGCATTGTCTGATAGCGAGAAACAAAACCAGGCAGCATTGGCAAGCGCAGCGCAAAACACGCAAGTGCTTATCAAGCAACAAGACAAAACCATCGTCAGCCTACAATCTGCATTGGCCGACATGAAAGGTCGTCGCCCGAACGATTGGCTGCTTGCTGAGGCGGAATACCTGGTAAACCAAGCGGGTCGTCAGCTTTGGTTGGTGCATGATGTGCTAACAGCAACCACCTTGATGGAAAATGCTGACCAGCGTATTGCCGAACTCAACGACCCTTCAATGACACCTATTCGCCAAGCCATGGCAAAAGACATCATGCAATTGAAAGCACTCAAGCGTATTGACCGAGACGGTCTGGTTCTTCGTTTGAACAGCCTTCAGCAAGAAGTTGATACGTTGCCACTGGCAAACGCCATCATGCCGCAAGCCGAAGAGGTTGCACCGGAGAAGGTCTCTTCAGACGTCAGTGATTGGGAACAAAACCTGAAAGCGTCGATGAATGACTTTGTGGGTAAATTCATCACGTACCGCAAACGCGAAGGCGATGTGGTCCCGCTGCTGACACCGGCTCAAACTTTCTACTTACAAGAAAACCTCAAAGCGAAGCTAGACCAAGCCATCACGGCGGTTTATCGCGAAAATGGTCGTTTGTACGCAGAATCATTGAGCACAGCAAAAGCATGGGCAGAGCGTTTCTATAACCAAGACGCGAAATCGACAGAAGCTTTCATCACCACCCTGACACACTTGAGTGAGCAAACCATTTCCGTGAATTACCCGGAAGTGCTGCACAGCCAAGATTTGATCAGCGAAGCACTGTCTGAGCGCTTGCGTCGTGATTTGTCGCCACTGCCGGCGGAAGCTGAGGCACTCCCAACAGAGGAGAGCACCCAATGATCAAAATCCTTTTACTGGTCATTGCGCTGATTGCTGGCTTAATCGTGGGGCCCGATCTTGCGGGCAACCAAGGTTATGTACTGATCTCCGCGGCCAACCAGACCATTGAAATGAGCTTAACCACCTTGATCATTTTGGTCATCGCCGCGTTTGCTGCTTTTTTCATTCTCGAGTTTCTTGTGCGCAAACTGCTTTCGATTTCGAGTTCAACCCGCGGTTGGTTCTCCGGTCGTAAGAACAAGAAAGCACGCAAGCTGACCAACGATGGCTTAATGAAATTGCTGGAAGGCGATTGGAAGCAAGCGGAGAAATTGGTCGTCAAAGGCGCTTCACATAGCGATGCTCCTTTGTTGAACTGCCTTGCCGCTGCGGAAGCCGCACAAGGGCGTGGTGATGTCGAAAGCCGTGACCGCTACCTACAAAAAGCGGCGGATTTTGGCTCCGACAATTTGGCGACGTCTCTGACACGCGCCAAGCTTCAATACCGCCAAGGGCAGTACGAAGAGGCACTCGCCAGTCTGCAAGGTTTGATTGATGCACACCCGCGCAATGCGATTTTGCTGACACTGCTAAAAGATACCTATCTACAACTGCAAGATTGGCAGGCTCTCATTCGCTTATTGCCGTCTCTGAAGCGCGTTAAAGCGCTCTCTGATGAAGAAGTCCATAAGCTTGAGATAAAGGCGGAATGTGGTCTGATGGCTTACATCGCGACCCAGAAAGGCAGCGATGGCTTACTGGCACACTGGAACAGTTTGTCACGCGCGGCACGTCAGCAAACGTCATTGATTGCGTGTTTGGTGAAACAGTTGATTGCTCGCCGTTCGGATTCAGAAGCTTATGTAATTTTACGTGAAAACCTGAAGAAGCAGCCTGACGAGTCGCTGATCAGCTTGATTCCTGAGCTTACGCTGCCTGATTACCACCCAGTGATCTTAAAACTTCAAGAGTTGCTGCGTTACAACGAAAACAACCCAGTGACCAACAGTGCATTGGGACAATTGTATTTCCGAGAAGGAAAATGGGCTGAGGCAAGACAGCACTTTGAGCGCGCGCTGGAAGCTCGTCCTGACGTGACCGACTATGCATGGCTGGTTGATACGTTGGAGAAGCTCAACGAATCAGGCATTGCCAACAGCGTTTCACGTGAAGCGTTGAAGCTCGCATTGCCTCCAACGTCTTCGTCGTAGCATCTGCAAATCGCCTAAAGCAGGCGAAAAATCACAGATACACAAAACGCCCAAACGGGCGTTTTTTTATTCACAAATTTAGCAAATAGACCGATTAACAACCCCATGTGTTTCGAGTCGTTAATAATGATTAAGGGCTATTTACAGCGTATTGTTAAGGCAAGGTAACTGGTATCAAATAGAGCGGTAACAAAAACTATAACGCTAAAATTTGTAAAGTGAGCTCAACTGATCATGGATATGTTACCTTGGATGATCATCTCAGGCCTGTTGGTATCGGTAGTTACCGGTCTGCTAACGGTACTGATGGTCAAAGGCATGGAGTAAACCCCACGCCCTTCTAACGCCTCCGACTCGGGGGCGTTATCATTTATACGTTATATTGTATTCGCTAAACCTAATCACTTGAGTGATATGGGTTTGCACAGCACTTTTTTGGTGTTCGCTACCCGTGCGCACTTCTTACACACGAACTCTGGTTTTTTGACCAGTTTTGTCAGTTCTGACAAATCGCCTTCAATGTCTCGGCTCTTCCAGTCACACAGTGTTTTTGCCAACGCTTCAGTCTCCGGTTTACAGCTCTTGATGACGCGATCAGCGCATTGCTGCTTTTACATACACATCAAAGCGATTCTTTTTGGTTTCAATCTGCGTCGATGGCGTTTTATCGGCAAGAAATTCCGCGTAATCAGGACGCTTCACGACCACACGTTTGGTCGCAAGCTCATAGGCTGGCGCAAACAAGCCATCGGCATCGTTGTCAGCACCGACCAATGATTGAAAAACACGCATTTCTTTTTTCACCAGTGCCGATTTCTTTTTATGCGGATACATAGGGTCGAGGTATACAACATCTGGGCGGGTTAACGTGGCGTCATTCACCAATTGGTTTAACGCATCATGGCTAGAAGCATGCACCATCGACAAACGCTCACTGACCCAGCCGCCGATGTCCGCATCCGCTTTAGCACGCATTAATCCATCTTCAAGCAATGCAGCCACCACAGGGTGACGCTCAACCATTTGCACCTTACAGCCTAACGACGCCAATACGAATGCATCTCGACCCAAACCCGCCGTTGCATCAAGCACCGTCGGTGTCGCGCCTTTGTTCAATCCAACCGCTTTGGCAATGGATTGCCCTTTGCCACCACCAAATTTGCGTCGATGTCCCGCCGCACCGCCAACCAAATCAACGTATACCGCGCCCAACTTAGGCTCATCAAGCTTACGAAGCTCTAAACGGGATTCGGTTAAAACGAGGGCGAATATGGCACCCGCATCATGGGTAAGACCCCAGCGCTGAGCAATCTCAGCCAGGGTATCTGCACGCGCTGGCGCGTCGCAAGATAAAGCAATGTGCACCTGAACTCTCCGGAAAAGTAATCTCGGCGAGTATATCAGGCTCATACAAGGAACACAGAGCAAAAACGCGCCACATCACCGTGAATAAGCCCATGAAAAAAGCAGCTCATAGGCTGCTTTTAAGAAACAAACCCAAGGTCATACCCTTAGCTCGTCGATACATCCAAATGAATGCCCACATGATCTTCAATCAAATGCTGCATCGGCTTAGGAATACTGAAGTGATAGCCCTGGGCGTAATCCACGCCGAGCGATTTGAGGCGCGTCAAAATGGCTTCGTTCTCGACAAATTCCGCCACTGTCTTTTTACCCATTTGGCTAGCAAGTTGATGGATAGCACGCACCATGACGTAATCTGTTTCATCATCCACGATGTCTTTCACAAACAGACCATCAATTTTAATGATGTCGACAGGTAAGCGTTTGAGATAACCGAAAGAGGAAAGCCCTGAGCCGAAATCATCCAACGCAATGGTGCATCCCAACGCTTTGAGTTTGGTGAACAACTCTATCGCATCGGATAAATTACCGATGGCCGCTGTTTCTGTAATCTCCAAACAAATACGATTGCTTGGCAAGACACTGTTTTTCAGCGCATCGAGCAGGAAGGTGATAAAGCTCTGATCGCTCATAGAGCGACCGGATAAATTCACTGAAATCATGGCGATTTCGTCAACAAAGACGGGATGGGCTTCAAACCAACCCAAGGTTTTTTCAATCACACGCTTATCAATCAAGTGCGCCATGTTGTAGCGCTCAGCAGCAGGAATGAATTGCCCCGGAGCCACATGGTTACCGTCTTCATCGCGCATACGCACCAAGACTTCGAAATACATTTTTTCCTTCAGTCTTGAACTCACGCTCACAATCGGTTGGGCATAAACCTCAAGCCTGTCTTCTGCTAGCGCTGCGTAGATTTTGTTTACAAAGGCCATTTCGCGCTCATGACGGCGAAGCTCTTGGTCATCAGGGCGATATAGGTGCACTCTGCTTCGGCCATCATGCTTAGCGGCGTAGCACGCCGTGTCGACCTGTGCGTGCACTTGCTGTGGCGTACCTGCGGTTTTATCAAGCAACCTGATCCCGACAGAACACCCTAACGCGAGGCGCGTGTTATCCCAGTAGAAATCCATACCACTCAACGAGTCGAGAATTTTCTCGCCTTGCGCCAAGGCCGCTACTTCATTGCAGTGGTAACAAATTACCGCAAACTCATCACCACCAAGACGCGCTAACGTCGCACCATGAGGCAAGATGCTACGAAGCACCTGACCCGTTTGCTTGAGGGCCTCATCGCCAGCTTCGTGACCCACAGTGTCATTAATGACGCGAAACTGATCAAGGTCGATGTAGAACAAGGCATGCACCGATTCGGTGTCTGCCGATTCTTGCAGCGCATCCACGAGACGCATTTCAAAATAGGTGCGGTTAAGCAGCCCTGTCAGGAAGTCATGCTGTGCTTGATAACGAAGCTGCGATTCCATGCGGCGGTTTTCAGTGATGTCTTCCCCCACCAGAAGCAACTGTGATTTCACTTGAGTTGAACGCACACTTTCGCGTATCCAGCGCTCTTTCCCATCACTGGTGACATAACGAATATCGCGTCGCCAAATGCCAAAGCGTTCACGGTTGTTTTCACTCACAAGAGATTGCGGCGGCAAACTTTCATCGGCATAGAACTCCGTCACTTTATGTCCGAGCATATGGCGCTTGGAAAAGCCAAGCCACTCAGATGCACATTGATTAACGGACTGAATGCGAGACTGTTGGTCGATGGTCAGCAACATCACGGGCTGTTGCTCATAGAGCATGCGATATTCCACTTCGCTACGCTGCAGCTTTTGCTCGGCATTTTTGCGCTGGCTGATATCACGGGCTTCAAACAGAATTTGCGCATCCGCATGGCTGTGATCAGGCAACGCCTTGAGCGCCACATCCAGAATGATTTCGTTTTGCTGTTCAGAAATTATGCAGATTTCAAAGCGACTGGTTTGTCCTTCAATCAAGGACTCAATGTGCAGCTTTAAGCGGTCTGAGCTAAGCCAATCAGACCAACGCCAAATCGGCAGCATTTCGCGCGACAACATGTCAGGGAATAAGAATTGAAATGCACTGTTTGCTGAAACGACACGCCCGCGATAATCCAGCATAGCGATATATTGGTGGCTTTGGTCAAACACCCCTTTAAACAAGGCACGGCTTTGCGCCAATGCGCGCTCGCTTTGTCGTTGTTTATTCATCTGCTTGGTTAGCATGGCGATGATCACGCCCGAGACGAACATGATCGCTAAGCTGCTCATTACCGCATCTTGGTTCGAGACCCAGAAAGAGGGAGGACGATCAACAACGATAGCGTCAGAAAATTGGGATATATCAATCGCATTGCGCTTAGCGGTATCGTATTGGAACATCAGTTGGTTTGCATCGTCGATAACAGTAGGCATGTTGTATTTATTCAGCGCATCTCCTAACAAAGAAGCCTGTACCTCTCCATGATACTCACCGTCCACCATGATGCCGCCAATCACGCCGTAAGGCAGCATGAAGCTACTCGCGCCGTAGATTGGTACTAATGAGGTGGCTGATATTTGGCGTAACAAATCTTTGTGCTCCATAAACGCGCCGCTCGCATCTTTAAAATACGAGACAAAAAACACCACATCACCTGCTTCTAGGGTCGATATCCGCGTCACAAGTTCATCAAATCGCATGTTGTGAAGACGATTTACTGTCACATCCAACGTTGGCACGCCATCGAGCTGTTCTTCAATGGCATTCCAATATTGATTGCTTGAATAGCCATCATCTAATGCAACCCAAACACGTTTCGTGTCAGGATGAAGGGTCTTTATCAAGGCAATATTATCAGGGACATTGACCAGTTCTTTCACACCGCTTAAACGTGGGATTCTTTCAAAGGATTGTGCGGTATCAATATTCAGGCCAGAAAAGATGACAGGGGTATCCCCTAAGGTGTCGCCGAGTTCATCCACTAACCACATCGCAACATTATCTGTGGTTAATATCGCGTCGTAGTGGTGATCTTGTAGGCGAGACTGATAAAGTTGTTTAAGTTGCGAAAGGTAGTCGGGTGTTTGAATGCGTTTTGTATCAAGATACGTGTGTTCAACCACAATGTCCTGCCCTTCAACCCCCTTTTCTATCCCTTTGACGAGCGATTCCGTCCAGAAAAAATCAGGGTGATAAGAATGTATGGCAAGGACCTGATCAGCAGCCAACAGAAGGCTGCTTTTCAGCATCAATACGAGTAGAAAAAAACACTTAATTATCTGATGCATAAAAATGGATTTGGATGAATTTATCACTGTGTGAAATGTCAGTACACCGTATTGGCTAGACAATGAAGTGGTCAAGTTTCATGCACGAAAACTGCGGGTAACATGGAGTTTAGCGATACCAATGAATGAAATTGTTAAGTTAGATGATTTAGATCGTCAGATACTTCACACCTTGATGAGCGACGCGAAAGTCCCTTACGCGGAGATGGGTAAACGCTTTTCTGTCAGCCCAGCCACGGTTCATGTGCGCGTAGAAAAAATGAAAGCTGCTGGCATTATTACAGGTACGGAAGTACTGGTGAACACCAAAGCGCTTGGCTATGACGTATGTTGTTTTATCGGCATCAATCTCTACGCAGCGCGCGATTACCATTCAGCGATTGAAAAACTGCAGCAATTGGATGAAGTGGTTGAAGCCTATTACACGACAGGGGCTTACAACATTTTTGTTAAGCTGATGTGCCGTTCAATCGAAGAACTGCAATATGTGCTGATCGACAAACTACAAGCGATCGATGAAGTGCAATCAACCGAAACGCTGATCTCGCTGCAAAATCCCATTAAACGGAATGTTGCACCTTAAAGCGAGAAGCGAGAAGCGAGAAGCGAGAAGCGAGAAGCGAGAAGCGAGAAGCGAGAAATTTTAAAGCTCAGAATGAAAAATGCCAGCGTAAGCTGGCATTTTGTCTTTGGAGGGCAAAAAGCACTAATCAGCGCTGTCCTGATTAGGCAGGGCAGGAATGTCCATTTGTTGGTCTTCCGCTAGCCAGCGCGCCACGTCTTTGGCAAAGTAGGTCAAGATGCCGTCTGCGCCTGCACGCTTGAAGCACATGAGCGATTCCATGACGGTCTCACGCTCGTTCAACCAGCCGTTTTGTGCCGCGGCTTTGTGCATCGCATACTCACCAGACACTTGGTAAGCAAACGTCGGCACTTTCAGCTCACTCTTCACGCGACGAACCACATCCAGATACGGCATGCCCGGTTTCACCATGACCATGTCCGCACCCTCGTGAATGTCCATGGCCACTTCGTGAATTGCTTCATCGCTGTTTGCAGGATCCATCTGATAGGTTTTCTTGTTGCCCCCTTTCAGATTTGCCGCTGAACCGACAGCATCACGAAATGGACCGTAGTAAGCAGACGCATACTTGGCAGAATACGCCATGATTTGGGTGTGAATGTAACCCGCCTCTTCAAGCGCTTCGCGGATAGCACCAATGCGACCATCCATCATGTCTGACGGTGCCACGATATCCGCACCCGCTTCAGCATGAGACAGCGCCTGCTGAATCAGTACTTCTGTGGTTTCATCATTCAACACGTAGCCGCCTTCATCCGTCAAACCATCTTGACCAGATAAGGTGTACGGGTCGAGCGCCACATCCGTGATCACGCCCATTTGTGGAACGTGCTCTTTCAGCAAACGCACAGCACGTTGCACAAGACCTTCTGGGTTATGTGCTTCGTTGGCATCTGTTGATTTAAATTCTTTTGGTACAACGGGAAACAGCGCAATTGCTGGCACACCCAAAGTTGCCAAATACTCTGCTTCATACAGCATCAGGTCGATAGACAGACGCTCGATGCCGGGCATGGATTCAATGCTCTCGCGACGGTTTTTTCCCATCAGAATGAACATTGGGTAAATCAGATCGCTCGCGGAAAGTTGGTTTTCAGCCATCAAACGGCGGCTAAAGTCATGCTTGCGCAGTCGGCGCATGCGACGGGCCGGAAACGCGCCCTGAGTGGATACAGTCATGGCATCCTCCTTAATCCAAATGCTTTGAACGCATGATAGCGCTTACAGTCTGAAGAATCGACGACTGTTCTGTGTGGTTATTGTGATCAACTGCTCAGTGTCCTGCTGACGCAATGTCGCGATCTCGTTGGCGATATGTGGCAAGTAACAGGGTTCGTTACGACGTGATTTCGGCTTTGGTGCGAGATCCCGCGGCAGCAAATACGGCGCATCGGTTTCAATCATCAAGCGGTCATCAGGAATCAAAGGCACAATTTCACGTAGCGCTTGCCCGCGTCGTTCATCACAAACCCACCCTGTGATGCCAATATGTAAGCCCAGCTCAAGACACGCTTTCAACTCGTCTTCTGAGCCCGTAAAACAATGTAGAACAGCGCCCGGCAGTTTGCTTATCCATGGCGAAAGAATCGTCATAAAACGCGCATGAGCATCACGACAGTGCAGGAAGACCGGCATGTTAAGTTCTGCGGCCAATGCCAAGTGCGCATCAAAGACAGCTTCTTGCTGCGGTCTTGGTGAAAAATCGCGATTAAAATCCAATCCACATTCACCAACAGCCACAACATGGGGCAAGGATGCTAATTCTCGAACGCTCGGTAAGGATAAATCCTCCACGCTTTTTGCATCATGAGGATGGACGCCTGCGGTGGAATACGCAAATCCCGGATATTGCTCCGCAAGCTTCGCAGCAGCAGGGCTAGATTCGAGATCAGTCCCCGTCAGCACCATGGCAGTGATACCGGCCTCTTGAGAACGAAGGACAACCTCTTCTCGATCGGCATCAAATTGGCTGCTGGTGAGGTTCACTCCAATATCAATCACTGTGTATGTCCTTTATTCAAACGTGGTGTCGGCGGCAATGCCGTGGTGAAACTTCATGGCAACAGATAAAGAAAAAGCCAGTATAAAACTGGCTTTTAGGGATTGAAAACGCTTAGTTCTGACCTTCACTTTCTTCGTCATTGAGCTCTTCACGTGGCTTGTAAAAGCGGGAGAAGAACAAACCAACTTCAAACAGAAAACACATTGGAATCGCCAATAATGTTTGCGAAATGATGTCTGGCGGCGTGAGGAACATGCCCACCACGAATGCCGCAACAATGATGTAAGGGCGCTTGGTGCGTAATTCATCTGGATCTACCGCGCCTGTCCACACCAACAAAATGATGGCAACAGGGATTTCAAACGCGATACCAAAGGCCATGAACAGGGCCAAGATAAAATCCAGATAGCTCGCAATGTCAGTGGCAATTTCGACATCCACGGGGGCAATTGACGTAAAGAAGCCAAACACCAGAGGGAACACAACGAAATAAGCAAAAGACACGCCGCAGTAAAACAGCAGTGAGCTCGACGCTAACAAAGGCATGATTAAGCGCTTCTCATGCTTGTATAAGCCAGGCGCGACAAACGCCCACACTTGGTACAAGATCATAGGAACCGCAACGAATACCGATACCACCAGCGTTAATTTTATTGGCGTAAAGAAGGGCGATGCCACATCTGTCGCAATCATGCTGGTGCCTTCCGGTAAGCGATCGACCAACGGCGCAGAAATAAAGGTGTAAATGTCGTTGGCGAAATACACCAAACCTAAAAAAACCACCAGCACGGCCAACAAAGCACGTAACAGGCGATCTCTTAGTTCGACAAGATGACTAATGAGCGGTTGGGTATCTTCTACAGATGACATAGTTTCTCGACAAAAAACTGGAGCCCGACCAAAAACCGTTATTCGGTTTTATCTTTGGCTGGGCTGGAAGCAGGAGCAGAATCGGTGTTGGCGATAGGTTCACCTGCGTTCTTATTTTCATAAGGTCGCTGCACGTCTTCAGCTGCTTTTTTTAGCTCATCAACAGACTGCTGTAGATCCGGTGACAGGTTTTGCATTCCCATCTGCTCGGCTTTTTTCAGGTTATCTTGCAGCTCTTGAATCTTGAGCTCTTGCTCAAGTTCATCGCGCACAGACCCTGCCATTCTTCGTGCTGCACCAATCCAGCGAGACACATTACGAATAGCCACGGGTAACCTTTCAGGGCCGAGAACCACCAGACCAACAACCGCGATCAGGATCAGCTCCCAAAAACCGATATCAAACACGGATTATGCCTGCTCTTTGTCTTTCGCTTCACTTTTCTGTGCAGTGCTGTCTTTTTCTTCCAGTTTTTCCTGGACAAAATCAGCGTCTTTTTTCTCGTCGTCAGTCATGGCTTTTTTGAAGCCTTTTACTGCTGAGCCGAGGTCACCGCCAATGTTACGCAATTTCTTCGTTCCGAATAAAAGAACTACGATCACTGCGACAATCAGCAGTTGCCAAATACTAATACCACCCATGCTAGTGCTACCTCTGCGTTATGTGGTGTAAAAAAAGTAACAGGAGTCTACGCGCTCAATGCTACAACTTATTTGATATGCCCCAATCTACTTCACGTTGATAGGACAATGGAATCATTTATTAAATGCTCGCCATGCGAATAACCAACTCAACAATGCCGTACCACCAGCAACGTGAGGGAGAAGATCCACGTGATTGCTATACAGTATGGCAGAGGTAACGAGCAATGTAGCACCCACCCCAAGTAAGAAGCGAGCGCGGTTATGCTGTCGGCGTGCCAACATAAACTCTTGGTACATAGCGTCCATGCGTTGGTTTACCTGACGTCCCTGCTTTAAGCTATCGTAAACAAGTTCCGGTAACTCCGGCAGTTTTTCAGCCCAAAATGGTGCTTTTTCTTTAATTGCGTTTATCAACGCTTTTGGACCTAGCTGTCGAGACATCCAGTCTTCAAGGAAAGGTTTGGCGGTATCCCACAAATCGAGTTGCGGATAAAGCTGACGCCCTAGCCCTTCTACATACAACAGGGTTTTCTGCAACAAGACAAGTTGTGGCTGCACTTCCATATTAAAGCGACGCGCGGTGTTAAACAGGTTCAACAGCACATGGCCAAAGGAAATTTCACACAGTGGCTTTTCGAAAATAGGCTCACACACGGTGCGAATCGCAAATTCAAACTCATCCACATTGGTGTCATGCGGCACCCAACCTGAATCAACGTGCAGTTCGGCGACTTTACGGTAGTCTCGATTGAAAAACGCCAAGAAATTCTCTGCAAGGTAGCGTTTGTCTTCACGGTTTAACGTACCAACAATGCCACAGTCCAATCCAATCCATTGTGGGTCTTTAGGGTGGTCATAAGACACGAACACATTGCCCGGGTGCATGTCAGCGTGGAAGAAACTATCACGGAAAACTTGTGTGAAAAATACCTGTACGCCGCGTTCAGCAAGGAGTTTTAAATCGGTTCCGTTTTCTCGTAGGCCTTCCATGTCTGACACTTGAATGCCATAGATGCGCTCAGACACCATCAAGCGTGTACGGCAGTAATCGCTAAAGACTTCCGGCACATAGAGAATATGGTCATTTTCGAAGTTACGACGAAGCTGGATGGCATTGGCCGCTTCACGCATCAAATCGAGCTCATCAAGCAGTGTTTTTTCGTATTCACGCACCACTTCGACCGGCTTTAAACGACGCGCTTCTGGCAAGAAACGGGCGACGATGCGCGCCATGCGGTACATCAGATTAATGTCGGCTTGAATAACAGGAAGGATGTCAGGGCGAATAACTTTGAGCACGACCTCGCGACCATTTTCTTTCAATATCGCGGTGTGCACCTGCGCAATAGATGCAGATGCCAAGGGCGTTTCATCAAAATCATCAAACCAAGTTTCAATAGGCCCACCGAGTGCTTCTTCCATCTGCGATTTCGCCAACTTGCCGTCAAATGGGGCAACCTGGTCTTGCAGCATGGCGAGTTGGTCAGCAATCGCTGGCGGAAACAGATCTCGACGCGTTGACATCATCTGTCCGAACTTTATCCAGACCGGCCCGAGCTCTTGCAATGCCAACCGTAGGCGCTCGCCCAGCACTTTGTCTTCATGACAATTTTTTAGCCAAAACAGCATTTTTCGCATGAGGTGAGGCCCACGCGTAATAGGTTGTTTTGGTAAAAGCTCATCAAGACCGTAATTTAGCTGAACTTTTGTGATTTGGTATAAACGGCGAATTTCGCTGGGTGTCATGCGCTCTCCACCTTAGCGACTACGTTTAGCTTTTGTTCAAACGCATCAATACGTGCTTGAAGACGCGAGGCATGGCTTTGCACATCATCCACTTGGTCAGCGAAATACGCGACTTCCAATGCGCCGGGCGCTAAGCGCCACTCTTCAACCACCAATTCTGCGGCATAACGCTGCTGGCGCTTACCGACATCTTTGAGAAACGCGATGCCTTGTTGTGCCGTTCTCACCACGGTATGTGCAACCACATCACCGGTATAGTGAGACAACCATTCTGCAATGTCTGGGTTTAGCCCATTCAACAAGCTAGAAAAATGCTGAGCAATGTCGATATCACCGTCTAAATGCAGTTTGTCTTGTTTGATCAAACGGGTCAGGTTGGCTTTGTCTTTTAGCTGAGGCAGCACGGAAACCGCAAGCGCAAGCTCGCAATCGGCATCACCTTCAAACGCTGCCAACACATCAACTTGCTGGCTAAACACAAACACCAACTGTTTGTTGATGTCGGTCAGTTTGACGCGCAGCACGTTACCTTTTAGGCGCGCTAAACGGCGTTGACTCTCGCTGTCTTGACGGATCAGCGTATTGATGCTGGTTTCGACAACGGCGGTCACTAACGGATCGAGTGGCATAGCAGCACCTTAGAATTTGTAACCGCGGTGCAAGGCAACAATGCCACCGGTCAGGTTGAAATATTTCGTTTGCTCGAAACCTGCACCTTCCATCATCCCTTTCAAGGTCTCTTGATCTGGGTGCATGCGAATAGACTCTGCAAGATAGCGGTAACTTTCCGCATCGTTAGCAATGAGTTCGCCCATTTTCGGTAACAGGTGGAAGGAGTAGGCGTCGTACACTTTCGACAGTGGTTCTACGATGGGCTTTGAGAATTCCAGCACCAACAAGCGGCCACCGGGTTTCAACACGCGATACATAGAGCGTAATGCTTTGTCTTTGTCGGTGACGTTACGCAAACCAAAACCAATGGTGATGCAGTCAAAATAATCGTCTGGAAATGGCAGTTCTTCGGCGTTGGCTTGCACGTAATTCACGTTGCCAACAATGCCGATGTCACGCAGTTTATCGCGGCCAACATTGAGCATCGAGTTATTGATATCAGCCAAAATCACCTGACCTTTATCACCCACGATGCGGGAAAATTTTGCTGTCAGATCGCCGGTTCCACCAGCCAAGTCCAACACGCGATGACCTGGACGCACACCACTGCAATCGATGGTGAAGCGCTTCCAAATCCGGTGAATACCCATAGACATCACGTCGTTCATGATGTCGTACTTCGCTGCCACATTGTGGAAGACATTTGCCACCATGCTGACTTTGTCTTCTTTGGCGATCGTTTGAAAGCCAAAGTGAGTGGTATTCTGATCCGCGTCTTGCGTCACGCCCTGTGTCGTATCTGTCATCGTAAACCCCTGAGTAATAGCGGACGTGCTAAGAAAATGCCCGTTATTTTTGCTGCTTAGTGTACTTTATACCCACAAAGGCGAAAAGCGGTTCGTGCCGCGGATAAGAGGTCAGGCTTAATCACGAGATGCCGACAAGGCTGGCGCGTCGTCTTCATCGTCTGACGCATCTCTTTTCAGCATCGCCACACTAATATCCCGTTTTACTTCCACACCCAGTGTTTTAAAGCCTTCCGCCTGACGCAATATGTTCCCGCGCCCAGTAGAAAGCTTATTAAGCGCACCTTGGTAACTGTCGGTCGCTTTGTCCAACGCACCGCCCAGCACTTCAATGTCTACGACAAACAAGCGAATTTTGTCATAAAGCTTGGCGGCTTTTTCCGCAATTAAACGGGCATTTTGGTTTTGGTGCTCATATCGCCATAGATTATTGATGGTGCGAAGTGCCACCAGCAAAGTGGTCGGACTCACAAGCATGATATTGTTATCGAGGGCTTCCCGAATCAATGAGGGCTCGGCTTCAAGGGCAATTTGGAACGCTGGCTCAACCGGAATAAACATGAGCACATAATCCAAACTCTGAATGCCGTGAAGCTGATGATAATCTTTACGCCCAAGGCCACGGATATGCCCGCGAATCGCCGCTACATGCTCTCGCAGGGCACTGTCTTTGTCCGCTAAGGTTTCCGCATGGTAGTAACGTTCGTAAGCCACCAGCGCCATTTTGGCGTCGATAACCACGTCTTTCCCTTGGGGTAGACGCACTATCACATCCGGCTGATATCGCTTGCCTTGTTCATTTTCGAGGCTGACCTGCGTTTGGTATTCATGCCCTTCGCGAAGTCCTGACTCTTCCAGCACACGAGCAAGCACCACTTCACCCCAATTTCCTTGCTGCTTATTGTCGCCTTTTAATGCTTGAGTGAGGTTCACCGCTTCTCGGGTCATGTCTTCATTGAGCTTTTGCAGGCTTTTTATTTCATGGATCAGGGTGTGGCGCTCTTTGGCTTGCTCGCCGAAACTGTCAGAAACCTGCTTATGGAAACCTTCTAGTTGGTTTTTCAACGGCCCAAGTAAGCTTTCTAAACTCTGACGGTTCTGCTCATCCACGGTGCGGGTTTTATGGTCAAACACTTTGTTCGCTAAGCTTTCAAACTGAACACGCAGACGCTCTTCCGCACCTTCAAGCAATCGAATTTTTGCATCAGCGGCTTCAAGTTGCTCTTCCGTGCGGGTTTGCTGCTCTCGAAGAGAAAGTTCTAACGCGGCTTTGTGGTCTCGAAGGGTTTCAACGGTGTCAGACAGCTGGTCTTTTTCACTGCGGATGATGTCCATCTGACGCAGTTTTTCGGCCGCGGCAGTCAACTTGCCATATTGATGTCGAAGTTCATTGCTCAATCGGTCACGCTCTAAGTCCATGCCATCGAGCTCACCCTGCAAGGTGCGCGTTTCGGCTTCAAGACGTAAAATAGTGGATTGGCTGATTTTCTCATCGGCTTCTTGTTGCTGCATCATCAGATCGCGAAGGTTTCGCTGTGAGAGTCGATGAAATATTGTGCCAACAATCGCCGTGACTCCAGCGCCTGCTGCAGCCCAAATCATTCCATCCGAAAGCAGGCTTTCTATCTGCATGCGATAACCTTTTAATTTCACGCCATAACCAGTATTGAAGGCTAATAAAGCACTGGATAAATGTCCAGCTTTTCTAATGGTCACCGATTGCTCTAGACTGCATGCTCTCTCTTTCTCAATGGAATGATTCGTCATGAACGACCGCCTTGCGATCGGCTACGGATTGGCTGCGGTGTTGCTGTGGTCAACCGTCGCAACAGCCTTCAAGATCACCCTCACTTACATGGACCCCATCCAAATGCTTGCCGCAGCGAGTGTCGTGTCAGCCCTGTCTCTTGCGGCAATTGCGGCGTGGAAAGGCACACTGAACACGCTCACCGCCACACTGTCGAAGCGCCCACTGTATTATTTGATGCTGGGTTTAATTAACCCACTGGTTTATTACTTGGTGCTTTTTAAAGCCTACGATTTGCTGCCCGCCTCTCAAGCCCAACCCCTTAATTACAGCTGGGCAATTACGCTCACGCTGATGGCGGCCATTTTTATGGGGCAAAAAATCCGTAAACAAGATTGGATTGCTGCGGTACTTGGCTATGCCGGGGTGGTGGTGATTGCCACAAAAGGGGATGTGCTTGCGTTGAATTTTGACAGTCCATTAGGGGTTGGCTTGGCGCTGCTATCCACTTTACTGTGGGCCGGGTATTGGATTCTAAATGCAAAAAACCAAGCCGACCCGGTTATAGGTCTACTGCTTGGTTTTCTTCTGTCACTGCCCTTTTCGATTGGACTGAGCCTTTATACCAGCGATTGGAGCGGCATTCCTTGGCAAGGCTGGTTAGCAGTTAGCTATGTTGGTTTATTCGAAATGGGGATCACGTTCGTGCTTTGGTTAAATGCCATTAAGTTAGCGTCAAATACAGCGCGTATCAGTAATCTCATTTTTATTTCGCCATTTATTTCTTTATTGCTACTTGCCACGATCATAGGCGAACAAATCCATCCAACAACGCTGGTCGGATTGCTAATGATTGTTGCAGGTCTTTTGGTTCAGCAGCGAAAAAGTAAAACGTAGTTCAGGGGAATATTTAATTCTAGCGAGTACGCTGCGCTAAATATTGGCGCAGCTCTTCTGCTGAAATACCATCATTCGCCATCTCTTGTGCAAGCTCTTGTACGCGCTCACCACGACGATCGTGAATCACCTTATTAAACTGATGTACCAGCTCACGCAGGCCGCTGATAGGCACTTGACGTGCTGCTCGCTGAACACGCTCTTCGCTCATACCGCTTAATTCAGTGAGAAGTTTTCCGAACATCATTTTCTCTGGCGATTCTTCAAGCATTTCCAGATGACGTGCTAATTCGATTGTCGACATCGACATAAATTATGACTGCCTATTAGTGTATGTAGGGGTGGAAAGGAAAAGGTTGCACACTAAATATACTCCCTTTGCTTATTAAGCAACAAAAAAATGCCCGCACAATAAGAATTGGCGGGCGAAGATTTGTTATTGGGTTGTCGAGACCCTGCGCTTTTCGCGTCTTATCATTTTGTATTCTTTAACACTTAGTCAGCAGGTTTAGCATTCAGCCGTGTGCCAGCGCTTACCAGCTGATGACCAAAGAACAAATAGGCCTGGTGCTAGTAACAGCATGTGGAAGACCAGCAAGTGCGGCTCACTCAGACCAGCACGCTGTGTCAAACTCACCAAGGTGCCAGCGCCACTCATTTGGAATAAACCCAACAATGCAGCGGCCGTACCTGCGCGCTGACCAAATGGCTCCAGGGCTTTACCTGCGGCTGAACCTAAAATCCACGCAAAACCAAATGAAGACACAATCACTGGCAACATAAATGCCCACGCCTGTTGTGTGCCACTCAATGCCGCCATCAAGCAGCCCGCAAACAACAAGGTCACCATGCCTGCATTCAGTGTTTTACGACTGCCAAATTTTTCGATGACTTTTGGCGCTGTCATTGACGCGAAAATATTGAAGGCCGCATTGGTACCAAACCACAAGGTGAAGGCTTCCATGGATAAGCCAAGTTCCGAAATCAATCTCACGGGTGCCGAGGTGACATACGCAAGAATGACAGACATCGCCAGCAAGCAAAGTACCGCATGGTAAACAAACACAGGCTCTTTAAGCACTTGCCAATAACGCGAAGGGCTTAGTAAGCGACCACTGGTATCGGTATCTGCGGGTCGGGTTTCACGGAACAGCGTCATCACCAACACAAATGCCACAACCGCATACGCCATCATGAAACTGAAATTTGAACGCCAGCCGAACATGTGCGTAAGCCAACTACCGAGAAGTGGCGCAAGCGCAGGAATAAAACAGATAGCACCGTTAAGGTAGCTGATCATTTGGCCGCTTTTTTTCGCACCAAAGCTGTCTCGAACAGCCGCAAATGCACACACAGACGTTGCACTAGCACCAGCACCTTGCAGTAATCGGGCAATTAAGAGTGCGTCGAGTGATTGAGCTACCCATGCCATGCCTGAGCTAACGGCATAAATCGCAATGCCTGCCATAGCAACAGGACGACGGCCAAAGCGATCAGCCAATGGGCCAGCCAAGAGTTGACCCACACCGAGGCTCACCAAGAACCATGAGATGGTGTCTTGAATACGCGTTGGCGCGACATCAAATTCAGTGGCCATTAGCGGCATAGCAGGTAGATAGATATCAATAGCCAGTGGGCTGAAAAGCACCAGCAAGACCATTAACGCAACAAGGCGACTATCAGGTTTTGAAGAAGGGGCGGACATAACGTACTCCTGATTATTTAACGCGGAGTGTAGTCGCATTCAGATATGAACAAAAATGGTTTATATTCAGGTTAGACATGACCATTTGGAATATCATTCAATGAACCTCAACCAGTTGCTTCGTTACGATCTCAGCCTCCTGATTTGCCTCCATGTATTGATCGAAGAATGCAACGTCACGCGCGCAGCACAAAGGTTGAACCTTAGCCAATCCGCGGTAAGTAAGAACCTCGCAAAATTACGTACGCAGTTTGATGACCCACTGTTTAACCGCACTTCGCGAGGGCTTCACCCCACCCCGAAGGCCATTTCTTTAAAGGCAGGACTAAAGAATTTACTTGGCCATATCGAAGGGTTAATAGTGACCGACGAATTCAGTCCAGCAACCAGCGACCGTCGCTTTCATTTTGCCTTGGTTGAAAGCGCGTATCCGTTGTTACTTCCCCGCTTTCTCAGTGAAATTCTTGATGCCGCGCCATCCATCACGTTAGACACAGAAGCATGGGGTCCGCATACCTTTGATGCCATGGCGAGAGGAGACGTCGACTTTGGCATCACAGGGAAAGACCTAAACCCTGCGGATGCCATGCTGACGCTGATGCCACCAAAAGGCATCATCTATGAAGAACTCTATCAAGATCAGCAACGTGTCATCGTAAGAAAAGACCACCCGATCCTTAGTGCTGACTGGAACATGGACATCTATTTGAAACAGCGGCATGTGCAAGTTCGGTGTGATGGCAGTGATCGTTGGTTACTAGACTATAAACTGGCAGAGCGAGGCCTTGAACGGGATATCGCTATGTATGTGCCAGACTTTAATAGTGCGGCAAGCCTTTGTACGCACACCGATCTCGTATTTACTGCCCCTTCACATTTTGCTTATTCGGTCGCCAAACAACTCGACATGATGGTGCTGACGCTTCCAGAACCTCTCCCTCCCATGGCATACACCTTGTTTTGGCATCAAAGCCGACAAAGCGATCCGGGACACCATTGGTTAAGGGAGTTAATTATTTCACGTTGCAGACATATGACAGAAATTGCAGCGGCAGAGGAAAACAGATAGCGTAGAGGTTAAGAAACCACAGGGTTTCAACCCATTTAGAACGTTACGATCATTCAAACAGAGAATAATAGGACGATACATGCACACTACGACTGCTGAACGCGTCGAGGCTTTACGACGTTGGCTAGATGACCAGTCTCTGGACGCGCTGATTATCCCACATGAAGACGAATTTCTTGGCGAATACATCCCAGAACACAACGAACGCCTCCACTGGGTAACAGGATTTACAGGCTCGGCTGGCGCAGCGGTGATCACTCGCAAAAAAGCAGCGATGTTTGTCGATGGTCGCTACACGGTGCAAGTGCGCAAGCAAGTCCCTGCCGATACTTTTGAATACCGCCACCTGATTGAAGAACCTGCACTGCAGTGGCTACTTAATACATTGCCACTTGGCAGCAAAGTGGCCGTGGATCCACGTCTTCACAGCGCCAATTGGTTAGCACAAGCGGAATCAGTAGTAGACGGCTCCCTTGAGCTCATTCGCATCGACAGTAACCCAATCGATACCTTGTGGCATGACCGCCCAGCTCCGTTACTCACTGACGCACGATTGATGGAGAATAACCTTGTAGGTCAAAGCAGTGAAGACAAACGTCACGTCATCGGTCAAGCCCTTTCAACATCAGGTGCAGACGCTGCACTGTTAAGCCAGCTTGATAGTATTTGTTGGCTGCTTAATATCCGCGGCGGCGATGTATCGCGCCTGCCCGTGTTACTTTCAAGCGCATTGATCGAAGCCAACGGCAACGTGACCTTTTTCATCGACCCTGCTCGCCTGCCAAACGCTTTCGCTGCGCATGTTGGAAAGGGTGTTTCCGTTCAAGCACCTGACGCTCTCGAAGCTTCTTTAGCCTCTTTGAGCGGAAAGACAGTCTTGGTTGATCCACAAACAAGCAATGCATGGGCAAGCCAAGTGCTTACCCAACATGGCGCGCACATCGTGCATGCAGCCGATCCCTGCATGTTGCCAAAAGCCGCTAAAAACAGCACTGAAATCGCAGGTATCAAAGCCTGCCATATTCGCGACGGTGTTGCAGTGAGCCGCTTCCTCGCATGGGTCGATGCACAAGTCGCAGCGGGAAGCCTTCCTAATGAGGCCGAGCTTTCTGACACGCTTCTCAGCTTCCGTGAAAAAGATGACACCCTTGCCGATTTGAGCTTTGACACTATCTCTGCCGCGGGCGGAAACGCCGCAATGTGTCATTACAATCACCTAAACCAACCAAAGCCAGGTGATCTTGAGCTCAACAATGTGTATTTGGTGGATTCAGGCGGCCAGTATCCAGATGGCACCACCGACATCACGCGAACCATTGCGATTGGTGAGTGCTCAGACGAAGTGAAAACCGCCTTCACCTTAGTACTGAAAGGCCATATTGCATTGGGTACGGCACGCTTCCCGAAAGGCACCAGTGGCAGCCAATTAGATGCACTTGCCCGTCAACACCTATGGGCGCACGGTTTTGATTACGACCATGGCACAGGCCATGGCGTCGGTCACTTCCTTAGCGTGCATGAAGGCCCTCAACGTATCGCAAAAGCGCCAAACACCGTCGCATTGCTTCCAGGTATGGTGCTGTCTAACGAGCCTGGTTACTACCGCGCAGACGCATTCGGTATTCGCATTGAGAACTTGGAAATCGTCGTGGAAGTGCCAACGAAAGGTGATATGACGGTGCTGGGCTTTGAATCACTGACCCGCGCACCGATTGATCGTCGACTCGTCGATGTTTCTCTACTGACCGATAGCGAGATCACATGGTGGAACGATTACCATCAGAAAGTATGGCAAGACGTGAGTCCGTCTCTCGAGGGTGAAGACTTAGCGTGGCTTAAGCAAGCCACAGTACCTTTGTGACATAAAGTTAACTTTATGCGTGTTGAATAAAAGGCTCCTTCTGGAGCCTTTTCGTTGAGTTGTACTTAACCTGAATACGATGCATCCCAGTCTTTCCAAACCACTTCAAAACCCGCCTGTTTAACAGCCGTTGCGACTTCTCTGGCGCTGCGTTCGTCAGACACGGCAAATTGCTCTAGCTCTTCTTCTTCGTCGGCATATCCACCGGGTTGTGTTTTCGATGCCGCAGACATCGACGTAATACCCAGCGGCAGTACTTTGTCACGAAAATCCGGTGACTCTCGGGTCGATAAGGAAAGCTCAACCTCAGGATTTAACAACCGATAGGCACAGATAAGTTGTACCAATTGGCGGTCTGTCATCACCGACTTAGGCTGAACAGCGCCTTCACAAGGACGTAAACGGGGGAAAGAAATCGAATAACGACTGCGCCAATAGGTGCGCTCTAAGTAATCAAGATGGTTAGCGACAAAAAAGCAGTCCGTGCGCCATTCATCCAGCCCGATCAATGCGCCAATGCCGATTTTATCTATGCCGGCTCGCGCCAATCGATCCGGCGTATCGAGTCGGTATGCAAAATCCGTTTTGTTCCCGCGAAGATGGTGCTCTGCATAAGTGGCGCGGTTATACGTCTCTTGATAGACCATCACCGCATCCAAACCAAAGCTACGCAACTCGGCATACTCTTGTTCTTCCATTGGCTGAACTTCCATCGCCAAATAGCTAAAGTGCTGCTTAATCGCAGGCACAGCATCACGGAAATACGCCATGCCTACCTTGGTTTGATGTTCACCTGTGACGAGCAAAATACTGTCAAAGTTCATGGCTTTGATAGCATTGCATTCACGCTCTATTTCGCTCATCGACAAGGTTTTGCGTTTAATGCGGTTTTCCATCGAAAAACCACAATAGGTACAAGCATTGGCACATAGATTTGATAGATAAAGCGGTACGTAGAAATTCACCGTATACCCGAAACGACGCCTTGTCGCCGCGGCTGCTTGTTGCGCCATTTGCTCTAGAAAAGGCTCAGCGGCCGGCGATATCAGCGCTTTGAAATCTTCAAGATCGCGTTTCGGCTTCGCCAACGCGCACGACACATCGTTGGCTGTTTTACTGTAAATAGACAGCCGAATGTCGTCCCATTCGAGATCTGCCCATTGCTCTGAAAAACCCATGTCGTCTCCCTATTCTCAAGCAAGCTCATCTAAGAAAGCCGTTAAAGGGCTCGATGCCACCGCGTGTTGTGCTCTACCTGCCAACCCAGCTTCATAGGCCATTCGGCCACTTTCAACCGCCAATTTAAACGCATACGCCATGGCGACAGGGTTTGCTGCGGTGGCGATAGCCGTATTGACGAGCACAGCATCCGCACCTTTTTCCATTGCAAATGCAGCATGAGAAGGTGCGCCTATCCCAGCATCCACCACAACCGGCACTTTTGCTTGATCGATAATGATGTCGAGAAAGTCGCTAGAAACCAGACCCTTATTACTCCCAATTGGCGCACCAAGCGGCATGACAGCAGCGCACCCAACCTCTTCAAGTCGCTTACACAGCACCGGATCTGCATGGCAGTAAGGCAACACAATAAAGCCCTCTTGGACTAACTGTTCGGCAGCCTTGAGCGTTTCAATTGGATCGGGCATCAAATATTTAGGGTCTGGATGAATTTCCAGTTTTAGCCAGTTTGTGCCCAATGCCTCACGCGCTAAACGCGCCGCGAATATTGCCTCTTTTGCAGTTTTGGCACCTGACGTGTTGGGAAGCAAATGGATATCAGAGGCTAAAAGGGGCGCAAGAATGTCATCATCTCGATTTCGAACATCAACACGTTTAAGTGCCATAGTGACCAGTTCTGAACCACTTTTCGCAATGCTTTCTGCCATCACTTTGGTGCTTGAAAACTTGCCTGTTCCCGTAAAAAGGCGAGAAGCGAAAACTTTATCTGCAATTCTCAACATGGTTATCCTCCTGCAATAGCCTGAAAAACAGCAATTTGAAGACCTTCCTCTAATGGCGTGTCTTGCCACTGGTGACGCGGGACAATATCGCCATTAATTGCTACCGCGACAGCATTATCTGGCAGCGACAATTCAGTAATGAGTGCTTTAAGATCGCAAGCATCAATCGTTGTATACGCTTGTTCATTAAGCCAAATATTCATTTATCACCGCCTTCTTTTGAACCTGACAAACTGTACATGCGGGGTCCTGAGGAACGTGCATCATTTGCCAAGATAATGTGAGCCCATCAAGGTGATAAAAGCGCGTTGCAGGTTTCTCTGGCTGGGTCAGGTATTGCAGTGCGACAAGTGCCTGAAAGTTACCAATCACACCAACAACAGGCCCAATAACGCCTGCTGATTGGCAGTTTCGTGTCGTTTCATCATGTTTCGCAGGGAACAAACAGTGGTAGCAAGGTGTCTTCGCACGAGCAAAATCAAACACCATTAACTGACCATTCCAACCGATTGCTGCACCAGAGATAAGGGGCGTTTTCGAGGTAAAACAAGCCTCGTTGATGGCTTGGCGCGTCTCTAGGTTATCGCTGCAATCCAATACCAGATCGGCAAGAGACACTTCCAAAGAAAGCGATTTTCCCGAGAGACGGCGCTCAACAGGTCGACAATGAATACGATGATTCAACGCGCTGAGTTGGGCACTCAGCGCTTTGGCTTTGGGGGTGCCTACATCCGTTTCGCGATAAGCAACCTGACGAGGCAAATTGGAAGATTCGACATCATCATCATCGGCTAATACAAGATGCCCCACCCCTGCTCCGGCAAGATACAGTCCCGCCACGGTCCCTAGCCCGCCACACCCAACAATCAAGACCTTGGCTACCGCGAGTTTTTGTTGAGATTTCTCCCCCCAATCAGCCAGCATGATTTGACGGCTGTATCGATCAAACGCGTCATCAGAGAGCGGTGGAAAGTTCATTTCTCGCCTCCTCTGTCAGAATGTCTGCAAAAGAGTGAAGTGTTGCGGCTAGATCTTCGGATTGAGTGATAGCACGAACGACAGCAATGGCATCAACGCCTGATTGCCATACCTCTGACGCGACAGATAGATCGATACCGCCAATGGCCACGGTCGGAACTTTTCCATTCACAGTCCGTAAATGTGTTTTTAGTTGCTCAATGCCTTGAGGAGGGGTTGGCATCTGCTTGGTAGGGGTAGGAAATATATGTCCAATCGCCAAGTAGCTCGGATTTAAAGATAAGGCTAATTGCAGTTCCTCTGCCGTTCTTGTCGACACACCTAAGCGAATCCCTGCTTTCGCAATGGCATTCAGATCAGCACTTTTTAGATCATCCTGTCCCAAATGTATGCCGTAAGCGCCGGCTGATAAGGCTTTTTCCCAGTGGTCATTAATGAACACCTGTGCGTTATAAAGCTCACCGTACCCAACCGCGTCTTCTATCATTGCTTCGAGATGAGGATGGTTTGGGTCTTTAACCCGAAGCTGCACTGTTCGTACGCCATGCGCCAACAATCTCTTAAGCAGCGCAATGTCATCAACCACAGGGTAAAGAGGGCCTAAGCCCTCCTCCATTTTTTCAAAAGGCTGACTGACGAATACATTCGAAGCCTTCATACCGACTCCTTACGCCTTTTGATGATAAAGTTCGCTGCCTTTCGCAAGAAACTCAGCCGATTTCTGTTTCATGCCTTCAAGTGGATCATCGAGCATTTTCACTTCAATCGCTTCGCCAAGCTCTTGGTTTTTCGCGTACTCACGGACTTCCTGACTGATCTTCATTGAACAGAATTTAGGACCACACATAGAGCAAAAGTGGGCCACTTTGCCGGATTCTTGCGGCAGAGTCTCGTCGTGGTATGCACGTGCAGTTTCTGGGTCTAGCGCTAAATTAAATTGATCTTCCCAACGGAATTCAAAACGCGCTTTCGACAAAGCGTTATCACGGACTTGTGCACCGGGATGGCCTTTCGCAAGGTCAGCGGCATGTGCGCAGAGTTTGTAAGTAATCAAACCGACTTTCACGTCGTCTTTGTTTGGAAGGCCAAGATGCTCTTTAGGCGTAACATAACAAAGCATTGCACAACCAAACCAGCCAATCATTGCTGCGCCAATACCCGACGTGATGTGGTCATAACCAGGTGCAACATCCGTCGTTAGCGGACCAAGCGTATAAAACGGTGCTTCATGACAGTGTTTAAGCTGCTCATCCATGTTCTCTTTGATCATGTGCATTGGCACATGTCCAGGTCCTTCTATCATGACCTGAACATCGTATTCCCACGCAACTTTGGTCAATTCGCCCAAGGTGCGTAACTCTGAGAATTGGGCTTCATCATTCGCATCAGCCACAGAGCCAGGGCGCAGGCCATCACCAAGAGACAGCGCGACATCATATTGAGCACAGATTTCACAGATTTCGCGGAAATGAGTATAAAGAAAACTCTCGGTGTGATGAGCAAGACACCATTTGGCAATGATGGAGCCGCCACGGGACACAATACCCGTTACGCGTTTAGCGGTCATAGGCACATAGCGAAGAAGCACGCCAGCATGAATGGTGAAGTAGTCGACACCTTGCTCGGCTTGCTCAATTAAGGTGTCACGCATAACCTCCCAAGTCAGGTTTTCAGCGACACCATTTACTTTCTCAAGTGCTTGATACATAGGTACTGTACCAATAGGGACCGGGCTATTTCGTAAAATCCACTCTCGCGTTTCGTGAATATTTCGTCCCGTAGAAAGATCCATGACGGTATCGCCACCCCAACGTGTCGACCAGATCAGTTTCTCGGTTTCTTCTTCAATGGATGAACTCACGGAAGAGTTACCAATATTGGCATTAACCTTTACCAGAAAATTTCTACCAATGATCATCGGTTCGGATTCTGGGTGGTTGATATTGGATGGAATGATCGCTCGTCCTTCCGCCACTTCCTTACGTACAAACTCGGGTGTAATCTCTTTAGGTAAATTAGCCCCAAAGTTTTCACCTGGATGCTGGCGGTTTAGTTGCTCATCAGAATACTTAGGACTTCCCATATTCTCACGAATGGCGATGTACTCCATTTCTGGGGTAATGATCCCTTGGCGTGCATAGTGAAGTTGGGTAACACAACGACCTTTTTGAGCTTTTCGAACCGTTGGTAAATGACCAAAACGCAACTCATCTAAAGTGTCATCATCAAGACGGGTCTGCGCGAATTCAGAAGAGACGGTGTCTAACCGTTCAGTATCAGAACGTTCTTCTATCCAACGTTCGCGGAGTTTAGGCAAGCCTGAATAAATATCTATATCGTAATCAGGATCAGTATAAACACCGGACGTGTCATAAACACGAACCGCTTCATTGTCTTCAAATTGAGGATTATCTTTACTGCCACCAATGAGGCTTGGGGCAAGAGAGATTTCACGCATACCTACGCGAATGTCAGGACGAGAGCCTTCTACATGGACTTTTTGAGAATTGGGGAAAGGTTTTACCGACAGGTTATCGATGAAAGCTTTAGCTTCGCTTCTAGATTGTTTACGACTCGACATAGCATTACTCCAAATTTATGTGGGAATAAATGCTTGCCGGATAGGCGCTTCAAGAGTGATATTTGCACATAAATAAACCTATCAAAAAATAGATACACCTACGGCATGTAAGTTTTCTTCTCTTGTTTCCTTCGCAGGTATTAGCCTGATCAGGTTCAACGGATCCCGCTTTCGCAGTCTCAGCCAAATGGCACTCCGACAAGTATCATCGAGCAGTATAGGTAATCGGGTAAACCTTCTCAACCGCAGAAGGTGTGATTAGGCGCGCATTAAAAGCTGAAAACCCGCCCATGCAGCAAAAATACACACCACCACATTGAGTACAACGTTCAGCCCCATCTTCAGCCATTCACCTTGCTGAATCATCAATACATTATCCATTGAGAAAGTGGAAAATGTCGTCAATGCACCTAAGAAACCCAACCCAATAAGATGCTTCCAGGGACCTGGAACAAAGGTTTCTTGTTCTAGAGCAGCAACGAGTAGCCCCATTGCAAGAGATCCAATGACATTGACGGTCAATGTACCAAAGGGAAACCCGCGTCCTAGCAAGACGACACACAGTTCTGAAATAAGGTATCGAGAGCAGGCACCAACAGCACCGCCTAACGCGATAAATGAGAGTAGGACAGCTTGATTCATGGTTCTTGACCGTGATGATGAGAAACAATAGCCGTATGATACGCCTTAAACCTTCGAAGCGCTAAGGAAGGGAGATAAATGCTCTATGTTGGAATAGCTGTCTTTAGGACGAAAAATGTGTCAGGGGTGGAGAGATTCGACCGGGCTGGCGTTCCAGCTCCCAACATCACTTTGAAAAAGTGACAGAAACGAAAAGGCTCCAGCATTTCTGCTGGAGCCTTAAATGTGGCAGGGGTGGAGAGATTCGAACTCCCAACACGCGGATTTGGAATCCGCTGCTCTGCCA